>JACPEI010000041.1 GCA_016183575.1 Nitrosomonadales bacterium | reverse complement strand
TCATCGTGGTCAACAATCCGCGCGACTGGCCGCTGGATATTCCCGGCGTGAGCGTCGTGCCGGCGCGCGCCTACCTGACCGATCCGGCCTATGGCGGCGACCACACGGCGCGGGTGTTCAACCTGTGCAAGAGCTACCGCTACCAGACGCTCGGCTACTACGTATCGCTGCTCGCCGAGGCGCGCGGCCACAAGCCGCTGCCGCGCGCGAGCACCATCGAAGACCTGCAATCGCAGAACATGGTGCGGCTGCTGACCGAGGGGCTGGACGAGCTGATTCAGAAATCGCTGAAGACCATCAAGTCGGACACCTTCGAGCTCAGCATCTACTTCGGCCGCAGCGCGGCGAGCCGCCACGATCAGCTCAGCCGCCAACTTTTCAACCTGCTGCATGCGCCGCTGCTGCGCGCCGAATTCGAGCGGCGCGGCCAGCACTGGCGCATCTGCAGCGTGCGCCCGATCGCCGCGAGCGACATCCCGCCGCAGCATCAGGAATTTGCAGTACAGGCCGCCACGGAATATTTCACCGGGCACAGGCGGCGCACGGCGAAATGCATAGCACCGCGTTACAACCTCGCGATCCTGCATGATCCCGGCAACCCGGAGCCGGCCTCCAATGCCAAGGCGTTGCAGAAGTTCGAGAAGGCGGCGCAGGCGCTCGGCATGCATACGGAGCTCATCACCAAGGAAGACTACGGCCGGCTGGCCGGGTTCGATGCGCTGTTCATCCGCGACACCACCTTCGTCAACCACTACACCTTCCGCTTCTCGCGGCGCGCGGCAGCCGAGGGGCTGGTGGTGATCGACGACCCGGATTCCATCCTGAAATGCAACAACAAGGTCTACCTCGCCGAGATCCTCGCGCGGCACCGCATCCCCGCGCCAAAAACGCTGCTGGTGCACCGCGACAACGTGAACCGGATCATCCCCGAACTCGGGCTGCCCTGCGTGCTCAAGCAGCCGCACAGCTCGTTCTCGCTCGGCGTGGTGAAGGTGGAATCTGAAGAAGAGCTGCCCGCCAGAGTGAACGGCCTGCTCGACAAATCGGAGCTGATCGTCGCGCAGGAATACCTGCCCACCGAGTTCGACTGGCGCGTCGGCATCCTCGACCGGCGGCCGCTGTTCGTCGCGAAATATTTCATGGTGCCCGGCCACTGGCAGATCATCCGGCACGGCGACGACAAGCATGATTTCGTCGAAGGCAAGACGGAGGCGCTGTCGGTCGGCGAGGCGCCGGACCGCGTGGTGAAAATGGCGCTCCGCGCGGCCAACCTGATCGGCGACGGCTTCTACGGCGTGGACATCAAGCAGGCAGGCCGCCGCCTCTATGTGATCGAGATCAACGACAACCCCAACGTCGACGCCGGCAACGAGGACAGCGTGCTCAAGGATGCGCTGTACCGCGAAGTGATGGGCGTGTTTTTGAAGCGCATCGAAGCGCGCAAGCGGGGGGCTTCACGATGAACGGCCATCTGTCGCTGCATGTCTTGCTCCTTGCGAATAATGCGTCCGGCGGCGCGCGGCGATCATCGCGTCGGTCGACGAACAGAACAGGATGGCGCCTGAATTGCTGAACGCAATCAGCCATGCCTAAGATAAGACCCGCCTGAGAAGAAAAAATACGTTTTCCATGGGCAAGATCAGTTCACTATAAACGTTAATCAATGTTCACATTTACATGTTTTTATCCGCTAAACGAATCTCGTTTCGCCTAATAGCTTGATTTTTTGGTAACTCGTTTTTCGGCATGATTACTGCTCATTTTTTGACGTAGGTGGCCATTTTGTGTTGCCCTAATCAGCAAAAGGAGTAATGATCATGAAACCGAACAAATTCTTTTTGACATTGATTGCCGCAGCTTTGCTGCCAACCTTTGCCTATGCCGGCACAGACATGATTTCTGACAGCTTCGAACGTGGTGTGTATTGTAAATATGCCAACGCTACGACTGCGGTAGTCATTGCCGACATGAAAGCCGATCCGCTGGAGGAGGCGGTCAATGAAGCAGTGAATAGCACAACCGATCCGGTATTGGCCAGCTACTACCGTGATCTGTACCGCGCACCGGCGTCATACCAAACCGTGGAATTCATCAGGATGCCAGACCCGTATGTAGATGCGATCAGCATGGCCATGTACGGATCAGTCGAGCCGGATTCAGAGCGAGTTTGTTGAGATTTTTTGCGTTAGAGGCTCTTGCAAGTCCTGAGCCTGCCGAAGGGCTCAACCCAACCTACGCGAGATCAACCCGTCTACGCGTGCGTAGGAGCGAATTCATTCGCCCATTTTTTGTGCAGATGAATCCGCAACTACATCCCATTGCGTAGGGTGCGCTGTGCGCACCGTGGTGCGTGGAACGCACCCTACACGGGCTGCTTTTATTTACCCAACTCTTCCACTAAATAGCTCGTTGCGGTGCTGCAACTACACGAGCTAAATCCGGTGATGCCAGTACCCCGGTTCGCGATGACAGTGCATTACTGCCACAATTAAAATGTAATCGCTCTCAATTGCGTATAACACCGCGTAAGGGAAAACTTTGGTCAAGAATCGGCGCACATCCTCTTCCATCACTCGGCAGGATTGAGGTGCTGCCACGATATGATCAACAGCAGACTGCACCGCCGCGATAAAGCGTGTACCCAAACCGATTTGCTGAGACTCATAGAAAACAGCAGATTCCTGAAACTCAGACAGTGCTTCAGGATGAAACTCGTAATTCATTTTCCGATTGCCGCGCGCACTTGTGAAAAAGCAACCTCACCGGGGATCGTCGCCACCGCTCCACTACGCACCTGAGCAATGCGCCGCCGCGCTTCCTTAACCCATAACTGCCGAATGTAACCATCCTCTGCCGGATCAAGACTTTCCACTAAACGATCCGCCAACAACGCACGCGCCTCGCTCGGCAAAGCGAGCGCACCCTCGGCTATTTGCTCCAATGTGATTTGCATGGCTTGCTCCTCTGATAACAACGAATGTGGGCATTGTTGCGGATAGACGTGATTGTTGCAAGCGCAAAAAAGCAGGGGAGACCGAAGCCTGTCCTGAGCCTGCCGAAGGGCTCAACCCATCTATGTAACGCGCAAAGAACGGAGCAGGGCACTTGACTGACCTCAGAACCGCAATCGCGGCATGAGGATTTGCGCCAGTTGCGCAGACGCAACATCCAAGGTGATTAAGCTGGTATCGATGGTCGCTGCCGGGTTTTCCGGCGGCTCATAAGGCGCACTGATCCCGGTGAAATCGGCAATCTCACCTGAACGTGCGCGCTGATAAAGCCCTTTCACATCGCGTTGCTCGCAAATTTCCATCGGGGTCGCGACATACACCTCAACAAACCGGTCCTCCCCGATAACTTGACGAGCCATCTCACGGTCTGCGCGGTAGGGAGAGATGAAGGCTGAAATAACGACCAACCCGGCGTCATTCATCAGCCGCGCCACTTCGGCAATCCGCCGGATATTCTCCGTGCGATGCTCCGCAGAAAAGCCAAGGTCGCGATTCAAGCCGTGCCGGACATTGTCGCCATCCAGCACAAAACAGGCATGCCCCTTGCCGGTCAAATGGCGCTCCAGGGCAAATGCCAGCGTGGATTTCCCCGCACCGCTCAACCCTGTCAGCCACACGGTAGCGGGGCGCTGGCCCAGCAAGGCGGCACGATCATCCAATGACACATGGCCATCCTGCCAAACCACCGATGCATGCTTTGCTGCTTTTGATTGACTCATCCGATCTCCTCTGTAAATCCGCCCCTATTAGCGGCTGCTGTTCACTTAACCGTTCGTGGTGAGCTTGTCGAACCACCAGCCACTCACACAAAGCCCTTCGACAGGCTCAGGGCGAACGGAATTTTTCTTATGTGAACAGCGCTGATATCATCGGCCAGGAACCAGCTCGCCGAGCGCATCAAGCAGCGGCCCCAGGAATTTCTCGTAAGGCCGCCAGCGTTCCACCGACGATTTATAGATCGGCTGGCGCACTTGCGCCATGCTGGCAGTGCGTACCGCGCGCTTACTCTGGTGAAAGTCGAGGCAGGCATCGTCCCACTCCAGCCCGCAATACTCGATCAGGCGGCGTGACTGCGCTTCCTGGTCCGCCACGATGTCTTCATACCGCACATCAAGAAAAGCACCCTCCGGCAATACCTTGCGCCAATGTTCCATCAAGCGTGCATAGTCAACGTAGTATCGCCCCAGCTCGGCCAGGTCGTAGGTGAATTCCTGCCCATCCTTGAACAGCTGGGTAAAGCAGGACAGGCAGGTATCCACCGGATTGCGGTTGACATGGATAATCTTCGCATTGGGCAACATCAGGTGGATCAGGCCGACCGCCAGAAAATTCGCCGGCATCTTGTCGGTGATGCGCCGCGCATCCGGCGCGCGCCGCTGCAAACCGGCCACATATTCCGCGCCCCAGGCAGTGAGCCGGGCTTGATCGAGCGAGTGCAGGTTGTCCGGAAAAACCGCGCCTGCAATATCGTGCCGTAAAATTGCCGCCAGGTCGACGAGCTCCCCCGCACCATGAACCCCGGGGTAACTGGAGATGATCTGCTCGACCAGCGTGGTGCCGGAGCGGGGCATTCCCAATATGAAGATCGGCAGATGCGAGGGGTCGCCGCCGCCGCGCAGCCGGTCCATCGTTGCCATATCGAAATTGCGCATGATCGAGTCGATGCGCCGTGCGGTTTCGTCCGGGTCATAGTCGAAAGTGGCACGCTTCAGCCTGTTGCCCTCGAGGAAGCGCGGAAAGGCTTTTGCGTGATCGCCGATATCGTCATAGCTTTTGCCCAGTGCGAAATGCAGGCACACCGCATCTTCGCCAGGCAGCGGTGTTGCGCTGTTGCGTGCCGCTTCATCGGCCGCAATCAGCGCGGCCAGATTTTCGTCGTCAGCCTTTACCTTACTGACCGATGCAAGACTCAGGCGCACCTTGAGATAATCCGGCCTGATCTGCAGTGCCCGGCGCAAGCTGGCCTCGGCCTCATCAAGGCGGCCTGACTCCATGAGGGTTTCCCCGAGATTGTTGTGCGCTTCGGCGTGGTCAGGCTTGATTTGAAGCGCCCGCCGATAACTGGCTTCGGCTTCCTCGATGCGCCCCATATCCTGAAGGGTTTTCCCGAGGTTGGTATGCATATCCGCACCGTCCGGCTCGATCTGCAGCGCCCGCCGGTAGCTGGCCTCGGCCTCATTCAGGCGGCCACGCTCATGAAGGATGTTGCCCAGATTATAATGCGCCACGGCATCGCCCGGCAGCAGTTCCGCCGCCTTGTGCAATGCTGCCAGGCTGTCCTTACCCTGTATCTGAAGGGCTGCGCCCAATACCTTCCAGGCGAACCCGGAATCCGGGTATCGCCCGACCAGCGAACGCGCCCTGCTTTCCAGTTCCGGGTAATGTCCGGCGTTGAACAAGGCAATCAACTGATTGCATTCGGCTGGTGTCGGGGAATGCGATCCGGATTTATCCTGGCAACATTTCTTGTATTTCTTTCCGCTGCCGCAGGGGCATGGGTCGTTACGTCCTGGTTTATTCATGAGGCAAGGTTCGTTAATGGCATCGGGTGTTGCAACTGCCTTGGTCGTTGTTTGGGTTTTGCAGGGTGCGCGAGCTGCGCGGGCAAAACCGTTTAGCAGCCGCTGAATAAGTCGTCATGCCCGTGTAGGCGGGCATCCAGCTCTTTGACTTGAGCTCTTAATGACCAATCTCCTTCTGGTGGCGCACTGCCAGAATTGTGACGGTATCATCCGCATAGCGATAAAGAGTGATATAGCCGCTATCGCCAAACTCGATGAGCAACTCGCGGAATTCAGGTTTCTGATTTTCGGCAAACCGCCCAATCTGCGGTTGGGCGGCAAGATTTTTAACACCTATGCGAATTGATTGAATAGCGCGTCTGGCTGCATCCGCATTTTTCTGCGCGAGAAACCGGTGTAATCGCGCCATATCTCTGACAGCAGCAGCCGACCATATCAAACGTGGCATTTCGGCAATTCCGCATCTTCCCCTGCCTCAAGTTTTGCCAGCCAGCTATCCATTTCTTCCATGGTCACATGCAGGCCGGTTTCCTGGTATTCCTGCCACGCCGCAAGACCATCTTGCCATAATCTTTCGCGCTTCTCTTCACGCTCAACGAACTGGCGTATTGCCTCAGTCATAATTGATTGCGTCGTGCAATGACGAGCCTCGGCCAGTTTCTGCACTTTGCTTTCGATTTCATTATCCAAAACGATAGCCATGATATTTCCTTCACACGAATATCAACAGACAAAGCGCATTGTTGCCGATAGTGGCTGTCGATGCAACCTCGCAGCGCAAAAAACAGGGGAGGCCGAAGCCTCCCCATGCTTTGTTTACCGCTACGTTTCAAATAACAAGAAAACCGTGGTTTGTCCCCTATTTATTAGGCTGCTTGCCGGTGTGCGACATCAAAACGACGGGAAAACAACTCAAAAGGCACCTCGCCATCGTTCGGATAGCCATTAGCTTCCAGCAGATCGGGAATCAATACCCGAAAAACAGGGGACAGACCACGGTTTTCTACTCCAAATGCAATTCGCCTGATTCCGGCAACACCGCCTTACGAGGCCGTCCAGACCGTCCCGGCGCAGCCCTTCTGCCGATCATTTTCGCCACCTGTGCTGCAAAGCGTTCACCACCCAGCGCAAAATTGCCATTAGTTGCACGACGAATCTCATCCACCATCCCCGGCTCCAACTCATAACGAAACAACTCACGGTAAGCCGCTTGCTGGTCAGCCACATCACTCCCCAATGCCGCATACAATGGATGCGGGCGCACCAGCGCATCCGCCTCACCCTGTGCATTGGCGCGGTAGCTAGACCAGCGATACTCAGCCGGATGAGCCACCATATTCGCCCGCACCGGATTCAACTCGATATAACGCTGGCAACCCAGCAAGTAGCTTTCCTCCTGCACCGGGCACGAGCGGAAACGCCCCTCCCACAATGTGCCACTACGCTGATAGGCGCGATTCACATACTGCACATAACGCTGCCCCAACGACTTCATCAAAGCCCCACCGGCATCTGATCGGTCTGAAGAAAGCAACAAATGCACATGATTCGTCATCAGCACATAAGCATGAATCCGGCAGCCAGTCTTGTTGGCATACTCAGTCAACCAATCCAGATAGCGAAGATAGTCCTCATCGGCAAAGAAGCAAGGCTGGCGGTTATTGCCACGCTGGATGAGGTGAACGGGCACATTTGGCAACGCGATGCGGGCACGGCGAGGCATGGTGAAATCCAGTTTTTATTGCGATGGATGCAGTCTAGCAGAAATTATAAAACCGTGGTCTGTCCCCTATTATTCACTATTATTCATGCGAACCCAATCTAACGCAAAGCATCAGCCGCCTTACCGCATCACATACATATCTGATTTTTGCAGTTCATCATGCATCTTGTCCGGCGCTAGGTCTAATTCGCTTGGCCAAGTTACTGCCCCATGCTCCACATATGCCGCATTGAATGTTTCCACGTTGCGCAATACCTTGAATACACCGCAATCCCGCGCCAGAAATTTGGACATATCCACAGCACCTTCCGTGCCGTCCTCAAACTGCACGTAAAGTCGGAAAGACGGTAACGCTTCAACCGTGGACACCCTCCAGGGAATGGGCGGTGTTACTCCAGCGGCGTGATTTTGTTTGGCGTTTGTAATTGTTCGCATAACTTCCAGTCCTCCATTAACTCGTTGCGGTGCTGCATTGCCCATTCCTTCACCAGCATGGCGGCACCGTGTGGCAGCTTCCCCCTGATGACCTCCAGCGTTTGTATATCGACCACCGCTTCTGCACCGCCATACTCGGCGTGGAAGTGTGGCGGCGCATGATCGTCCCAATACATCTTGATCATGACTCCGTAGAAAATTGAAATTGTTGGCATTGGCTTCTCTTCAAAGCGAGTCAGTTTATGCTGTTTTCACTGCCTTTGGCAATTCACACACTCAAGAAAACCGTGGTCTGTCCCCTATTATTTTTTTAAGGTAGTGCCATGATGGTCTGTCCCCTATTATTTCAGGCGCAAAAAAAACAGGGGAGACCGGAGTCTCCCCTGTTCATTAAGTCAGCAGTTTCTTGGATCGTAACCTAGCTTCAGGCCACTACCTTAATTCTGTCAACTTACCATGCAGCTTCCAGCATCAATGTGGTCAGGTTCTTTACTGAAGTAGCCGCATTGTGTGCAGAACCACTGTACGAGCTGTAGTTCAGGTGGAAAGCCACGTTCTGGTAGAGGTCGTACACAGCCGTGACGGTCCATGCATCGTCGCCGTTGGTCGCAGCCGCACCGCCGGTATCGGCGTTACGATAGCCCAGGCCAATGCTCAGCGCATGCGGGATTACGGTGTAGTCTGCGCCAATCGTGGTTGCCTTGCGGTCCGGGTTACATACCGCGCCAATTGCACAAACGCTGCCGTTATATGCATTGGATACACCATTGCCTGCAGGTGCCTTGGCATGCTGGAAGTACACGCCCAGTTCCTTGCCAGCAACTTGACCCTGTGCCTGGAAGTCGAAGAAGGTCTGGTCGGTGTCAACCTTGGCTAAAGCGACATTCGAGTAGGACGAACCGCTCATCTTGCCCAGACCCACCACCATCGCCCAATCACCCACGGTCGGGGTTGCGGCGATACGGACATAATTGCTGTCCAAATCGCCACCGATACCCGAAGCGGTGCCTGGGCCTGGCATGAATGACGCGTCCCACTTGGTCAAATTGATGAAGCCCATGTCGTTTTGTGCCGCAAACGTGATACCGGTTGCCCCGCCGGCATCAAGACCACGGTCGGCGTTGTACTGGATCGCGGAAGTCTCACGGCGGTGTTCCGCCCAGCGGTTGGAACGCAATACGCCGCCACTGGACTGTTCATAACCGTAGGCCACGCCCAACGCGTCGGTGGTGAACGGGATCACGGACAGCTTGGCGCCGCCCACGTCGAAAGTGAACGGCATCTTGAAGCCAGCCGCCAGACCCGCGGCGTTAATCATCTGTGCTTCGAGCAGGAAGCCGACATTTTCCGCTACGCGGCCGCCGAACAGCAGGGCGAATTCGTCGAAGAATTGCAATTGACCGCCGCCCACAGTCTGCGCGACTGCATCGCTTGCGCCAACGGGACCAGCGGTGTTGTCATCCTGATAGCGAACCTTCATCACGATAGAAGCATTCAGCGTGTCGGGCAGCGACAGATGCTCGCCTTCCACCTTGCCTTGAGCGCCCATCATGGTGTAGCCGGCAGCCTTGAAGGCGCGGCCGAAGCTGTTCAGGATCGGGAAGTGCTGCGCGTGGCAAGCGGTACAAGCCATGCCGGTTTGACGTGCAAATGCCGGAACGGCTGCCGCTTCCGGGGCAAATGCGGTTGCTGCCAACACGCTTGCCAGAGAGAGAACGATTTTCTTCATTGTGTTTTTCCTTTAAAAGAAAAGTTAGTTTAATGTGTACGACTCGAAGTGGTGACAAAACCCCCCTGCTACCACGAGACAGACTGTATAGAAGCGGGGAGAGGACTGTCAAAAGTTTATGCGGGAAGTGTGGTTTTTTTGCAACATGCCAGCAATCAGGTGATATAGTGTGCAAATGTATACATATGCATAAGGAGGTATTGTATGGAAACAGCGATTCTCAGCCTTCGTGTTCCTCAGGAAGTAAAGGAGCAACTAAGCAAATTGGCAAAAGCAACGCATCGTTCGCAGTCTTTTTTAGGCAGCGATGCGATTCGACGCTACGTTGAACTTGAATCCTGGCAAATCGCAGAAATTCAACAGGCCATCACCGAAGCTGACAGAAACGAATTTGCCTCCGATGACGAATTCAACGCTATCGTCAAAAAATATGCGGGTTAGGTGGCTGCGCGGCGCATTGCGTAATCTTGACCAGGAGGCAAGCTACATCGCGCAAGATAACCCGAAAGCTGCTGCAGAATTAGTCCGTCATTTGCGTAACCGTGCGCTGCTGTTGGGCGAGCAGCCCAATCTGGGGCGGCCAGGGCGTATTCCCGGAACAAGGGAACTTGTCCTGTCAAATCTTCCCTATATTTTGCCCTATCGGGTTCGCAACGATACCGTCGAGATACTGCGTGTGTTTCACGCGGCCAGGCAGTGACCGCCAAAGGGTGAATGATCCCAAAGGGTGAATGATCATGGATAAGGAAATGCAGCAATTTCAGGATGACTTAATGGAAGCTGTGCGCGACATGAAGGCAGGCCGCGCGGCGCGCACGCATCACGCACCCTGAGATATCGAAGGGTAAAACAGCACACAGCTTGGTGCTTCGATACATCCGTTATGGTTCGATACCTCACCACGAACGGAATGTGTGTCACGTATTATGGAAACATCACCAAGGAAACGCAGATTAATTCGTCATCCCCGCGAAGGCGGGGATCCAGCTGCTTAATTTGACTGGGTTCCCGCCTGCGCGGGAACGACAAAACCGAATAAATCTGCGTTTCCCTAAGTAGTTATTTTCGTAAATATACATACGTATTTATATTGACAATTCAGACTGTAACTTGAGAAATACGTGTGTGAACTTATGAAACGGAGTACTAAGCCGGACAAGCCGGAACCAAAAAATTGGAGCGCCGACGTCCTCGTCGGCATTCTTATGGGCTTCACCATTTGTTGCCGACGAGGACGTCGGCGCTCCCGGTGCTACTGCAAAGGGTCGGCTGGCGAAGTCTTCTGATCTCCGGATAGTTCCACATCAGTTTGAATCGCACCCTCAAAATAGGGGTTGTCCAAATTTGCGTAATGCTTCATCATTTAAATGTAAACCCTTGCAGCACCTGATTTGCGGCAAAAATAGGCCATTCTTCGCACCATTGGCACTATATTATTTGCGGCGATCCTGGCATAACATCCGAAATCTCATCAGGAGGGTAGCACAATGAAACGCAATCAATCCGGCTTTACCTTGATCGAAATCGCCATCGTGCTGGTCATTATCGGCCTGCTGCTCGGCGGTGTGCTGAAGGGTCAGGAACTCATTAACAGCGCGAAGGTGAAGAATCTTTCCGCAGATTTCAAAAACACCCCGGTATTCATCTATGGTTACCAGGACAAGTTCAAGGCATTGCCGGGGGATGACGCCAACGTCGCCACCCATGTAACCGGTGGCACGGCATGCACCCCGGCAGCGGCCGGATTGTGCGCCCCCGGCAACGGCATAATAGACGGTGCGTGGAATGCCACTGCCATAACTTCAGAGTCCTTCGTATTCTGGCAGCATGTCCGCCTCGCTGGCCTGGCTCCCGGACCCACAGATACAACTTCAGCCGACTACTTGCCAAAAAATACTGTTGGCGGAACAATTGGCGTCACCAATGCAGCCAACACGGCGATTACCGGGGTAAAGGGATCGTACATAATCTGCTCCGATTCCATAGCCGGCAAATTCGCCAAGCAAATGGATACCACTTTGGATGATGGCAATACAGCCGCCGGCTCCCTGCAGGTAACTGCGGCTGGCACTGCTACTGGAGGGACTGCGGTTGCGACAGGATCCATTGTTGATGACACCCCTTATCTGGTGTGCATGGGAATTTAATCCGAATCACCCGGCGTGACATTCAAGCCCGCTTCGGCGGGCTTTTTTTATTGCCATTATTCCGGCAGCACATTTGATTCAGTGAGGTAACCCCCGGCGATGACTGCTGTGGCTCCCTCCCTTTCAAGGGGAGGGCTGGGGTGGGGATGGGTTTGGGTGGTGAAGCAGATGCGCACAGCGCCACCCCACCCCCATCCCAACATTCCCCCTGAAGGGGAAGGAGAAACCTCTGCCGCCTTAGTAGTTATTTTCGTAAATATACGTACGTATTTATATTGACAATTCAGACCGTAGCCTGGATGAAACGCAGTGTTAACCAATGACTTGGCCGTTGTTTTTTGACGGCCTAGTGTTATGTCATGCATGATATGCCGCATTGATATGGGTTGTTTTTCGTCTAAGTAGTTATTTTCGTAAATATACATACGTATTTATATTGACAATTCAGACCGTAGCCTGGATGAAACGCAGTGTTAACCAATGACTTGGCCGTTGTTTTTTGACGGCCTAGTCAGATGGCTATGCAAAGCTATCCGGGAGTGCGACGCTCCGTTCTTCCCGGATTCCGCTGCGCTGCATCCGGGCTACAACTGGCCATGCCCGCGAGCTGCGTGATCGCGGGCATGGCCCGCTCCTACGGGTGCCCGGCTATAAGTACAATAAGCCTGTCCTGAGCCTGTCGAAGTGGCCCCGTCCGGGGGAAATTTAACTACCCCTTGTGCAGCATTACCTCCGCCTGCTGCAACGCTTCCGGCAATCCCAGCAGCACCAGCACATCGCCTTCCTGCAGCCGCATTTCCTCGCTCGGCTGCGCGCCGTGCACACCGTAGCGGCGCACCGCGTTCACTTCGACGTTCAGCGCATCCAGCCCAACCTCGCGCAAATGCTTGCCTACTGCGATGGAGTCTTCCTTGAGCAGCACGCTCAAAAAGCGCGGCTGCAAACGGTCTGTCGCGTCACCGACTTCGTATTGTGGTGTGCGCAAATAGCTGTTGAACACCGCATAGCGGTGCGCGCGGCTTTCCTGGACGCGGCGGAGCACGCGGCTCAGCGGCACCCCTGCCATCAGCAGGGTTTGCGACGCGAGCATCACGCTGCCCTCCAGCACTTCGGCGACCACTTCCGCCGCGCCGGCATCCTTCAACGCTTCCACATGGGTGTCGTCGGTGGTGCGCACCACGACCGGCAAATCCGGGCGCAGTTCCTTGACATGGCGCAGTACCGCCAGCGCGGAATGCTTGTCCTTGTAGGAGATGACCAAAGCCCTGGCGCGCATCAGCCCGGCGGCCATCAATACTTCGCGCTTGGCGGCATCGCCGTACACCACGCTTTTCTTCGCGGCAGCTGCTTCGCGCACGCGGCGCGAATCGAGATCCAGCGCGATGAAGTTCAGCTTCTCTTCTTCCAGAAATCTGGCCAGCGTATGCCCGCTGCGCCCATAGCCGCAAATGATGATGTGCCCGCTGCTGCCCATGCTTTGAATGGCGATCTGGTGCATCTGCATCGCGCGGCTGGTCCATTCGGCGGCGGAGAAACGCCGCGCAATCGCCTCGCCGTGCTGGATCAGGAACGGCGCCGCCAGCATGGAAAGCAGCATCGCCGCCAGCGTGATTTGCATGGTCGCATCGCCGAGCAAGTGCGCGCCGTCCGCCAGCGTCAGCAGCACGAAGCCGAATTCGCCGGCCTGCGCCAGGCCGATCGCGCTGCGCAACGCCACGCCCCAGTCCCCCTCGAAGGCGCGCGCCAGCAACGCCACGATCAATGCCTTGAACAGGATCAGCGCCAGCAACGCCAGCAGTATCCAGCCGAAATTTCCCGCCACGCCGCCCAGGTCGAGCTTCATGCCGATGGTCACGAAGAACAGGCCGAGCAGCACGTCGCGGAACGGTTTGATGTCTTCCTCCACCTGGTAGCGGTATTCGGTTTCGGAAATCAGCATGCCCGCAACAAACGCGCCGAG
>JACPEI010000002.1 GCA_016183575.1 Nitrosomonadales bacterium | reverse complement strand
AGATTCTGCATATCCTCGAGCAGGAGTTCAGCATCTACGGCCAGGACGGCATCAAGAAACCGCTCGGCATGAGCGGCATGCGCCTCGATGTCGAGGTGCATATCGTCAGCGGCGCGGTGGCGGCAGTGCAGAACATCATGAAGTGCATTCATCGCTGCGGGCTGGAGGTCAACGAGCTGATTCTGCAGCCGCTGGCGTCGAGCAAGGCGGTGCTCGAAGAGGATGAAAAGGAACTGGGCGTGTGCCTCGTCGATATCGGCGGCGGCACCACCGATATCGCGGTGTTCACCGGCGGCGCGATCCGCCATACCGCGGTGATCCCGATCGCCGGCGACCAGATCACCAACGACATCGCGATGGCATTGCGCACCCCGACCCATGATGCCGAGGACATCAAGATCAAGCATGGCTGCGCGCTGCGCCAGCTGGCCGATGACGGCACCATCGAAGTACCGGGCGTGGGCGAGCGCGGTCCGCGCATGCTGTCGCGGCAAACGCTGGCCGAGGTGATCGAGCCGCGCGTCGAGGAATTGTATTCGCTGGTGCAGCAGGAACTGCGCCGCAGCGGCTTCGAGGATTTGCTGTCGTCGGGCATCGTGATTACCGGCGGCAGCAGCGCGATGCAGGGCATGGTCGAACTGGGTGAAGAAATTTTCCACATGCCGGTGCGCCTGGGCATTCCCAAATATGTCGGCGGATTGTCCGATGTGGTGAAAACGCCGCGCATGGCGACCGGCGTGGGGCTGTTGCTGTATGGCATGGAGCACTTCCAGCGCGATGAGGAGACGCGCAGGCAATCCGGTTCGTTTGGCGATGTGTTGGGGAAGATGAAGTCCTGGTTTCAGGGGAATTTTTAGGGTTTCAGGGAAATTTTTAGTGGTTTTAGGTTGGCAGTTCAGGGTTAGTTGATTCATGGCTCAGGGGCAAGTTTGAAGTAATTTTTTAAGGAGACGACGATGTTTGAAATCATGGAAGCACAAACGCAGGATGCGGTTATCAAGGTGATCGGGGTAGGCGGCTGCGGCGGCAATGCGGTGGATCATATGATCGAACAGGGCGTGCAAGGGGTCGAGTTCATCGTCATCAATACCGATGCGCAGGCGCTCAAACGCAGCAAGGCGCGCACCCAGCTGCAGATCGGCGCAAACATCACCAAGGGCCTGGGCGCCGGCGCCAAGCCGTCGATCGGGCAGGCGGCCGCCGAGGAAGATCGCGAGCGCATCAAGGAGATGGTCAGCGGCGCAAACATGATATTCATCACCGCCGGCATGGGCGGCGGCACCGGCACCGGCGCCGCGCCGATTGTCGCGCAAATCGCCCGCGAGCTGGATATTCTGACCGTGGCCGTGGTCACCAAGCCGTTCGCCTACGAAGGAAACCGGATGCGTTTCGCCAAGGCCGGCATCGAGGCTTTGCACCTGCATGTCGATGCGCTGATCATCGTGCCGAATGCCAAATTGATGGAGGTGCTGGGCAACGACGTTACCCTGCCGGAAGCCTTCAAGGCCGCCAATGGCGTGCTGCAGGGTGCGGTGGCGGGCATTGCCGAAGTGATCAACGTGCCGGGTTTGATCAACGTGGACTTTGCCGATGTGCGCACCGTGATGTCGGAAAACGGCATGGCCATGATGGGTTCGGCAATTGCCTCCGGCCCGGACCGCGCAAGAGTTGCCGCCGAGCGCGCGATCGCCAGCCCGTTGCTGGAAGACGTGGACATGTCCGGCGCGCGCGGCGTGCTGGTGAACATCACCTCGTCCAGCCAGTTGAAACTGAAGGAGCTGGAAGAGGTGATGGAATGCGTCCAATTTGCCGCAGAAGAAGCAACGGTGATCGTCGGCTCGGTGTTCGATGAAAATATGGGTGAGGAGTTGCGCGTGACCGTCGTGGCGACCGGGTTGGGCGCGCCACGCATCGTCAAGCAAAAGCCGGAAATGGTTTATCGGAGCGAAGAAACCTACCAGCGCACCGGCACGCATGATGAGCCGATTGCCAACAGCGGCGTCAATTACACCGAACTGGACACGCCTGCCGTGATGCGCCGTGGCCGCAGGGAAACCATCGACGCGATGGAAAAATCCGGCATGGATACGCTGGACATCCCGTCGTTCCTGCGCAAGCAGGCGGACTAAATTCAGGATTGAGGATCGGGGAGCGAGGATTGAGGGAAAACCACGGCTCCGTTTTTAACTCGCTCCCACAATCCTCGCTCCCCGATCCTCCAAGGGGCTGTGATAAAATTGTCCCATGATTCTTGCGCTCAAGACACCCATGGTTAAGCAACGCACCTTGAAAAGCTCCGTCAGCGTGACGGGCGTCGGCTTGCACAGCGGCGAAAAAGTTACGCTCGGCCTGCGCCCTGCCCCGGCCAACACCGGCATCGTGTTCCGCCGCGTGGATACCAAACCGGTTGAGGAGCTCCGTGCGCGCGCCGAGCTGGTGCATGACACGCGCCTGTCCACCTGCATGGAACAGAACGGCGTACGCGTCGCCACCATCGAGCACCTGATGTCGGCGCTGGCCGGCCTGGGTGTGGACAATGCTTACGTCGATCTGGACAGCGCGGAAGTGCCGATCATGGACGGCAGCGCCGGCACCTTCATCTTCCTGCTGCAATCGGCGGGCATCGCCGAGCAATCCGCCGCCAAGAAATTCATCCGCATCAAAAAACTGGTCGAGGTGAAACAGGGCGACAAATGGGTGCGCTTTGAACCCTACCACGGCTACCGTCTGACCTTCACCATCAACTTCGCCCATCCGGTGTTTGCCGATGCCAAGCAGCATGTGGTGGTCGATCTCGGCGAAGAATCCTACGTGCGCGACATCAGCCGCGCGCGCACCTTCGGTTTCATGCAGGATGTCGAAAACATGCGCGCGCAGGGCCTGGCCTTGGGCGGCAGCCTGGACAACGCCATCGTGATGGATGACTATCGCGTGCTGAACGCCGACGGCTTGCGCTTCGAGGACGAGTTCGTCAAGCACAAGGTGCTCGACGCCATCGGCGATCTCTACCTGCTCGGGCATCCGCTGATCGGCGCGTTCTCCGGCTACAAATCCGGGCATGCGCTGAACAACGCCCTGCTGCACGCGCTGCTGACCGACGAGCAGGCATGGGAGTTCGTCACGTTCGACAGCGTGGAAGATGCGCCGGCGTTCCTGCGGCTGCAACTGCAAACCGCCTGAACCGGCGTGAAAACGGCGGGTATGTGCTGATCCTGCGCCTGTTCCTGGTACTGGTCACGTTGCTGCTGGTTCTGAGCGGCGGAATGTACATCTTTACGCGCAATCGCCGCTACCTGAAATTTGCCTGGCAAACGCTGCGCTTCACCGCGCTGCTGCTGTTGCTCTTTGCCGTGCTGTTCGTGTTGGAACGCTACGTGCTGGCCGGCTGGCGGGTATTGCTTTAACCGGGTAAGGAACCCTATACCGATTATCGTTCGCAAAGGTTTTAGTTTTGCCAGCCAGCTTATGGTCTCCACCTGCTAGCTTGCGGCGGTGTTCTGCATGCGGATTGAATCTGTGCTTGCGATCCGGTACGGTATACAGGTCGGCACCTTTTCAAAGGTGCCGATTGTTTTTTGGGTCTGCGCGGGGATGTAGGGCAGGAAGATGCGGAGCGATCAACGGGTAGTTGAGCCGTTCCAAAGCGGATGCAGGTGAATTGCAGGGATGTGCCATCAACCGATGGTCGAGGTACAGAATATCCAGCAGGAAAGCGGCTGTTCGTGACCGGCAACAATGTGGACTAAGCCGCCCGCAGCTCAATTCAAATTGAGCCAATATAATTCAGACCGTTAATGAATATATATTTGACGTATCCCACCATGGGACTATAATTCGCACAATGAAAATTGTCTCCGTCAAAATCCTTCGTGAGTTCTGGATTCTCTTTCCGAATGCAGAGCAGCATTTAAAGGCTTGGGTCGATGAGGTAAAACAGGCAGAATGGCTGCAACCCTCTGATATCAAGGAGAAGTACCGCAGTGCCAGCATTCTAAAAAACCGGCGCGTGGTTTTTAACATCAAGGGTAATGATTACCGCCTTATAATTTCTATTGCATATAGTTTTGGAGCTGTCTATATCAAATTTATTGGCACACATGCACAGTACGATGCAATCAATGCCGAAACAATAGAATTGGAGTAACAATCATGGAAATTCGCCCTATTCATAATGAAGCAGACTATAAAGCCGTGATGCGTGAAGTCTCCGGTTATTTCGAAGACGAACCGGCACCAGGAACGCCTGCCGGTGATCGTTTTGAGGTTTTACTGACTCTAGTTGAAGCCTATGAGAATAAGCATTTTCCGATCGATTTGCCAGACCCGGTTGAAGCAATCAAATTTCGCATGGAGCAATCTGATTTAACTGCAAAAGATTTAGTCCCGATGATTGGTCGTCTGAATCGTGTATACGAGGTTCTGAATCGAAAACGTTCGTTGACGTTGGCTATGATTTGGAAGCTACATAATGGTCTGGGAATTCCGGCAGAAAGCTTAATTCGTCCGCCAGACTCATTGCAATCAGCTTAGGCTGAACAGTATATATCGTCAGCCATGGACTCCTAAGTGTCGAAAACTGCCCGCCACATCTGCTAAATGCCTGCCTGAAAGCGGATAGACAAGGTCATGAAATGTCAGATTCCCAGTGCCCGGATTTATCTCTTCTGGCGCGCCAATATAAATTGGAACAAAAACAAAACGACGCCTGAAGCGCCGTTTGTTTTGCAGCCGATGTTGCGCAGAATTACAAACCTGCGTCTGCTTTCAATGCAGCGGCCTTGTCGGTTGCTTCCCAAGTGAAGTCCGGTTCTTCGCGGCCGAAGTGGCCGTAGGCGGCGGTGTTCTGGTAGATCGGACGCAGCAGGTCGAGCATTTGCACGATGCCTTTCGGGCGCAGGTCGAAATGTTTCTTGACCAGTTCCGCGATCTTCTCGTCGGAGACCTTGCCGGTGCCGTAGGTGGTGACCCAAACGCTGGTGGGGTGCGCCACACCGATCGCGTAGGAAATCTGGATCAGGCATTTGCTGGCCAGGCCGGCGGCGACGATGTTCTTCGCGACATAACGTCCGGCGTAGGCGGCCGAACGGTCGACCTTGGACGGGTCCTTGCCAGAGAACGCGCCGCCACCGTGCGGGGCTGCGCCGCCGTAGGTGTCGACGATGATCTTGCGCCCGGTCAGGCCGCAGTCGCCCTGCGGGCCGCCGACAACGAAGCGTCCGGTCGGGTTGACCAGATATTTGATGTTGCCCTTCATCAGTTCCTTCGGCAGGATCGGCTTGATGATCTCCTCGATCACGGCATCGATCGCGGACTGCTTCATCTTCGGGCCGTCGGACATTTCGGGTGAATGCTGGGTGGATAGCACCACGGTGTCGATGGAGTGCGGCTTGCCATCCACATAGCGCACGGTAACCTGCGATTTGGCGTCCGGGCGCAGCCAGTCCAGGCGGCCGTCACGGCGCAGTTGCGCCTGGCGTTCCACCGCGCGGTGCGCGAGGTAAATCGGCAGCGGCATCAATGTATCGGTTTCGTCGCAGGCATAGCCGAACATCAGCCCCTGGTCGCCGGCGCCCTGATCCAGCGTGTCGTCATAAGCCTTGTTCACGCCCTGCGCGATATCGGGGCTCTGCTTGTCGTAAGCCACCAGCACCGGCAGCCCTTGTAGTCGATGCCGTATTCGGTGTTGTCGTAGCCGATGCGCTTGATGGTGTCGCGCGCGACCTGCTGGTAATCGACATTGGCGCCGGTGGTGATCTCGCCGGCCAGCACGACGAGGCCGGTGTTGCACAGCGTTTCGGCGGCGATGCGCGAATGCTTGTCCTGCGCTAGAATGGCGTCGACGATGGCATCGGAAATTTGATCCGCCACCTTGTCGGGATGGCCTTCGGATACGGACTCGGACGTAAACAAATATTCGTTCATGGTTCTCCGTTCAATCACTATAAAAATTAATTAGGGCGCACATTATAGCAAACCGGATTCACATGTTCGCCTTCCTCTTCAAAACCGTTTTCTGCCTGTTTGCATTGCTGCCGCTGAGCATGCTGCACAGCCTCGGCGCATTGCTCGGGCGGCTGACTTATGCGGCCTCCGCGCAGTATGCCGCACGCACCCGGGAAAACTTGCGCCAGGCCGGAATGACAGCCGGTACAGTTGAGTACCGCAGCGTGCTGTCCGCCACCATCGCCGAAGCGGGCAAAGGCATCACCGAGCTGGCGTGGGTCTGGGCGCGGCCCTATGACGAGGTGGTCGGCAAGGTGCGCGAATGCATCGGGCTGGAGCATATCGTCGCGGCGCAGGCACGCGGCAAGGGCATCATTTTCCTGACGCCGCATCTGGGCTGCTTCGAAATCTCCGCCTTGTATGCCGCGCAGCGCGTGCCGATCACCGTGCTGTATCGCCCGCCCAAGCTCGGCTGGCTGGAAGGCATGATGCGCGGCGGCCGCGAGCGCGGCCAGGCCAAGCTGGCGAAGGCCGATGTCGGCGGCGTGCGGCTGCTGTACAAGGCGCTCAAGCGCGGCGAAGCGGTCGGGCTGCTGCCCGATCAGGTGCCGAGCCGGGGCGAAGGCGAATGGGCGGATTTTTTCGGCCGCCCCGCCTACACCATGACGCTGGCCGGCCGCCTCGCGGAAAGCAGCGATGCGACGGTATTGATCGCTTATTCCGAACGATTGCCGCGCGGTCAAGGTTATGTGATCCACGTCGAGCCGCTGCCGCTGGATTTTGCCGCGCCCGTGCCGCAACAGATCAATGCGGCGCTGGAGCGGACGATACGCGCCTGCCCGGCGCAATACCTGTGGAGCTACAACCGCTATAAAATCCCGCGCGACGTGCAACCGCCGGGGGCGAGGACTGAGGAACGAGGAGCGGGGATTGAGCGTCTGTAGGGCGGGCTACGCCCACCATGTCGGGCATAGCCCGACCTACATTGGTGCCGGCCTGTCCGAATTTAGGAGTGAAGCTGTGACACGAATCGGCATTTTTCTGATGTGGCTGCTGCATTTTCTGCCGTTGCCGCTGCTGGCCAGAGTAGGCAATGCGCTGGGCATGCTGCTGTACTGGTTCGCGGCCGAGCGGCGCCTTGTCGCGGCGACCAACTTGCGGCTATGCTTCCCCGAGATGCCCGAGGCCGAGCGCAAGGTGCTGGCAAGGAAAAATTTTCAGGCTTTCGCGCGCAGCTTTCTGGAGCGCGGCATCCTGTGGTGGAGCCCGGCATCCCGCATCCAGGGATACATCCGCGTGGAGGGGTTGGAGCATTACACGGCGGCGCAGGCACGCGGGCCGGTGATCCTGCTCGCGCCGCACTTCGTCGCGCTGGATGTCGGCGGCTCCTGGCTGATCCAGCATGTCGACCTGGTCAGCGTGTATTCCAGCCAGAAGAATCCGCTGTTCCACGAACTGCTGTTGCGCGGGCGTTCGCGCTTCGGCGAGCAGAAGCTGTATGAACGGCAGCAGGGCTTGCGCCCGGTCATTAAGGCGATGCGCGCGCGGCGCCCGTTCTATTACCTGCCGGATCAGGATCTGGCGACCAAGGACGGCGTGTTCGTGCCGTTCTTCGGCGTGCCGGCCGCGACGCTGACCACCGTGCCGCGCCTTGCCGGGATGACCGGCGCGCAGGTGGTGCCCTGCATCAGCAAGCTGCTGCCCGGCGGCAAGGGTTATGAGGTACGCTTCTATCCCGCCTGGGAAAACTACCCGACCGGTGACGTGACCGCCGATACGCGCCGCATGAATGAATTCATCGAGCAGCGCGTGCGCGAAATGCCGGAGCAGTATTTTTGGCTGCACAAACGCTTCAAGACGCGCCCGGAAGGCGAAGCAAAGTTTTATTAAACCCCCTCAATCCCCCTTATCAGGGGGAAGCGATCTCCTCCCATAAAGGGAGGCCGGGAGGGGTTAGGAGGGATCAATGAAATATAAAGACCTGCGCGATTTCATCGCACAACTGGAAAAAATCGGCGAACTCAAGCGCGTGTCCGCGCCGGTTTCGCCGCATTTGGAAATGACCGAAATCTGCGACCGGGTGCTGCGCGCGCAGGGTCCGGCGGTGCTGTTCGAGAACCCGGCCAGACTGGATTTGACTGGATACAACATGCCGGTGCTGGCCAACCTGTTCGGCACCCCGCACCGCGTGGCATTGGGCATGGGCGAGGAGAGCACCCAGGCGCTGCGCGAAGTCGGCAAGCTGCTCGCCTTCCTGAAAGAGCCGGAACCGCCGAAGGGACTGAAGGACGCGTGGGAAAAATGGCCGGTGCTGAAGCAGGTGCTCACCATGTCGCCCAAAGTGGTTTCCTCCGCGCCCTGCCAGGAAATCGTGTGGGAAGGCGCCGATGTGGATCTGGGCAAATTGCCGATCCAGCATTGCTGGCCGGGCGATGTCGCGCCGCTGATCACCTGGGGACTGGTAGTGACCAGAGGCCCGAACAAGCCGCGCCAGAATCTCGGCATCTATCGCCAGCAGGTCATCGGCCCGAACAAAACCATCATGCGCTGGCTGGCGCATCGCGGCGGTGCGCTGGATTTTCGCGACCATTGCGAAACGAAAATCATCCCGGAAATAATTCAATCCAGCCGTTTCCCGTCGCGGTGGTGATCGGCGCCGACCCGGCGACCATCCTCGGTGCGGTCACGCCGGTTCCCGATGCATTGTCCGAATACCAGTTTGCCGGTTTGCTGCGCGGCAGCAAGACCGAACTGGTGAAATGTCTCGGCAGCGATCTGCAAGTACCCGCTTCCGCCGAGATCGTGCTGGAAGGCGTGATTCATCCCGGCGAGACCGCGCTGGAAGGCCCGTATGGCGACCACACCGGCTACTACAACGAGCAGGACAAGTTTCCGGTGTTCACCATCCAGCGCATCACGATGCGCCGCAATGCTATCTATCACTCCACCTACACCGGCAAGCCGCCCGATGAGCCGGCGATGCTGGGCGTCGCGCTGAACGAAGTGTTCGTGCCGCTGCTGCAGAAGCAGTTTCCCGAGATCGTCGATTTCTACCTGCCACCGGAAGGATGCAGCTACCGCATGGCGGTCGTGTCGATCAAAAAACAATATCCGGGGCATGCCAAGCGCGTGATGTTCGGCATCTGGAGCTTCCTGCGCCAGTTCATGTACACCAAATTCATCATCGTGGTGGACGACGACATCAATGCGCGCGACTGGAAGGAAGTCATCTGGGCGATCACCACGCGCGTCGATCCGGCGCGCGACACCCTGCTGGTAGAGAACACCCCGATCGACTACCTCGATTTCGCCAGTCCGGTGTCGGGGCTGGGCGGCAAGATGGGGCTGGACGCGACCAACAAATGGCCGGGCGAAACCCAGCGCGAATGGGGCACCCCCATCGTGATGGACGCGGCGGTAAAGGCGAGGGTGGATGTGATGTGGAGTGAGTTGGGGCTCTGAGTTGCGGGCGGAAAACAAGCGGGGCTTGTGGCCAAAGCGTGGTGCTTTCTGCCGCATGACTGACATTCTCTGCTGCGCCCTCAGCTTCTTAAAGCAGCTATTCATGTGCCAATTCCTGCCGATCAAATGCTCTCCATCTATAGCTGATGTTCAATCAAGCGATCATTCATTGATATTGACATTTACGGCAGACAGCCGTACATTATTAAAAAGGAGATTTCACCATGACAACAGCCATTTCTACCGCGCGACTCGAAGCACGAATTAGCGCCGAGCTGCACGCCACGCTCAAGCGCGCCGCTGAGATTCAGGGGCGCACCATGACAGATTTTGTGGTTTCAGCCGTGCAGGATGCTGCACAGCGTGCCATTGAACAATCCGGCGTTATCAGGTTATCGCTATCTGATCAGGAGTGTTTTGCGTCGGCATTATTGTCACCACCCAAACCTGCGCCTGCATTAAAGCGTGCTTTTGCACGTCGAAAAAAGTTATTGAGCGCTGAATGAGCGGAGCCAACTTTCGAGTTGTGCCGCTCGGCAAAGATTATGATCGAACCACCTTTAGCTGTGGCTCCGATCCGTTGGATCGCTATTTCCAGCAACAAGTCACGCAAGAAATTAGGCGTAGAGTAACTGCCTGTTTTATGGCGCTGACAAGTGATCAAATCATCGCGGGCTACTACACGATAGCAGCAACAAGTGTGCTGCTGACTGATCTTCCGCCGAACACCGCAAAAAAACTACCCCGCTATCCTTTAGTGCCCGCAGTCCGAATGGGACGCTTGGCGGTTGATCAAAAATTTAAAGGGCAAGGCCTTGGCGGTGCGCTGCTTGCGGATGCACTGAATCGCGCGTTTGTCTCAGATATTGCAGCTTATGCAATGCTAGTTGATGCCAAGGATGCTGAGGCGGCAGTCTTCTACCAACATCACGGTTTTATTACCCTGCCAGATTCACCGTTGTCGTTATTCTTACCGTTGGCAACAGCATCAAATATTTAAGGAAGCGCTGAATAAGTCGTCATGCCCGCGCAGGCGTGAGTCCAGTTAAATCAATGAACTGGGTACCCACATGCGCGAGAGTGACGAACTTGTATTTATTCAGTATTTCCCTGGATATATTCAGGCGTATGCGGGGTCTGCCTCATGTTGTCAGAGTAACTTGAGCCTGGCCCCTTTTAGGCGTTGACCAACAAATGGCCGGGCGAAACGCAGCGCGAATGGGGCACGCCGATCGTGATGGATGAGGCGGTGAAGCGAAGGGTGGATGAGATGTGGGGCGAGTTGGGGCTGTAGCAACGTAGTGCGTGTGGCGGATTATTAAACTTTCCATAATTCGCGACACACCTTCCGTCATTCCCGCGCAAGCGGGAATCCAGTGGGTTTAAACAAAATGCATTCTATCTTGCTGGATGCCCGCCTTCGGGGCATGACGGCTTATTCGACATCGTGCGGCGCAATGCCCTTCGGTTATTGCGCCCTTGCTCGCTTGTCGACGAGACCTTGCACGTTGCCTTCCTCGATTCCGAAAATTGCAGTCATCACTCTCTCCATTTCTGTAATGGTTTTACCGATCCTGCATAGGTCATCGGAGGCATCAGCCTGTTCGATGCCACTTGAATCGCCGTTTTAGCCATCAAGCCGTCACCAGGCAGGGTGTCAATCGAAGTTTTTGTGCCTAACGAGTGATGGTGGGCAGACCTGCCCGCCATCCACACAGGTCTGCCGCGGAACATTCAGCGTGAGGCGAAGGTCATACAGTTGGCTTCGCTTCGGATCATTCCAACCTGAATACTTTCTGCCATGCATTCGAGGTCTTCGTTAAACTTGCAACTGGCAGTCTTGCAGGCGCCGATGCCGGCGATTTGCTGTACCTGCCTGACGTGTCGCGACCCCTTCATGAAGGTATCGCAGCCGGGCTGGCTGGAGTCGCCGATGGTGATGGCGCGGGCGTGGCAATTGCTGTTGGCATTGTAGGCGCACTCGCTTGCCATGCACTTCGTGATAGTGGGCATTTCAAGGCATATTTTTTTCATGGTATAGCTCCTTTTAAGTTATTAAACAGACCGCCAGCGGGCTGATCCGGTGGCGTACCCCTGCGAAAATGGCAGGAATTGGGCAAAACACTTAATTAACCCAGAAATATACTTTTAATAGCTACCCCAACCTTGACAAACACGGGGGAATATGAATACCTAAAATTAATTATAGGTGAATGACCGCTGCTGTCAATCAAAGAGTCCAGGGGATTAAGCGGCGAACAGTGTTGTGTAATTGTAGGACGGAACAGCGCAGCGTATTCCGCCGGATATTCTTGGCGCAATGCCTTTCAATTATTTCACCCTGCGCTGGCTGTTCAGTTCGCGCCGTATCACGGCTGAACCATCTTCTCGATTGCCGCCACGCGGGCCAGCCGCACGCGTTCCGGGATGGCGGCCTGGTCCGCGCAATGGGTGGCGATTTCGCCCGCATCCACCGCGCGCGCGGCCGCCAGCAGTTGCAGCAGATAATCCGCCTGCGGGTAGTCGTCCTGCTCGTGGCCGGTGCGGCCATGCGCGTCCGTGGCGCAGACTTGCAGCAGTTGCGCGAAACGTTCCGGCCTGCGCCACGCGTCCGTTGACTGGAATAACTTGATGATCGTCTCGGCGCGCAGCTCGCGGGCGCGGTGGATGTCGCCGTGATAGCGCGCCGCCAGCATGGCGAGGTCGCGGCAGTCGGCGGGTATGCGCAGCCGCTGCGCTAGTTTCTTGATAATTTCCACGCAGCGCAGCTCATGCCCGATGTGGCGCGGCAGGATGTCCTTGGGCGTAGTGCCCTTGCCCAGATCATGCGCCAGCGCGGCGAAGCGCACCTCCAACGGGTAATCGTGGCGCGCGGCATCGTCCGCCACCAGCAGGGTGTGGATGCCGCAGTCGATTTCCGGATGGTATTTTTCCGGCTGCGGCACGCCGAACAGCGCGTCCACCTCGGGCAGGATTTTCGCCAGTGCGCCGCAACTGCGCAGCGTCTCGAAAAAGCGCGACGGTGTTTTTTCCATCAGGCCGCGCGCCAGCTCCTGCCACACGCGCTCCGCCACCAGCGCGTCCACTTCGCCGTTATTCACCATGTCGCGCATCAGCGCCAGCGTCTCCGGTGCGATGGCGAAACCGAAGCGCGCCGCGAAACGCGCCGCGCGCAGAATGCGCACCGGGTCCTCGTTGAATGCCGCACTGACATGGCGCAAGATGCCGGCGCGCAAATCGGCAATGCCGTTATGCGGGTCGATCAGCTTGCCCCCGCCTTGCTTGTCATCAAATTCCTGGGCGATGGCATTGATGGTGAAATCGCGGCGCAGCAGATCCTGCTCCAGCGTGACATCCGGCGCGGCGTAGACGGCGAAGCCCTTGTAGCCGCGCGCGGTCTTGCGTTCGGTGCGCGCCAGCGCGTATTCCTCATGGGTTTGCGGATGCAGGAATACCGGGAAATCCCTGCCGACCGGCTGAAAGCCTTGCGCCACCATCTCTTCCGGCGTGCTGCCTACCACCACCCAGTCGTGATCCTGCACCGGCAGGCCGAGCAACCGGTCGCGCACCGCACCGCCGACACAATAGATTTTGGCATCACTTTTCATCGGTAGTCTTATTCTAATTTGCGTTGCAAACGATAATGATCTTGTAGGGTGCATTCCATGCACCATCACCATTGGTGCATGGAATGCACCCTACGTTATTCATGTTTCTATTGCGAATTGGAATTATTTTTCATCTGGGATGGCCTGCTGGTTGTCCGCCGTCTTGCCCGCGATGATGCCCATGCGTTGCTTGAGCGGGCGCTGCGGCGCATCGAATTGTCCGGCGTAATACATGGTGTTGCTCATCACTTTTTTCACATAGTAGCGTGTTTCGTCGAACGGGATGGTCTCGGCGTAAATCGCGCCTTCCAATGGCTGGTCGCCGCGCCAGCGCCGCGCCCGCCCCGGGCCGGCATTGTATGCCGCCGAGGCCAGCACCGGGCTGCCGTCAAACCACGACAACACGGTTTTCATGTAGTAGGTGCCGAGGCGCAGGTTGGTGTCAAGCTGGTGGATCAAGGATTGTTTGTAGCTTTTCAATCCGAGTTTTTTCGCTATCCATTGCGCCGTCGACGGCATGACCTGCATCAGCCCGGCGGCCCCGACATCGGACCTGGCCGCCGTGACAAAACGGCTCTCCTGGCGCATCAGGCCATATACCCACGCCTCTTCCAGCCCATGCTCGCGAATATGCGCCCGTAACGCATCGCGATAGGGCGCGAGATAGCGCAGGCTGAAGTCATGCACGTTGACGGTCTTGTCCGCCGCATTGATCGCGCGGTCGTACATTTCGTGGCGCCGCGCGATTTCCGCAGCGGTGAGCAATTCCTGATCGTTGAAATTGCGCACCGCCCAGCTCCATTCCTTCAATGCCTCGCTGCGCATATCCATACGGTACAGCGCCAGCGTGCGCTGAATGCCGGGCAATGCCAGCATCGCCGCGATATCCTGTTTGCGGGGTTTGTATGCCGCCGCCTCGCTTATCGTTGGTGAGTTTGCCAGCTCCTCGCCCGCCAGCTGTCCGTAGAAATTGTATTCGCCGCTCAACGGTGCGAGCAACCGGTTCGCTTCGGCGGGCTTGCCCGATGCCTGCAGCGCGCGCGCCTTCCAGTATTGCCAGGCCGCATCGCGCTGCTGCTGCTCGCTCATCACGTTGATACCCGCCAGCACCTCGGGCCAGTCCTGCGCGCGCAATGCCGCGCGCACGCGCCATGCCGACTGTTGTTCGTTGAGCGGCGCATTTGCCGCTGCCTTGAACCATTGCGGCGCACGGTTATCCAGCTTGCGCGCCGCCTCATAAGCCAGCCAGGCATAAAAATAATGCTGCTCCGTGTCGGGAAAATAGGCTGCAATCTTTTCCCAGCGCGCAACGGCCAAATCCGGGGATTGTTTGGCCAGGCGGTGCAACGCGAACAGCGCGACTGCGCGCTGACCGTCATTCTTCTGGTCCAGTGTCAGTTTTTCCGGCGCCAGTTTTTCCAGGTAACGATCCGCATCAGCCGCCGCGCTTTCCAAGGCCGCAGGCGACACCGCATGGTTGCCGGCCAGATGCACGGCAAGCTGTCTGGCGAGCGAAACATTGCCCGCTTCCAGCGCCAGGCGCAGCCGCTGCCAGACATCCGGTTCGCCGATGATGCCGGCGGACAGCGCCGCTTCGAACAGCGGGCCGCAACTGTCCGGCTGCCCCTTGCCGCTGAACCATAACCTGCGCGCTTCGCCCAATGCCGCCTGTTCCTGGCTGCGGCGGCGCGATTGCAGCGCATAGCAGGTCAGTTCGGTATCTTCGTTAAGCAGGCGCGGATATTCCGCATCGAACCATTCCCATTGCTGTTTCTTGCCAAGCTGTTTGAGCCATTCGCCGCGCAACCGGTCGATCATCGGCGTATCTTCCGGCCGGGAAAGAAAATCCTTTACCGCGCCTGTGTCGACGTTTTCCAGGTCGAGGCGCAGCCGGTAATAACTGGCGTACACCTCCAGCGGCGTATTTTTCAACCGCTGCGCGAAACGCCCAAGCTTGACCGCATCGCCGGCGCGGAAGGCATCGCGCGCCGCGAGAAAATCCGCAGTCTCGTCCGCCAGCGCGGGCGGGGCAATCAATAGGCAAAAATAAAAGAAGAGCCTCATCGCAAATCGCCGGAAAAACAATCGCGCGGAGCATAGCACATCGATGATGGGCAGCCGTTTGGCACGGCAATGCGCTATGAGGAATCCTGTCGCAAGCGAGCCGCGCTTTGTGAATTTTTTGTTAAACCTGCATTGCTTGTCTTGCAATATATTTGGCAATACATTTTGCCTCGCGGATAATCCGCCCCTGAAATTTTCCCCGGCAGGCTTTCCGGCTGGCGGCCAAAACGGCCGATACAAACAAAACATCAAGGAGTTTTTATGCAAAAGAAAATCATTGTGCTGGCGCTCATTTCGACATTCGCCGCCCCGGCAGCATTTGCCGATACCGAAAAAGCCGAGCTGGAAAAGCTGCGCGCGATGGTGCAGGAGCTGGATCAGAAGATTCGCACGCTCGAACATAAACTTGAAAGCAAAACGGCCGCCCCGGTTCTGGCAAATGCCAATGCGAAACCAGCCGCGCCGGCAACTGCGAACACCGCTTCCGGCATAACTTTTTATGGCAGGGTCAATATAGATTTTGAATCCGTCAAAAATGACAAGGTATCGGCAGTCACAACCGCCAAGAGCGCCAACCGCGTGCAATCCAATGCATCCCGCTTCGGCCTGAAAGGCAGTGAAGGGCTGGGCGACGACCTGGCGGCGATCTGGCAACTGGAAATTCAAGTCGACCCCGCTAACGGCGGCGGCACTCCATTCAATGGCACGCGCAACAGCAACGTCGGCCTGAAAGGCGGCTTCGGCACGGTATTTATCGGCACCTGGGACACCCCCTACAAGCTTGCCCACAACAAGCTCGAATTGTTCGACAACGCGAGCATATTCAGCGCGACCAACCTGATTGGGCGAACCGGCGCGAACAATGCGGCAAATACTGCCGTCACCGCGGTCAACTACAACACGCGCCAGTCCAGCGTCTTGCAATACTGGTCGCCGGACATGAACGGCTTCCAGGGCATGATCGCCTACAGCCCCGATTCCGGACAGACCACCACCCAAAACAAATCCAAGTTGTCGCTGTCCGGCACTTATGAGAACGACATGCTGTACGGCGCCCTGGCCTATGAAAGCCGCCCCGACCAGACCACGGCGGCGATGAATGACCATGCGACACGCCTGGTCGGCGCTTATAAATTTGGCGGCGGCCTGATTGGCATGGCTTATGAGCGTTTGGCCGTCGGCACAGCCGCTGCCACAACCGAATCCCAGAGCAATTGGGAATTGGCGGGCAATTACAAGCTCGGCAACAGCAATCTCGGCGCTTTCTATGTCAGGAACGGCAACCTGGGGGCACGCGCAAATACGGGGGCCGACATGTATACGTTGCGTTATGGCTACAACTTCTCCAAGCGTACCGAACTGTATGGCGCCTATACCCGGCTCAGCAACGATGCCAGCGCGAACTACAGTACCTTGACCGCCACGGCGATTGGTGCCGTGGGAGCTGCGTCGACAAACGGTTCAACCCAGACCGGCCTCGGCATAGGCATGATTTACCTGTTCTGATCCGGCTCTCCTCGCAAGCCGGGGAAAACTATGGGTATCTTCGGATGCCCGTTTTTATTCCGCACGCTGTAGCATTTATCCCGGATAATTCATTAGGCCAAGAACCCCCTGTAGGAGCGAGCCCTGCTCGCGAATGAAAAAAACAATCGCACGCAGGGCGTGCTCCTACAATTGATGAGCGGGCTAATAATGGAATGGACGCCCACTTCCTAATACGGCATCAAAGTGCCAAAGTAGTGGTGGCATTACTTACCACTAAACATAGAAAGGGGCATCCGAAATGAAGATTACGACAATTGGCATCGATCTGGCAAAAAATGTTTT
>JACPEI010000001.1 GCA_016183575.1 Nitrosomonadales bacterium | reverse complement strand
TCGTCCATCAGCGGATTGCCCGCCCAGGCCTCGGGAATCAGCAGCATCATCGCGTGCGGCAACGAATAGCCGCCCATCACCAGCAGTTCCAGCGCGTTGTCGAAACAGGCGGAATCGGACTGGTTTTCCACGATCAGCGGCCAGAGCTTGTCCAGGTCTTCGCCAAGCAGTTTGGACGACATCGCGGCATGGCGTGCTGCCATCCAGTTCACGTTGCCGCGCACGGTGTTGATCTCGCCATTGTGCGCGATCATGCGGAACGGATGCGCCCGGATCCAGGTCGGGAAGGTGTTGGTGGAGAAACGCTGGTGCACCAGCGCCAGCGCGCTGGCCACACGCTCGTCCTGCAGATCGAGGTAATACTTGCCGACCTGGCCGGCCAGCAGCATGCCCTTGTAGACGATGGTGCGCGCCGACAGCGACGGAATGTACAAGCTCTGCGAGCCTCCGAGGCTCCGCCGCACCGCATGCTGCACCGTCTTGCGGATCACGAACAGCTTGCGCTCGAACGCATCGGCATCGGCGCAATTCGCGCCGCGTGCGATAAATACCTGGCGCACGACGGGCTCCGACTTCCGGACGCTCTCGCCCAGACCGGATCTGTCCACCGGCACATCGCGCCAGCCCAGCAACTGCTGCCCCTCGGCGGCTATTTTGTCGGCGAGAATCTGCTCGCAGGCCGCACGGGTTGCGGCATCGCGCGACAGGAACAGCATCCCCACGCCATAGCTGCCGGCCTCCGGCAATACCATACCCAGCGCCGCGCATTGCGCGCGCAAAAACGCATCGGGTATCTGCAGCAAAATACCCGCGCCGTCACCGGCCAGCGGATCGGCGCCCACCGCGCCGCGGTGAGTCAGATTCTCCAGTATCTGCAAGCCCCGACGCACCATGTCATGGCTCTGCTTTCCCTTGATATGCGCGACAAAGCCCACCCCGCAGGCATCGCGCTCCTGGCGCGGATCATATAAACCCTGTTGGACTGGCAGCCCCGACTGTACGGGCAATGAAGGATGGCTCACGTAATTCCTCATCAAAATCATTTAACGCAAAAAGTGGCGGCATGTGCCGCCACGTCAAATACAAAAGCTCAAATACCAAAGCAAAAGGGCGGGAATTTTACCTTGTCTCGAAACTATGGGCAACCGCTCCGCGCCGGAACGGCGCGGGCGCTAGAAGCTGACCGGCATTTCTTCCACCGCGAAAATGCGGCGGTGTTCGCGGATCGCATAGCGGTCGGTCATGCCGGCAATATAGTCGGCCACCGCACGCGCGCGATCCGGCTCCGCCTGCCCGGCCGGCGGCTGGAATTGCAGCGGCAGCAGGCGGCTGTCCGCGATGAAGACGCCGAACAAGTCGCCGATGATGCGCTGCGCCTTGGCGCTCATGCGCATCACGAGGTAATGGCGGTACAAATGGGTATGCAAAAAGCTTTTCAGCGCACGCTGCTTCTCATGCATCTCCGGGCTGAAGGCGATCATCGCTGGCGCGTTGCGTACATCTTCTAGCGTAGCCGGATTCCGCGCAGCGATATTGCGCTCGCTCTGCTGTATCAGGTCGGACACCAGCGTGTTGATCATGCGCCGCACGGTTTCATGCACCACGCGCCGCTCGGGCAAGTCAGGGTAGGCGCGGCGCACTTCCTGCAAATGCGTTGCCACCAGCGGCACGGTGGCGAGCTGTTCGAGCGTGATCAATCCGGAACGCAAGCCGTCGTCCACATCGTGATTGTTGTAGGCGATTTCATCGGCAAGGTTGGCGATCTGCGCCTCCAGCGAAGGGCGGCGATTTTGCAGAAATCGCTCGCCCAGTTCGCCGAGTTGCGCGGCATTATCCGCGGAGCAATGCTTGAGGATGCCTTCGCGCGTCTCGAAGCACAGGTTCAGCCCGTCGAATGCGGCATAGCGTTCTTCCAGCAAGTCCACGACGCGCAATGACTGCAGGTTGTGCTCGAAGCCGCCGCAGGCTTTCATGCAGGCATTCAACGCGTCCTGCCCGGCATGGCCGAACGGCGTATGCCCGAGGTCATGCGCCAGCGAAATCGCCTCGGCGAGGTCCTCGTTCAGACGCAGGCGGCGCGCGATGGAACGGGCGATTTGCGCGACTTCGATGCTGTGGGTCAGGCGGGTGCGGAAGCGAATTCCAGGTCGCGGTCGCGCTGGAATTCGCTGCGACCGCGCGGCGCGTCCTCGGCAATTTTCCGGCCGCGCGAATTGGCTTCGGTGACGGCATAAGGTGCAAGCTCAGCCATGCACGCACGCCTCCAAAGTTTGCTGCAACAGGACAGGCGGCACATCGCCGTAAACCACCGCGCGCCCGATTTCCCTGAGCAGCACGAAGCGCATCTTGCCGCCTTCCACTTTCTTGTCGAGCCCCATCAATTCGAGATATTTCTCCACGCCCAGATCAGGGGCCACTATGGGCAGCCTGGCGCGTTCGAACAGGCCGCGAATACGCGCCACATCCTGCGCGCCGATCCAGCCGAGACGCTGCGACAAGTCCGCCGCCATGACAGTGCCCGCCGCCACCCCCTCGCCATGCAGCCAGTTGCCGTAGCCCATCCCCGACTCGATGGCGTGGCCGAAGGTGTGCCCGAGGTTCAGCAGGGCGCGTCCACCGCTTTCGCACCCGTCCCTTTCATACTCGTCCGCCGCGACGACTTCGGCCTTGTTACGGCAACTGTGCGCGATGGCATATTGCAAGGCTTCCGTATCGCGCGCCAGCAACTTGTCGATGTTCTGCTCCAGCCATTCAAAAAATTTCAAATCGCGGATCAGGCCATATTTGATGACCTCGGCGAGGCCTGCCGCAAGCTCGTTGTCCGGCAGGGTGTCCAGCGTATCGGTATCGGCCAGCACCAGCTGCGGCTGGTAGAACGCGCCGATCATGTTCTTGCCGAGCGGATGATTGATGCCGGTCTTGCCGCCCACCGAGGAATCGACCTGCGCGAGCAGCGTGGTGGGTATCTGGATGAACGGCACGCCGCGCAAATAGGTCGCGGCGGCGTAGCCGGTCATGTCGCCGATCACGCCGCCGCCGAGCGCGATCAGCGGCGTGCTGCGCTCGCAGCGGCTGGCCAGCAGCGCGTCATAAATCTGGTTGAGCGTAGCGGAATTTTTATATTCCTCGCCGTCCGGCAGGATGATCGGCATGCTGCTGACGCCGATGCTCTGCAAGGTTTGCCGGAGTTTTTCCAGATACAGCGGCGCGACCGTCGTGTTGGTCACAATGGCGGCCCGCTTGTTCGGCAAGGCGGGTTGCAGCAACTCCGCCCGGCCGAGCAGCCCGCTGCCGATATGTATCGGATAACTGCGCTCCCCCAATCCTACTGTCAGTATTTGCATCATCATCTTCCGGTCAATTCTGTAGGGGCACGGCGCGCCTGCGTACGGGCACGGCGTGCCGTGCCCCTACTTATTATTTTTCCTGAACGCCTCTATTTCATCCACCAATTGCAGCATCAGCGCATGTGCGCTTTGTTTGCCGCTCTGCATGACGATATCTGCAACCTGCAGGTACAAGGGATCGCGCTGCTGGAACAGCTCCGTCAATTTGGCGTACGGGTCGGCAGTTTGCAGCAGCGGGCGGTTACGGTCATGCCGGGTGCGTTGCCATAGATCATGCACGTTCGCCTTCAGGTAAACGACGATACCGTTCTGTCGCATCAATTCACGACTCTGTTCCGCCAGCACCGCGCCGCCGCCGGTTGCCAGAACCATGTTGTCGCGCTCCACCAGATCGCGAATGGCCGCAGTTTCGCGCTGGCGAAAGCCGGTCTCGCCCTCGATGTCGAAAATATGCGGGATCGTCACGCCGGTGCGCTTCTGGATTTCCTCGTCGCTGTCCACAAAGACCTTGCCCAGATGTTTGGCCAGCGCTCGCCCCATGGTGGTTTTGCCCGAGCCCATCATGCCCACCAGAATCAGGTTGCCGGATTGAAGCTTGCGACCATCCCCTTGTCGATTGCTTGGCTGGGGGCAATTGTTTGGTTGACTGCTTTGCATGTCGCCATTGTAAACCATAAAAACAAAAGCCCGGACTGGGCCGGGCCTTGGTTTGAGCAGCTTGCGAAATCAGCGCAGGCTCATCTCGTCTTTCATGATTTTGGGAGTGATGAAAATCAGCAACTCCGACTTGGTGTCGCTCTTGACGTTATTCTTGAACAGCCAGCCGATAACGGGCACATCCCCCAGCAGCGGAACCTTCTGGGTGGAATCGGAAAGATCCTGGGTGAAGACGCCGCCGATCACCACCGTGCCGCCATTTTCAACCAATACCTCCGTGTTTACTTTTTTGGTATTGATGCTCGGCACACCGCCATATACTGTTCCCACAGTGTCCTGGTTGGCCGTCACTTGCATATTGATATGGTCGTCCGGTGTAATTTGCGGGGTCACACTGAGACTCAGCGTCGCATCCTTGAATGAAACGCTGGTGGCGCCGCTGCTGGTGGCCGCCTGATAAGGAATCTGCGTGCCGGCCGAGATGGTGGCTGCAACCTTATCTTTCGTCACCACACGCGGGCTGGCAATATTCTTGGTTCGGCCATCCAGTTCCGACGCGGTCAATTCCAGCGTCAGCACCTTGGTTGCCAGCGGGTTGAACAGCGACAGCGTCAACCCGCCCGTCCCGCTATTTGCGCCAGGCAGGTTCACATTGCCCCCAATCAGGGCACGCGTGGAATTTCCCGTCGCCGCCCCGCCGATACCAAAACCGGCTCCAGCTCCGACTACAGTTCCGGTTCCGGTATAGCCCAGCTTCCCGCCCAGGGTCCGGTTAAACGAATCGCCCGCCGAAACAAAACGCGCCTCAATCAACACCTGACGCACCGGCACATCGATCTGCTTGATTATTTTGCGCACTTCCTCGAGGCGCGAGGGGGTGTCCTGGACAAATATCGTGCCGGTACGCGGGTCGGATACGGCGCTCCCGCGTTTCGACAGGATAGGCTGCTTTGCATCGGTCAGCAATTTGATCATCTCGGCGACCGTCTGATAGCTGAGCTG
>JACPEI010000038.1 GCA_016183575.1 Nitrosomonadales bacterium | reverse complement strand
GGAATCGCCGTCGCGCTGCAATACGCGCTTGATGGAAATCTCCGCGTAGCTCGACCACTGCCCGGCGGCCTTGCCCAGCGAATTGTCGAAGATCAGTTCCACGCTGGCGCGCGACACCGGCTTGCGCTTGCTCGAGCCGTTGAAGATCACGTCCTGCATGGTCTCGCCGCGCAACGCAGAGGCCTTCGATTCGCCCAGCACCCAGCGCAGCGCGTCGATCACATTCGACTTGCCGCAGCCGTTCGGCCCGACCACGCCCACGATCTGGCCCGGCAGCGCAATATGCGTGGGGTCGACGAAGGATTTGAAGCCGGCCAGCTTGATTTGGGAGAGGCGCAATTTGGAAACAGTCTTGACGTTATAATTGCGCCTATTCTAACCGAAGCGGAACCCGGCACAAAATGACGACACAACCCTCGAAAATCCTGGAAACCTTCCCCAACCCGAACCCGCGGCGCGACTACCATATCCATATGGAAATCCCCGAGTTCACCTGCCTGTGCCCCAAGACCGGCCAGCCGGATTTCGCGACGCTGATCCTCGACTACATCGCCGACAAACAATGCGTCGAGCTGAAGAGCCTCAAGCTGTATATCTGGTCGTTCCGCAACGAAGGGCATTTTCATGAGGATGTCACCAACCGCATCCTCGACGACCTGGTAGCCGCCACGCAGCCGCGCTTCATGCGCCTGACCGCGAAGTTCTACGTGCGCGGCGGCATCTTCACCAACGTGGTCGCGGAACACCGCAGGCAAGGCTGGCAGCCCGCGCCGGTCGTCGATCTCAGCCGGTTTGATGCGCAGTCCAACACCAGGGGATAAACATGAGGAAAATTCAGCGGGCTATGTCGATGTGGTGACGATGGCAAATCTGCAAATGCGCGAACAGTCGGTTGCCTTGAACAACCCGCGCAATTCCACGATAATGCCCGCCCTTTACCGAACAGGTATCCCACGCTTAATTTCCGGGTGCTCAAAATGAAAAAACCGACCAACGAAAACATGACGTCAAAGAATTCCATATTTTCCTGCCGCCGCATGGCGCTGGTACTGTTGTGCCCTTTGGCAATCGCAGGCTGCGACACCCCAGCCTCCCTCAAACCTCCTGTATTTGACATGACGCGCCTCAACCAGGATGGCAGCGTGAATGACGGCAAGGACTATGCCAAGCAACCATGGACATGCGTGCTGGACAACCAGTCGGGCATGGTCTGGGAAGTGAAAAAGACCGAACCCGGCTTGCACAATATCAACAATACCTATACTTGGTACGACTCGAATCCGGAAAGCAACGGCGGCTCCCCAGGCAAGACCAATGGCGGAGCATGCGCCGGCAGCAATTGCGACACCGAGTCCTATGTCAAAGCGGTCAATGCGGAAAAACTTTGCGGCTACGCTGACTGGTATCTGCCCAGCCGTTATGAACTGAGGACCATATTGAATCCTGCCGTTTTCTACCCCGGCCCCACCCTTCCCAAGGATTTTTTCCCGGAATCCCTGCCCGGGAAATACTGGACTGACACAACATTCAAAACCAATCACGCCGCTGCCTGGGCATGGCGCTTCGATCATGGCAGCGATAACGTCGAGAACAAGACTGAAGCGCTAAGCGTCAGGCTGACTCATGCCACCGTAATGCCCGCAAAACAAGCCAAACAACCCTCCGCCCAGTAATTGTCTGCTGGCCGCCAGTTCGCCACGCCATAGCATCTGCCGTGGTCGTATCGGGCTGTGCGGCCAAGCCGCCCCATTCCGGCAGCCATTGCGGAATGGCGGTTTTATCGTGATTATTTGAGAGACAAAATATACTGCACCATCATTTTAATGTCGTCATCGCTAAGTCTCGCATACGCCGGCATCGCGACTTCGCCCCAAACGCCGCCTTTGCTGCCATTTTTGATTACCCCGGCCAACCTGGCTTGCGCGCCGGCCTTGCCACTGTATTTCCTGCCAATCTCCCTCAGCGACGGCCCAACAAGCGACCTCTCCATACTATGGCAATTGAAGCAGCTTTTTTTCTTGGCTAACGCTTTAAACGCTGCGGCATCCACCGCCGCCTCTGCCTGCCCGGCAAACATCAACGTCATTGCAACTGCCGCGATACCGACCCACTGTGACTTCATAAAATCCCCTTCATAACAATCCTATTATTTTTGTACGACAATATTTCGCCAGCCGGGTTCCGGCATAATTGGCTGCAAAACCTGGACACAAGCCGGTAACCGCGCTGTTTATATTGAAAATTCCCGGCAAATTCCACAAGGTGCGCTGCACCATCGTGCTACGCTATCACTCGTTTTTCCCGATTATTAAAACACAAAAGCAGGGGCACGGCGCGCCGTGCCCCTACCCAAAAATTAACAAAGCATCTTGCCTGGCATCCGAACATGGCTGTTTGAAAGAATATGAACTGGAGCATAAAGAACTGGCGCAGGCGGTATATTTTGCGGCATGCAGTGCTGCCGGAGGAGGCATGGCGTGCCGCCGTTTCCGCGCTGCCCTTGTTGCGCGGGCTATCGGAAGAAGAAATGGAGCGCCTGCGCGAACTTGCAACTTTATTCCTGAATGAAAAGCAGCTGGTCGCGGCCGGCGGGTTTTCCCTGGACGACGACACGCGGATCAAAATCGCCGCCCAGGCTTGCCTGCCGATTCTTAATCTCGGGCTAGATTCTTATGTGAGCTGGGTGTCGGTGATCGTATATCCCGGCGAATTCGTTCCGGAGCACGAATTCATGGACGAGGCCGGCGTGGTGCATGTCGTCCGCGACGCGATGCTGGGAGAATCCTGGGAGCGCGGGCCGGTGGTTCTGTCCGGCGCCGACGCCGTGCGCGGTGGCGGGCACGACGGCGTCAACGTGGTGATCCACGAATTCGCCCACAAGCTGGACATGCTGAACGGCGCGATGAACGGTTTCCCGCCGCTGCATCGGGAGATGTCTTCCGAACGGTGGGCGCAAGCCTTTACCGCGGCTTTCGCCGACTTCTGCGCCAAGGCGGAAAGTGGCATGGAAACGGCGCTTGACCCCTATGGAGCCGAAAGCCCGGCCGAATTTTTCGCCGTGACCAGCGAGGCATTTTTCGAAACACCCCAGACCCTGAAACAGGAATACCCGGACTTGTACCGGCAACTGGCCGCTTTTTACCGCCAGGATCCGGCCACGCGCGGAAACGCGGAGGCCAAAGATCCGGAGAAAGGATGCGCGTGATGTGGCATATTCTTGGCATTCTGGTTGCGGCCTATGGCGGGCTCGCGCTGGTGCTGTATTTTTTTCCAGGCACGTATGGTGTTCTATCCGGGAATCGGGCGCGAGATCATCGCCACCCCCGGACAGGCTGGCCTGCCATACGGGGACATCCGGCTGACCACAAGCGACGCTACTTGACCGAGCTACCTGTCACCTGCCGCGTTTACGCAGCGGTACTACGCAACACTGCTCGCTACTTAACCCGTTGGACTCTCGCCTCCCCGCATTACGCTACGCTTCATGCGGGCTACGACACTTCAGCCGACGAGGACGTCGGCGCTCCCGGTGCTACTGCAAAGGGTCGGCTGGCGAAGTCCTCTGATCTCCGGATAGCTCCACATCAGTTTAAATCGCGCCCCACGCCGCCAGTCTCAACCGTGAATCAGATTCAGCTGCTTCGCGATGATGTCGTGATTGAGCCACAGCACCGGGGCCGCAGGATGTGATGCTTCCATGAACATCAGCGGCCCGGTTCCCTCCAGCACCAGCGCGCTGAGGATGTCCGTCACCAGCGCCTTGCGGTCCTTGTGCATCTGGGTGATCTCATCCGAGGTGCCTATCATCAGGTCGGCCAGTTCCGCGGAGTTGTCCATCGGCCACGCGGCGAAGTTGCGGTATGCCTGCATCACGCCGGTGGCGTTGTAGTCGCTGATCTTCTGCAGCAGCGCCTCGAGTGACATGCCCTCCTGCAGCAGGTCGCGGCAGGCCTGCCATTGCGCGTCGGCCCAGGCTGCGCCGCCTTCCTTCTTGAGCGCCTTGAGCAGCGGGAACAGCGACAGCTCGACGCCGACGAAGATGTCCGAGGAGTTGGTGCGTATCTCCGGGCAATTGAACACCGTGGCCCTGATGCCCTGTGCCCAGGCGTCCGTTGCGACGCGCTCGAGGCGCATCTTGGCGTAGCCCTGGGTGTAGTTGGTGTAGGTCTGCCAGTGATATGTGCCGTTAACAAGTATCTCGGTGCCGTGGTAACCGTAGGCGGTGTAGCGCACCTGGCCGCCGGTCTTTTCCAGCCGCGCGCGGATCGCCGCGCTGCCTTCGATCAGGTGCTGGAAGGTGTTCGCGGTGACCTCGTCGAAATTCATCAGGCACAGCTTGCCGAGATCGCTGTCGAGCAGCGCGCGCGAGGACATGAAGCGCTCGCCGCGCCCCTTGTAGATGCGGTTCGCGATCGCGAGGAACACCTTCACCTTGGGGATGCCGCCCGCCATGGTGTGGGCGAAGAACGCGTTGCTGCCGTCCGGGATCATGCCGTCCAGCTCGGCCATCACCTTCGCGACGGAATCCCTGAAGCGCTTGACGCCGACCGCGCGGCATTTCTCGATATGCGGCCAGTCGAGCTTGTCGTCCTGCCAGCTCTTCAGCGTCATGCCGCCGAGCAGGTCGGTCGGGGTGGGCTCGCCTGCGGGGGCGTCCAGGTCGAAACCGGCCATCAGCGGCACGTTGATGATATGCCCGCCCAGATTGGCCTCGGCCTCGGCCAATTCCTCGGCGGTCAGCGCGCGCAGCGCGTGGTTCTCGTCGCGGCGTCCGACGGTGATGCCGATGATCGTCATGCCCGCCTTGCGCGCCTCGTTCACCAGACCGTTGGCGTAACCCCGGCCGAAGAGTTCGCCGAACAGCACGAAGGTGTCACCCTTGCGGAAGATATTGTGCTGCGGAATTTCCCTCAACGATACTGGCGACGAAACTGGTGCGGTCATATGAATGTTCTCCGATTATTGATGCTGGTCTTGAATGCCCATTGGGCGGTATCCAGATAAAATACATCCTCAGGCTGCCTTTTCCAGACAGACATGCCGGATTAAAACCCGACCTACAACTACCCCACCCACTTCCTTGCATTCTGGAACATGCGCAGCCATGCGCCGTTCTCCTGCCACTCGCGCGGATACCAGGAGTTCTGCACGGCGCGGAACACGCGCTCGGGGTGCGGCATCATGATCGAAAAGCGCCCGTCCGGCGTGGTCAGGCCGGTGATGCCTTGCGGCGAGCCGTTCGGGTTCAGCGGGTAGGTCTCGGTGGCATTGCCGCGATGATCCACATAGCGTAGCGTGACGACATCCTGCGCGGCCTTCAGCTTTGCGGCGCTGCCAAAGTCGGCATAACCCTCGCCGTGCGACACCACGATCGGCATGCGGCTGCCCGCCATGCCGCTGAAGAAGATCGACGGCGATGCTTGCACCTCGACCATCGCGAAGCGCGCCTCGAATTGTTCCGACTGGTTGCGCGCGAAGTGCGCCCAGTTATCCGCGCCGGGGATGATCTCGTGCAGATTGCTCATCATCTGGCAGCCGTTGCACACGCCCAAGGCAAACGTGTCGCTGCGCCGGAAGAACGCCGCGAATTCGTCGCGCGCGCGCGAATTGAACAGGATGGATTTTGCCCAGCCCTCGCCCGCGCCGAGCACGTCGCCGTAAGAGAATCCGCCGCAGGCGGCGAAGCCCTTGAAATCGGCCAGCTTGACGCGCCCGCTGATGATATCGCTCATGTGCACGTCCACCGCGGCGAATCCGGCGCGGTCGAATGCGGCCGCCATTTCCACCTGGCCGTTCACGCCCTGCTCGCGCAGGATGGCGATCTTCGGGCGGACTTTTGTCAGAACCGTTCGTCCTGAGCCTGTCGAAGGATGCGGTTCGACAAGCCTGTCCTGAGCAAAGTCGAAGGGCTCACCGCGAACGGGTGGCGGAGCTTCATTCGGGTCGTAAGTCAGCTTCACATGCAGACCCGAATCGGCGGCATCCAGCAGGCGGTCAAACTCCTGCTGTGCGCAGGCCGGGTTGTCGCGCAGTTTCTGCATCTGGTAGGTGGTCTCCGACCAGATGCGTTGCAGGTTCACGCCGCTGTCGCCGAACAGCTTTTCGCCGCCGCGCGAGATTTCGATCATGCCGGTTTCATTCAGCGTGGCGATCTTCTGCACGCTCTTCAGTCCGGCATCGCGCGCCTGTTGCAGGATATGCGGCACATCGCGATTGCGCACCTGCACCACCGCGCCGAGTTCCTCGTTGAACAACGCGCGCAGCGTGTCGCCGTGCAGTTCGTCGAGCTGGATGTCGAGGCCGATGTGCGCGGCGAAGGCCATCTCGCACAGCGCCACGAACGCGCCGCCGTCAGAGCGGTCGTGATAAGCGAGCAGCTTGCCGCTGCCATTCAGGCGCTGGGTCAATTCGAAGAATGATTTGAGCACCTGCGCATCGTCCACGTCCGGCGCGACATCGCCGACCTGTTTGTATACCTGCGCCAGCGCCGAGCCGCCCATGCGGTTCTTGCCCTGCCCCAGATCGATCAGCAACAGGCAGGTATCGAGGTCGGCAGCCAGTTGCGGCGTGAGCGTGCCTCGCGCATCGGCGCAGGGCGCGAACGCGGTCACGATCAGTGACAGCGGCGCGGTGACGGATTTTGTTTCGCTGTCTTCCTGCCATACCGTCTTCATCGACATGGAATCCTTGCCGACCGGGATGCCGATGCCGAGCTGCGGGCACAGCTCCATGCCCACCGCGCGCACCGTATTGAACAGCGCGGCATCCTCGCCGTGATGTCCGGCTGCCGCCATCCAGTTCGCCGACAGTTTGATGTCGCCGATCTTGTCGATGCGCGCGGCGGCGATGTTGGTGAGCGCCTCGCCCACCGCCATGCGTCCCGAGGCCGGCGCGTTCACCAGCGCCAGCGGGGTGCGCTCGCCGAGCGCGAACGCCTCGCCGCGATTAGTGTTGAAGCCCATCAAGGTGACCGCCACGTCCGCCACCGGCACCTGCCACGGGCCGACCATCTGGTCGCGCGCGGTCATGCCGCCCACGGTGCGGTCGCCGATGCTGATCAGAAAAGTCTTGTTCGCCACCGAAGGCAGGCGCAGCACGCGCTTGATCGCTTTGCGCAGATCCAGCCCGCTGCTGTCGAAGGAAGTCAGACGCGCGGTTTCGCGTTTCACATTGCGCGTCATCTTCGGCGGCTTGCCGAGCAGCACCGACAGCGGCATGTTCACCGGATCGTTGTCGAACTCGGTGTCGTGCACGATGAGTTGATCGTCCTCGGCCGCGACCCCTACCACCGCGAACGGGCAGCGCTCGCGCTCGCAGAACGCGCGGAACTCGTCCATGCGTTCCGGCGCAATCGCCAGCACGTAGCGCTCCTGCGATTCGTTGCACCAGATCTGCTTCGGCGACATGCCGGTCTCGTCCAGCGGGATCTTGCGCTCACCCAGTTGCCAGCAGCGGTCGATCACTTCCTGCGCGCGGCGCTGCATCTCGGGATTGCCGCGCTGTACCGAATCGAAGTCGAGATTCTCGGCATTGCTGCCGGTATCCATACTGGAGGCGGCGCCGCCGCCCAGGCCGATCAGCATGCCGGGGCCGCCAAGATGCACGACCAGCGCGCCGACCGGCAGGTCGTGCTTGTGCGTGTGGATCGCCGCGATGTTGCCGACCCCGCCCGCGAGCATGATCGGCTTGTGGTAGCCGCGCATCTCGCCGCTGACGTTTTCCTCGAAGGTGCGGAAATAGCCCGTCAGGTTCGGACGGCCAAATTCGTTGTTGAACGCCGCCGCGCCGATCGGGCCTTCCAGCATGATTTGCAGCGCGGTGACGATGCGGGAGGGTTTGCCGTAAGTCGTACCCGACTGGGAAGGGTTTAAGGGGGAAGGGATCGCACCTTCGGCGCTCAAGGGTAAAGTCAAAAAAGGCGCTGTGGTTTCTCCCTTCTCCCTTCCCCCTTCTCCCTTCCCTTGTGCGATAGGATCGTACTTCTCCCAAGGTTGAATGAACCCCGGAATATTCAAATTGGACACCGAGAACCCGGTCAACCCGGCCTTGGGCTTGGAGCCGCTGCCGGTTGCGCCTTCGTCGCGGATCTCGCCGCCGCTGCCGGTCGCCGCGCCGGCGAACGGCGCGATCGCCGTCGGATGGTTGTGCGTCTCGACCTTCATCAGGATATGCGTCAGCTCATCGCTGAACGCATAGCCGCCATCGGCGCGCGGGTAGAAACGCTCGACGCGCGCGCCCTCGATCACCGAGGAATTGTCGGAATAGGCGACCACCGTGCCCTGCGGGCTGACCTTATGGGTGTTGCGGATCATGCCGAACAGCGATATGTCCTGCGCCTCGCCGTCGATCACCCAGTCGGCGTTAAAAATCTTGTGGCGGCAATGTTCCGAGTTCGCCTGCGCGAACATCATCAGCTCGACATCGGTCGGGTTGCGTTTGAGCTTCTGGAAATTTTCGACCAGGTAGTCGATCTCGTCCGCCGACAGCGCCAGCCCCATTTCGCGGTTGGCTTTCTCCAGAGCCTTGCTGCCGCCCTTCAGGATATTCACCGTGGCAAGCGGTTGCGGCTTTCCGTGGCGGAAGATTTTTTCCGCCGCAGCGTCGATACTGTCCAATACGGTCTCGGTCATGCGGTCGTGCAGCAGCGGCAGCACCGCCGCCTGCTCGGCCTTGCTCAGCGGTTTGCCGCTTGGAGTGGAGAGGTAATACACCACGCCGCGCTCGATGCGCGTCACTTCGGACAGGCCGCAATGCTGCGCGATGTCAGTAGCCTTGGTGGACCACGGGGAGATCGTGCCGAGGCGCGGCACCACCAGCAGGCGCTGGTATCGGGCTGCATCGGCAGGCTCGCCCGCCGTCCTGCCCAGCCCCAGCACCTTGTTCAGCAACTTCCCTTGCGCCTGGCTCAGTGTCTTGCTCTCGAGTGCGCTGAAATACCAGTGGCGCGTATCCGCGATGGCGACGCCGGGCGCGGCATCGTTCAGCGCGGCGCGCAGTTTTTCCAGGCGGAAGGCGGGTAAGGCAGGGGTGCCGACGGAGACTCGAAACATGGTGATGACCGTAGGATGAAATCGGGGGCGAGATTATACTATGCCCCCCACACAGCATTTGACCGGAAATGAGCAAAAGCAGCCCCGCCCTCACCCCAATACCAATTGACAAAGCGCAGGTCATCGCAAGCTTTCCGAAACGTCCGCGCGACAGCCACAAGGGCATGTTCGGCAGCATCGCGGTGATCGGCGGCGCATCCGGCATGGTCGGCGCACCGCTGCTGGCAGCACGCGCCGCGCTCAAACTGGGTGCGGGCTGCGTGCATGTCGGGCTGCTGGCGGAGAATGCGCCGGGCGTCGACCCGCTGCAGCCGGAATTGATGCTGCACTCTGCCGCCGACGCGCTGCGCCTGCCTGGCGTGGACGTTTTCGCAATTGGCTGCGGCCTGGGGCGCGACATGGCCGCGCAGAAGCTGCTGCATGACGCGTTGCACAGCGACGCCGCGCTGGTGCTGGATGCCGATGCGCTGAATATCCTCGCGCTGCGCCCCGACCTGTGCGCCCTGCTGCGGGCACGCAAGGCCGCGGCGGTGCTCACGCCGCATCCCGGCGAAGCCGCGCGTCTGCTGGCCTGCAAGATCGGCGAAGTGCAGGCAGACCGTGTCGCGGCGGTGCTGCAACTGGCGCAGAAGTTCGGTTGCAGCATAGTACTGAAAGGCGCTGACAGCCTGTGCGCCACGCGCGACGGCAGGCTGTTCGTCAACCAGACCGGCAACCCCGGCATGAGCGCGGCAGGCATGGGCGACGTGCTGGCCGGCATGATCGCCGCCTTCATCACGCAGGGAATGTCGGCGGACGATGCGCTGCTGCTGGCGGTGCATCTGCACGGCACGGCGGGCGACGCGCTGGCTGAGCAGCAAGCCACCATCGGCATGACCGCGACGGAAGTGACCGAGTGGGCGAGATGGCTGTTAAACCAGTGGGCATCCCAATCGTAGCCTCGTAGCCCGCATGAAGCGCAGCGCAATGCGGGGGAAATACCACCGTATTGCTTCCCGGATTCCGCTGCGCTTCATCCGGGCTACTTACTACACATTTAAACCGATGGAGGCAAGCCGTGGTGCATTACCGCCGTAACCAACTGCCCGGTGGAACCTATTTCTTTACCGTGACGCTGGCCGACCGGCAATCTCACGCACTTACTGAAAACATCGAGCCTCTGCGTGCGGCGTTTCAACGCGTGATGACCACGCATCCTTTTGAAATCGTGGCAATGGTGGTATTACCGGAACACCTGCATACCATCTGGGCACTGCCACCTGACGATGCCGATTATGCCGGGCGCTGGCGCGCAATCAAGTCAGGATTTACCCGCGACCTGATCCACGCGGGATCGAATTTGACGCGCAACGCCAAAGGCGAATACAACCTGTGGCAACGGCGATTTTGGGAACACACTCTGCGCGACGACAACGACTTGGCGCGGCATGTGGATTACATTCACTACAATCCGGTCAAGCACGGCCTCGTATCGCGCGTGTCGGCATGGCCACATTCATCGTTTCATCGTTACGTGCGCAAAGGCATGTTGCCCGAAGATTGGGCGGGTGAATTGAGCGAAACCATGAATGAAAAATACGGCGAGCCAGAACCCTCCAAATAACCATAAGCCTCGTAGCCTCGTAGCCCGCATGAAGCGCAGCGCAATGCGGGGCAAAATCCGATGACCGCCACATTGCTTCCCGCATTCCGCTGCGCTTCATGCGGGCTACTGGCTACTCACTGAAGTTCGGCATTATCAAAGTTGTCTGCGATAATCCAGCCTACACTTTCATTCAGTCCTGAATTCCCGCTTGCACCGGAATGACTACCAAAACTCATGGCCACACCAATAGAAATCAGCGAAGAAGCCGGCGTGCGCACACTGCACTTCGGCTCCGAATGGATCCAGGGCGCGATGCGCATCGCGCGGCCGTGGAACCTGGAGCTGGAATACACGCGCGAGATGGTGACGAGCCTGCTGCTGCGCGATCCCCCCAAAAAGGTGCTGCTGATCGGCCTCGGCGCGGCTTCGCTGACCAAGTTCCTGTATCGCCACTATCCGCTTGCGCATCTCACCGTGGTGGAGATCGAACCCGCCGTGGTCGCTGCGGCACGGCAATTCTTCAAGCTGCCGGAAGACCCGAAGCGCCTCAATCTGGTAATCGGTGACGGCGCGGAATACATGCTCAACAGCAACAAGAAATTCGACCTGATCCTGGTGGACGGCTTCGACGAAAAAGCGCGCGCGGGAGCGCTGGAGACCTTGCCGTTCTATCAGGCTTGCCGATCCCGCCTCGGCGATAACGGGATCATGGCGGTGAATCTGCTGACACGCAGCCGCAGTTTCAAGAGAACTTCCGCCCATATCGCGGAGGCATTCGAGGATCGCGTGCTGCTATTCCCTTCATGCGAGAGTGGCAACGCGGTGGCGCTGGCCGCGGCAGGCCATCCGATCGAAATTTCATTCGACGAATTGAAGGAAAGCGCGCTGGCATTGAAGGAGCAAACCGGGCTGAATCTGCTGCCGACGCTGGCCCGGCTCGCGCAGGCCAAGACCTGTTTGAACAACCAATTGGTTTTATAGGCAACGTGCCGTTGCAGCTGTGCTGTTTCGCGCGCTACTATTCGAAATGCAATAATTCCGTAGGGTGCGTTTAACGCACCCTACGTCAACATGCAAAGGAGCGAACATGGGCACATTGATTTTCTTCGGCATCGTCGCAGTCCTGCTGTTCTACGGCATCGGCCTGTACAACCATCTGGTGAACGTCAAGCACGCCGTCGCCAAGGCATGGGCGAACATCGACGTGCTGCTCAAGCAGCGCCACGACGAACTGCCCAAGCTGGTCGAGGTGTGCAAGCAATACAAGCAGTTCGAGCAGGCCACCTTGCAAAAGATCATCGAGGCGCGCTCGCAGGTGCAGTCCGCGCGCGAACGCCAGGATATCCCCGCGCTGGGACAGGCGGAGGGTGCATTGCGCATGGGATTGGGCAGCATCTTCGCGGTCGCAGAGGCCTACCCGGAACTGAAGGCCAACGAGAATTTCATGCAGTTGCAGACCCGCATCACCTCGCTGGAGAACGGCATCGCCGACCGCCGCGAGTTGTATAACGAGTCGGTGAACATCAACAACGTGCAGATCGAGGTATTCCCCGCCAGCATCATCGCCAGGCTGTTCAACTTCGGCGAAAAGCCGCTTCTGGAATTTTCCGCCAGCGAGAAGGCGGATGTGGATATGAAATCCCTATTCAGCTAGACCGTCATGCTGGTTTCGCTGCGCCGCAGCTACGCCGAGCTCATCACCTCCGGCGCACAGTTACTGCTGCTGTTTGTCGGCGTCAAACTGGAATCGCGCGAGGGATGGCTGGGCTGCCTGTCCGCAATGGCGATCATCAGCTTCGCGGCCTGGCTCTCGGCACTGAAACGGCTGCGTGCGATACGCGGCACGCCGACTTCCAGGGTCGCTTCCGCCGCGCAGGGTTATGTCGAACTGATCGGGCGCGGCCAGCCGTTCGGCGATATGCCGCTGATCAGCAAGCTCCGGCAACTGCCCTGTCTGTGGTATCGCTACAAAGTCGAACAGCGCGGTTCGAAAGACAAATGGCAGACCATCGACAGCGGCGAGAGCGGCGATTCGTTCCTGTTGCGCGACGACACGGGCGATTGCGTGGTCGATCCGGAACATGCCGAGATCGTCACCAAACACCGCGACCAGTGGCAGGAAGGCGATTACCGCTACACCGAGTGGAAGCTCATCAACAGCGACAACCTGTATGTCATCGGCGAGTTCCGCACGCGGAGCGGCGCAATGGAATTCGACAGCCGCGCCGAACTCAATGCGCTGCTCGCCGAATGGAAGCAGGACAAACCCGCGCTGCACGCGCGCTTCGACCTGAACAACGACGGCGAACTGGACATGAACGAATGGCTGCTGGCGCGCCAGGCCGCCAAGCGCGAAGTGGCGAAGAAACAGCGCGCAGCGCACGCGCAGCCTGATATCCACCTCATTGGCCAGCCGCGCGACGGCAAGTTATTCCTGATCAGCAACCTCACGCCGGAGAAATTATCGCGCCGCTACCTGTTCTGGAGTTGGGCGCATGTGGCGATTTTCTTCGGCGCGCTAGGTGGAATAGGTTGGTTGCTGCAAGCCGCTGATTTTTAGATCCTCAAAAAACTAAAGGGCGAACATGATGTTCGCCCCCCGTGTTTGATTCAGCCCAAATTGCCCATAGCCCGCGCGTGCTTTGTAGGAGCACGCCCTGCGTGCGAATCGCGGCTGGGAGCCGCTCCTACAACAGCGTTTTGACTCAAATGAATTTCTCGGATCTATACAATCAATCTTTCCTGCGCAATCAGTCTTTTTTGCGCAGCGACATCCGCTCCATCAGGCCGTCCTTCATGATGAACTGGTGCTTGATCGCTCCCAGTATATGCACCACTACCAGCACGATCAGCACCGTCACCAATATCTCATGCACCTCGTGGGGGGCTATGCCGGTAAATTTCTTGGGGAGCAAGGTTGCATCGCCTGCCAGCAAAGCCTTGCCCACATCACTCGTCACAACGGTCATTGCCCCGCTTACCGGCAACAGCACCAGCAAGGCATAAAGCCCGTGATGGATCCCCTTGGCCACCTTGTCCATCAGCGACTGGCCCACCGGCGGCGGCGTGCCGTCCTTGCTGCGGAAAGCCAAACGCAATATCGTAAACAACAACACTGTGCCGCCCACTAACGCATGCGCAATGTATCCGGCAATCGTTGCGCCTTCTTCATGCCTTGCCTCATCCAGTTCATGGCCCAGGAACCACGCGGCGACCACCAATGCCAAAGTCAGCCAATGAACGATCACCATGCGTTTGCTGTATTGCGTCATAACTTTCTTCTCCTGAAATTTTCGGAACCGGCGGAATAACGCTATTCCGGAGAGGTTCCGTTGCCAAAAATGAGCGCGCAATTTACCCGAAACGCGCTTGCCGTGCAGCCTTTTTTCCCCATCGCCCCAAGGTATTTCTGCGATTTACTCCCGAACCGCTATCGCTGTACCCTCAGCGCATGGCAAGGCGCGTGGTCGCGGCGGAATCCGGCGCTGCGGTGGATCGTGCTGGGCGGCAGCGCCGGACTGGCGCTGGTGTTAAGCGTGCCGATACTGCGCGAACTGTTCCATTTTTCCGGAGATACATTGCATATTCTCGGAATCGGCATACTGGCTGCATGCTGCGCAATGCTGTTCAGCACGGCGGTAAAACCGGGTATGAAACCCACTGGAACGGGCTCTTAAATCTGGCATGCAAAAGGGATAGGTTATGCCGCCTTGGGCGCATTATCCTTCTCGTCCGGAACACCCATTATCCGATCTTCTTCGCGATTGATACCCGACCCTCTTGAGCAGTTCGCTCAATATCAACCACAAGCGAGTCGAATCAGTCTATTTCCTGGTACCAATAGGTCCTGGTGCGACTGGTCGGAACGCTGATAGTTGGCTTGGCGCCGCCGAGAGCCGATGTACAGTCAACACCAACACAATCGGGGGCGCCGCCGCCGCCGATGATAAAAGGAACCAGCGACGGCGTAGTTTCACCCGCTACGGTTACGCTTACCACGCCAGCCACCGGGGAGGGCGGCAGCCCTCCTCCGGAAAACACGGTGGATGTATAGGTTCCGCCCAGAGGTGACAGCCTGTAACCCCGGGCAATCCCCAGGTTGGCACTACACGTGAGGGCTGCAGTAGGCTGATTGGTACCGAAGTAGGTATAACCGGCCACCGTGAGGGGCGCGTTTACGACCTTCTCTCCATCGAGGAGGTCAATGAAATAGCCTTTATTTGGGGTGGTGGAGTTGTTGTAACTGGACGCAGCCGCATCATAAGCAGTGCTTGTGGCATCGAATAGGTCTGCCTTGACGAGGGTTGTCAGGCTACTGCCATCGTTGCCAGTCAGGTCTTTCAGCATAAAAACCCGATCCTGCTTGTCAGCGGCCGCATTGGTATATAACGGATGCTCACGGTCACCGGAACCGACCAGTACCGCGTCGTAGCTAGTGGTAGGCACCACATCCGCCGAATAGAAGAACTTGCGACGGGGGCAGCAACTGCCGCCCAGTGACGCCACCTGGTTCACCCGCCAGTAGTCGGGGGTGTTGTGGACCAGGTTGCCTTCGCGTTGCAGATCCACACGCCACACGTTACCGCCCACATCAACGGCATATAGACGATCTATCATTCCGTCGAAGTCTCTATCCATCAGGGTAATATCGGCAGGAATGCTGTAATTCATCCCTGCTACTGTGCAGGTCGCCGGGGAAATCCCGACGGCAGTACAGGCTGAGCTGGCACCATATGTAGCTCGCCATACCAGGGCGCCGGTAACCGCATCCGCGATGTATATCCCACGTCCACCCAGAGTACCGTAAGCTCCGGCCGGCTCGGTATCTTCCGCAGTATTGTAGCCGGCCCCGAAAATCAGTACCGGTTTCGGGTTGCCGCTGCCGTCGTTATATCCCTTAATCAGAGCTACCTTCGGAGCCGACCAGGTCTGGCCGAGCTCGGTGAAATCCCCCGTATTGGTAATTTTCCACAGATACTTCGGGTCAGTTGGATCGGTTACGTCCAGCGCGTAGATCAACCTGCCGCCACGGCGCATCGAAATGTAGAGGTAGGCGGTATTGGTTGTGCCATTGGCATTCAACTTCTGATAAACGCCGGTTGAACCATCCGCGAAATAATTCTTTTTCTGCGGTGTCGGCAATATGCCTGGAATCGTGGAAGGCAGATCTAATATCGGGCTGTTATCATGCAGCCGCTTGAGCGTGCTGAAGAACTCGGTCGGGATAAAGCCCCACAATTCACTGCCGGGGGCAGGAAGGGTGCTACCGGCGGGATTGGTCTGATTACCGTTGACGGCGCGGTACACGCCGTCGTTGCCACCATAGAACAACACCACATTGGACGAACCGGTGGCTGCGGTCTGCGCTCCGGCAGCGCCGCAGCCGGTAGTGGGATAAGTAAACGTGGTGGACGAGGCGACCGTTACCGTGCAGGAATTGCCGTTGGCAAACGTGATATTTGCCAGGGCACCCATTGCTCCGATTTTCGCAACATCCGCCGCCGAAGCGGTCGCGGTGCGGGTAGTACCGGAATCAGCGGTGTCGGTGATGGTTACCGTCGCGCCGCCATAGTTGACGGTGACCGGGCGCGAGTGCAGCACGTCGCCATGCAGCGATGGGCGAATGGTGACGCTGCCGCCCGGGCCGAATTCATCCCCGCCGCTGTCCTCGCCGCGCACCCAGTTGATCAGGTCGGGCGCAGTCAGGCTGCTGCCCAGAATCGGGCTGCCGGTTGCCGGTGTTGCCGGAGCAGTGGTGATGGGGTAGGTGAAAGTAGTGGCGCCGGTAACGGCGGCGGTGAACGTGCCGTTGTATTGCGATTGGGCGGCGCCCGAAATGCTGATGGAGTAGCTGTTGCCCACGGTCAGGCCAAAGGGGGCTGCAGTCAGATCGGTAGCAGTGGTGGCTGTGACGGTGGCAGCGGTTCCGGCGCCCAATGTCCGGGTCAATGAATTAATGCTTATGGAAGTCGCGCCAGCCCCGGTCACCGTGCCATTTACCGTAGCCGGAGAGCAGGGCGTCGTGCAAGGAAGCGTGTAGGTGAAAGTCCTGTTCCCGGTCTTGGTGAAGCTGTAAACACCGTTATAACCGCTGTCTGATGCTCCGGATATGGTCACTGTGCCGCTATTGGGAAAGCCATGGTTGGCGGTCGTTTTTACCGTGACAAGCGTTCCCACGCGCACGAACCCGGGGTCGGGATTTGCCGTGGCAGTTTCGATGGTGCGGGTGGTATAACCAGATACGGCTGCGGATCCGCCGCCAGCGGGAGTGGTTGGCCCTTCTGCGGGGCCGGTAAAGGTAAAGGTGTTGCCGCAGGTGGCGGGAGGAACGGCGGCGCAGCTAACCGTCCAACTGCCGTTATAGGCGGAGGGTGAGGCGCCGGAAATTGTCACGCTGTCGCCGGAGATAAAGGTGTTGCCGGGCGCGGTGACGGTTACCGTGGTGCCCACGCGGGTCAATGAGGTGATTGCGATGGCCGCGCCTGTCGGCACATTTGCCGAAATGGTTCCCGTTGCGGGTGACGCCGGGGAAACACCGATGGTGTAGGTAAAGGTGTTGGCACCCGTAACCGTCATGACGAACGAACCGTTGTATTCACCCTGCGCTGCACTGCTGATCTGGGCGACTTGCCCCGTGGTCAGACCATGGGCGGTAGTGGTGTGGGCAGTGGCGGTGGCACCGTCGCGAGTCAGGCTGTCGACAGTCTTGGGGGTGACGATACCGAAGGAAGCGGGGGTCAGGCTGGCGTTGCTGTTGGCAAACAGGTAGCTGGACAGCAAATTATTTGGGGAAGTGGCAGAGCAAGTGCCGGTGCAAGTATACAGCTTGCGCGTGTGTGTGTTCGTTGCGTCTTCCGTTGCATAATTATCCGTCAGGTTGGCCAGGCGCACGATCTGCGCCGCGCCACCCTTATCCACCCATTCGCCATCCGGCAAATCATAGGCGCCGCCCGCGCTATCCGCAATTTTCAACGCGTCGTTGACCCAGAAACCGCCGGTGACATCCGCCACCGGGCTGCATGCGCGCACGCTCGGACTGCCGCCGCAAGTCCAGTAACTGACCGCATTGGGGGTAATAAAGCCGGTTGCCGGATTGATCGCGGCAGCGCCAAGACTGTCGCCTAAAGACAGGTTGATGAGGTGGGTGACCGGATCACGTGTAGCAACGAAGCTATACTGCTTCAGGTTGCCTACCCATCTTGGGTTGCCGTCCGGATCCGGACGGAACATGCCCATGTAAATCTGGTTCAGGTAGGTACCCTGCGCATTCACGCTGACCGGCAAACTGGATGAAGAAAAGACGCTGTTGACCGCCTGCACTTCATTCAGGATTTTCAGGATGGAGCTGGTGAGAACGCTACTATCGTCTCCTGCCGGATAGTATTTGCCGCCACCGTATGAAGCAACGGCCTTGATATAGTTCTCCATTTCTCTTGTGATGGCCGCAGGAGGTACTGCGGTGAAGCCCGTCGCGACGGAGTAAGTGATAACGGATTGCAATCCTGTACCGGCAGTAGTCGTATTAACATCGACAGATCTCATGAATCGCGCCCACTCCCTGCCTTCGCCGGGATCGCCAATAGGCGCCGGCATGTTCGGCAGCTTCGTTCCCAGCGTTGTTCCCTGAGCGGAGGTAAGAGTGCCGTTTGCCACCGCATTGCTTATAGACGCAGTAAGCTTGGTCCATTCGGTTGCATCCCACTGCTGTGGGTGGGATGCATTGGCATTGTCTACGTTACTCAGATAGATAATGTAATTCTTTGCGCATGAGGTTGGAGCGGTGGTGTGGGCGCCTGAGTAATCCGTGAGGGAAAGAATGCCCGTTCCGGTGGTTCCCCCGTTTCCGCCCGTATAGTACGCCCAGGTCTCCTGCAATTCTGAACCTTGCCCGGACTTGCCGGTGGCTTGGGCAAGCGCCTTGACGGCAAGGATGAACGCTTGCCGGTTGGTGGTGGTGCCGGCGATTAAGCCGGGCGGTGCGTCGGTGCCGGCGTATATGCTGTCGTTTATCGGGGTAAGTTTGAAGTAAACCCCGGCCACAGTGGTTATGCCGAGATTGATTACGGCGCTGCCATCGGCATTTGTGGACAGGCCATGCACGATGTTGGCCAGCGCGCACTGGTCTTGCCCGAGGGCCTTGTTGTTGTTGCTGGGGGCGGTGCCATCCCAATAGGTACAAGCTGACGCGTTGTTATTCTGGCTGGATGGGTTATCCACGACAAACATCAGATTGGGAACGCCGTTCGAGGTCGTGCCGCTGTAGATATCGATATCCTCGGCTTGGCTGATTGCGGGATAACCCATCAAAGCCACTAACAGACCGGCTAATATGACTCGCATCGTTTTCATGATGACACCTCCAGACTGCAATAAGATCAGTTACTTCACTGTGGCAAACTAACGCCACCAATCAATATCAGGATGGGCAACCCGTACCCGCCGGCACCCGGATAAATACGCCCTGATGCATGGCCGTGTTCGCCCCGGTGTTACTGTCGGCCACCGTGGCACGGATATCCCAGTTCTGTTTATAACACCACGATTGTGCTGATGCCGCTACGACACCCGTGGCGCCCACGATCCCGGTGTCAACCGCCGCACCGCTGCCGAGACAAACGGCGTCAGCCGCAATGACGGGATTCAGGTCGGCGTTTGTGAGCCCGATGGAACTCGTGCAGGTAGGTACTTCAACTTGTGCGGTGTAACTCGCTGCTCCGAAGGTCACCGCAACGGATGACGCTGCCGGGAAGGCAGTGAAATTGCTGCTGATTATTTGCTCTATGCCTTGCTGCGCGGCAGTATTCGCCTCCTCACGGAATTGGGCATTACCCACCACCTGGATGCTGGTTGTGGTGGCATTCATCGCGGAAAGCGCGATCAGGGTCAGCAGCACCAGCATGACGAGTGCCACCAACAGGGTGCTGCCTTGCTGTTTACGCAATAAGATCATGGCACCTCCCTCCGTCCGGACGGGTTAACAAGACGCACCACTTGGGTGTAGGCATGGCGCTTGTATTTGCGATCATCGCCCGATGGGGTATAGCTTCCGGCCAGGCCGAGAGTATAGATTTTTGGGTCATCGTAACCCGTAGTCGGCTCGGTATTCCGGGCAATGATGCTGATTTTCACCGACACGATGTTTGGCCAATCTGCAAGCGCAGGGGTGGCAATGTAGCTGTCGGCCGCTCCATCGGCATTGGCATCCAACCCGTAATCGATCTGCAGGTATTCGATACCCTCGACCAATGGCGTGGTCACAAATGCGCCGGTTGCTGGGTTAAACTCCATTCGCTTCAGCGTGGGAATGCCATCGCCCGCGTTGTTGTCGGGCGACACGAAATAGACCTGCACGATGAAGGGGCGCAAACTCGCAGGAGTTGCGCAATCCTTGTTCTGGAAGGCAGTAAAAGCTGCCGAGCCAATGGCAATCTGGTAACTCCCTGAAGTATCAGTCGAGCAATTCGAAACTTGCAGATAAACCGTATTGGCACTATTAGGCGCAGCCGTCGCGTTTGCGGCTGCGACAGTCGATGTACTGGCGCGGCGCAGCACCAGTATGTCGCTACCGGATTTTAATGAGGTCAAGCCTGCCGTCACACAGGCTGCGGGTGGGCTGGCGGTAGCTGTTGCCGTAGCAGCGTTGTAACCCTGCACATGATGGCGGAGCACATCAAGATTGGTTGCTGCAGTAGTTATGGTCGTTAAATTGCAGGGATCCGGCGTGGCGGCAGGTGTGCCACTGGGCATATAGTTGCCGTAGAAACCCGCCAGCCTCAGATTGTCAGACAACAGTTCCAATGCATAACGACCGTTGTCGATCATGCGATTCGATTTATCCAGCTCGGCGCGTGTCCTGCTCTGATTGACAAATAGTGTGGTCAGCGAAGAAAGGATGAGCAAGCCGATGGTGATAGAGATCATCAGTTCGACCAGCGACAGGCCACGCTGGGTTTGCCGGTTTGTGAAAGCATGGGTGTGAATGGGAGAGTTCATATCAAAGCAGATCCGCTATGGTGACGGGAAGCGCAACCACACGGCGCAAGGCTTCATTGCCATATTGGTTTTGTCCGCAAGTTATGGCTGGGATAGCGGTACTGTTCAATCCCTGCCATGCCACGGCTACCAGATATTGGCTGGGAACGCCGCTCGCCGGTGCAACCGTCTGGGTTATGCAGCCGCGCGCACCGATCATCGCGCCGACTTTTGCCGTATCTTGCACTTCGGCCGCACCCAGCAATGCATTGCACCATTCGTTCAGGTCGACACTGGCAACGGTGGCGCCCGCTGCCGGGCAAGAAGCAGCCGGATTCAACTCCGTCACATAAGACAAAGCATTTTTGCGATTGGCGCTAATCCGGTCTACCATATCCTTCAGCAGAATTAACGCCTGCGAGCGCTGATAGGCTTCCATTTGCGCAGTGAGCGCCTTCGTCTGCAACCCGGCCAGACCCAGCAATCCAATCATCAAAATTACGATGGTGATCAACACCTCGATCATGCTGAAGCCGGCATTTTTCCGGTGGGCAATCATGGGCAGGCTCCAGTAGTTTTAATGCTGCGCGGCATTCCACTCAGCTCGATCTTGATGCAGCGACGAACATTTGTATTTACAGGTGAGACATCAATCTGAAAAGAGGGCGCCGTTGCAGCAGTCGTTCTGCCGGTTCTCGCGTAAACCACGCTGGCTGGCGTATCGGTTGCGGTTATGGACACGCCTTTCAGCGCCCCCTGCGACTTGACGGTGTTGGTCGTGCCGTCAGGCAAAACTTTGGTTATCGTCCAGCCCCTTCCCCAATCGGCGGTGTCCGCCGGGGTCACGGTGACATTATTGTTGTGCTTGATGGCCTCGCTTCTTGCCAGACTGAGGCTGGAAAACAATTCAAAACCTGCATTCTTCACCTGCTGGCTTTGGGTCAGCGACTGGAAGCTGGGCAAGGCAATGCTTGCCAAAATGCCCAATATCGCAACCACGATCAGCAGTTCGGTCAGGGTAAAGCCGGAAGAAGGCCGCCTTGTGTTCATTTGGTCTTTACCATTTACCGGGTGGTGTCTTGGCACCGGAACTGTCCAGCGTCAACGCGCCATCAGCCGTCTGTTGGCTGCTGGTCGGGGTGGCGGTGATGGTGAAGGACGGCGGCGTTCCAGCAGGCGCATCGATTGTAATGGTGTAGTGTTTGCTGACATCGGTGGGAGCCGTCACCCCCAGCGTAACCAAGCTGTTCGTGTAAGTGCGCGCGTCGAGCAGGTATTGCTTCTCGCGACTTGCCACATCCATCATAAATGCCTGCGCGGCGGCGCGATTGCCCTTGACGACATAATTCTGGTAGCTGGGAATGGCAACCGCTGCGAGAATGCCGACAATCACGACGACAATCATCAATTCGATCAGTGAAAAACCTTTTTGCTTGCTCATGCGCGCTCCTCACAAATGATGTTAAAGCGAGAGTCGATACCCAACTGCTGAATGTTTTAACGGACGGTGCCTTTCTAGCACAAAACTGGCGCAAAAATCGACACAAAACCGACGAGAGGTCGCAAAATATGTATCAGCGGCCCGATATCACAGCGCCAATGAACGCCGCTCCAGTTCCTCCCAGCGTTGCATCGCCGCAGACACTTCCGCCCCGATTTCCTCGCTGCGCGCTTGCAGTTGCTTGGCGCGTTTGGCATCGCTGCGGTACAGCGTGCCATCGGCGAGATGCGCGGCGATGTCGATCTGCTCGCGCTCCAACACCTCGATGCGCTTGGGCAGTTCTTCCAGCTCGCGCGCTTCCTTGTGGCTGAGCTTGCTGCTAGCCTTGGGTTTTTCTGCCGGCACACGCGGTGGCGTTGAAACAGCGGGGTTGGCGGTTGCACCGGATGTGGCACACGCAATCGATGCCTGGTATTTTTTTACCCGCACCCAGTCCTCGTAGCCGCCGACGTATTCGATCAGCTTGCCGTCGCCTTCAAAGGCGATCACCTGCGTGACCACATTGTCGAGAAACGCGCGGTCATGGCTGACCAGAAACAGCGTGCCGTCATAGTTTGCCAGCAGCTCTTCGAGCAATTCCAATGTCTCGATGTCGAGATCGTTGGTCGGCTCGTCGAGCACCAGCACGTTGGCGGGTTGCGTGAACAGCCTTGCCAGCAGCAAGCGGTTGCGTTCGCCGCCGGAACAGCTCTTGACCGGCGAGCGGGCGCGCTCCGGCGCAAACAGGAAATCGCCGAGATAGCTGATGACATGCTTCTTCTGTCCGCCGATTTCGACAAAATCCGAACCCTGGCTGATGGTGTCGACCAGCGTCGCTTCGTCATCCAGCTGCTCGCGCAACTGGTCGAAATACGCGACCGAAATCTTCGTGCCGAGCTTGACCTGCCCGGAGTCCGGTTCCATTTGGCCGAGAATGATCTTGATCAGCGTGCTCTTGCCCGCGCCGTTCGGGCCGAGCAGGCCGATCTTGTCGCCGCGCTGGAGGCGGCAGGAAAAACTGTCGATGATCTTGCGTGCGCCAAAGGACTTGCAGACATTGTCGAGTTCGGCGACCAGCTTGCCGGAACGCTCGCCGGTGTCCACTGTCATTTCGACCTTGCCGACTTTTTCACGGCGCGCCGCACGGTCGCGGCGCAATTGCTCGAGGCGCAGCACGCGGCCTTCGTTGCGTACACGGCGCGCTTTGACGCCCTGGCGTATCCACACTTCTTCCTGCGCCAGCACCTTGTCGAACTTGGCGTTCACTATCGCCTCGTCACTCAACATGCGTTCCTTGATTGCCTGATAGGCGGAAAAATTGCCGGGGAAGCTCGCCAGCTTGCCGCGATCCAGTTCGATAATGCGCGTAGCGACGTTATCCAGAAAACGCCGGTCATGCGTGACGAACAACACTGCGCCGATAAAATTATTCAGCAGCCCTTCCAGCCATTCGATCGACTCGAAATCCAGATGGTTGGTCGGTTCGTCGAGGATCAGCACATCCGGCTCGGCCACCAATGCCTGCGCCAACGCCACGCGTTTGCGCTGCCCGCCGGACAGCTCGCCGACGCGCTTGTCGGCGTCCAGGTCCAGTTTCGCGATAGTGGTCTCGATGCGCGCCTGGATCGACCAGCCGTTCTGCGCTTCGAGCTGGGTCTGCAAAAGCTGCATCTCCTCCAGCAGCTTTTCCACGTCCGCATCCGGTTCGGATAATTGATGGGAGACATGGTGGTAATCGCTGAGCAGCGTATGCAAATCGCCCAGGCCTTGCGCCACCGCATCGAACACCTTGTCATCGGCATTCAGCACCGGCTCCTGGCTGACGTAGCAGATCCGCGCGGTCGGTGCGCGCCACACCAGCCCGTCATCGAGATTTCCCTGAGCAGCCAGCACGCGCATCATGCTCGACTTGCCGCCGCCGTTGCGCCCGATCAGGCCGACGCGCTCGCCTTCATCGAGTTGAAAATCGGCGTGGTCGAGCAGTGCGACATGCCCGAATGCGAGGCAGGCCTTGTCTAATGAAATAATTGGCATAAGTGAAAGTTACTTTTCGGGAAGTGCTGATTAATAAATACAAATTTTCCAAACGGCGCGCATGATACCAGCCAAGCTGTATGGGCTACAGCGTATTTCAGCCAGAATGCGGGTCTCTGTCCTCGTTGTTAATGGGGCTGGCGGCAAAGCATCTCAACCCGCAATTCAAAATCAAGGGCGTGGCAGTCGTCATGTCCATCGCGGAGCTGGCGGGTATCCCCAACCGTTCGCTGGGCAATAAAGTTGCGTCGCTGAAAAGCAAGCACGATGAAATCATCGCTGCGCTGGACTTGCTGCTTACCGGAATCTGATCCGAGCCTCGCGGCGATGGTTCGCGCCGTTGAAAAAAGTGATGCTGACCCTCATGGCGCTCGGTTAAGCCGCTGGCAGCGTAACCACCCCCTTGAAGGGGGAGGAACCATATGCTCCAGGATGTGCGCATAGATTAGCCTTGAAGGGGAAGGAATGGTTTCGCGCCTTTCAAGAGATTTTTGCGCTTAACCGAGTGCCATGAGATGCCGACCCCTTTGACCATTTTATTGCATACACAGCATCTATCCGCTCCGATCGAATGGGATTAGTATGCCGCGATGGATATTTTCTCCAGACCGCTGATACGCATTACCGCGCTGTTCTTCGCACTGGCCGTGGCGGAGACCGGCTGGCTGCATACGCTGCTGCCGCTGGAAAACCGCCTGTCGGATTTCTTCGTGCGCCAGCAGGTGCAGAAGCTGGCACCCGACCCGCAGATCGTCATCGTGGACATCGACGATGCCAGCCTCGCGCGCATGCAGGATGTTGCCGGCAACTGGCCGTGGCCGCGTGCGGTGCATGGCGAACTGGTGCGCGGCATCGCGGCGCAGCGCCCGGCGGCGATCGTGTTCGACATCCTGTTCAGCGAACGCGACCAGTACCGCCCGGAGAGCGACCGCCTGTTCAACGAGGCGCTGAATGCGGCCGACAACATCTACTTCCCGATGATACGGCGCGATCCGGCGCTGGATGCCGATGGCGCGCCGCTCGCCCGGATTGCGCCGATGCTGGGACTGACGCGCACCGAGCGCGCCGACCCGGAGGCGCGCGTCGCGTTGCTGCCGCCGCTGGCGGTCGACCCGCGCCACTGGCGCAGCGGCACGATCAACTTCGAGGAGGACGCCGACGGCGTGGGACGGCGTTACCGGCTCTACACCGACGTGCGCGGCTGGCTGATTCCGTCGCTGCCCGCGCGCGTCGCTGCCGACCTGGGCTACCCGGTGCCGCAACAGAACGACATGATCCTCGCATGGCGCGGCAAGGCCCATTCCTTCCGGCATATTCCCTATGCCGAGTTGTATGAGGACTTCAGCCGCGAACATCCGCAACATCCGCAAGACGAATTTACCGGCAAGATCGTCATCATCGGCGCGGCCGCCACCGGCCTGCACGACGTGCGCGTCACGCCGCTCGCCAGCCTGTACCCTGGCATGGAGATACTGGCGACCGCGCTGGACAACCTGAAGAACCGCCGCATGATGCTGGCCGCTCCCGCGTGGTTCACGCCGCTGCTCGCGCTCGGTCTGCTGGCCGCGCTCGGCGTTATTTTTTTGTGCAGCATCAACGCGCTGCGCACCGGTCTGGTGCTGGCGGCGGTCTCGGCACTGCTGCTGGGCGGCAGTTATTTCGCGGCCGGCCGGCTCTACCTGCTGCCGGTATTGGCGCCGTTGCTGCTGGCATGGGCGTGTTATTTCTGCTGTGCGCTGGCGGAATACCTGCGCGAACGCCGCTCGCGCGAGCAGGCGGTGCAGATGTTCAGCCGCTTCGTCAATCCGCATGTGGTCAAGGAATTGATCGCCCACGGCGGCCTCAATCGCGCCGGCGAGAGCCGCCAGATCACGGTGCTGTTCTCCGATATTCGCGGCTTCACCACGCTGTCGGAACGCCACACGCCGCAGGAAATCGTGGCGCTGCTCAACCGCTATTTCAGCCTGCAGGTCGAGGTGATCTTCCGGCATGGCGGTTCGCTGGACAAGTTCATCGGCGACGCTATCATGGCCTTCTGGGGCGCGCCGCTGGACGACGCGCAACATGCGCGCCACGCGGTGGCGGCGGCCCTGGAAATGGCCGAGGTGCTGCAACGCTTCAGGCAGGAGCTCGGCGACAGCGGGACGGGATTCGACGTCGGCATCGGCATCCATTCCGGCCCCGCCGTGGTGGGTCTGATCGGCTCGGAGCAACGGCGCGAATACACCGCAATCGGCGACACGGTGAACCTCGCCAGCCGCATCGAGGGGCTGACCAAGGGCGTATCGCGCATCCTCGTGTCGCGCGAGACCATGGAACTGTGCGGCGACGCATTTGACTTTCAGTCGTTCGGTTCGTATAAAGTCAAGGGGCGGGAGCAGGAAGTGGAGCTGTTCGCACCCGCCAACAAGGGAGAAATGCCATGAGATGGTTGCTCGTATTTTGCCTCGGATGGAGCATGTTCTCGGCCCACGCGGGCGAAACGGCCTACACCGTGCGCTCCACCGACATGAAAGCCAAACCGTTCACCGATGCCGCCACACTGGCGAGCCTGCCGGTAAACAGCCGGGTTGAAGTGCTCACGCGCAAATCAGGCTGGATGCAGATCAAGAATGGCGGCGCGACGGGATGGGTAAGGATGCTCAACCTGCGTTTCGGCGATGCCGCCGCGCAGAAAAAATCCGGCGACAGCGGGCTGGGCGCACTGTTCAACGTCGCCGCCACCGGCGGCAGCGGCAGCACTGTTTCCACCGGCGTGCGCGGCCTGTCAGAAGAAAAACTGAAGAACCCGAGCCCCAACCCGCGGGCGCTGGCAGAGCTGCGGCGTTATGCGGTGAACGAAAAAGAGGCGCTGACATTCGGCAAGTCCGGCAAGCTGGCGACGCCTCGGGTCGGCTACCTGCCAGCCCCGGCGAAGGAGGCAAAATGAACGGCAAACTCGTATCCGTCTTGTTCCTGTGCTGCATCGCCTCCCCTGCGCCCGCCTTCGACTTTAACCTGGACGATCTGGGCAAGACGCTGGACACACTGAAGAAGGTGCAGCAGGCGACCACCGACATCAACGAACCCAAGGAAATCAAACTGGGCAGCGGCATCGCCAGCAACCTGCTGGGCGCCGCACCGCTGTTGCAGAACCAGCGCGTGCAGAAATACGTGAACAGCGTCGGTCGGTGGCTCGCGCTGCAAACCGAGCGCCCCGGCCTGCCCTGGCAATTCGGCGTGCTGAACGATGACGACGTCAATGCCTTCGCCGCACCGGGGGGCTACGTCTTCATCACCAAGGGGCTGCTGGCGCAGATGAGAAGCGAGGCGGAACTGGCCGGGGTGCTGGCACATGAGATCGCGCATGTCCTGCGCAAGCATCATCTGCAGGCGATCAAGCAGGGTGCGCGCGCCAGCCTGTTCGCCGAATTCGCCGAACATGCCTTGCAAGAAAAAGCGGCCGATCCGGCGCTCGCCAAGTTGGTCAGCGCGGGCACCGAGATCTACGCGCGCGGTCTCGACAAGAACGACGAGTTCGAGGCGGACCGCATGGGCGTGGTGATCGCCACCCGCGCCGGTTATGACCCCTACGGCCTGCCCGCCGTGTTGCAGACCCTGCAGGGGATGAATGCGCAGGATTCCAGCCTGGCGCTGCTGTTCAAGACCCATCCGGGACTGAACGACCGCCTGAGCCTACTCGACCGGGCGATGTCCGGGCAGTTCGACCGCTTCGAGCAGCAGCCCGACCATGCGCCGCGCTTCATGACGGTGATGAACAAGACCGGCATTCTGGTCAATACGGGCAACCGCCGCTGAGTCGCAGCGCAACCCGATAATGAAGGGGGACAGCATGAAAAAAACCTGGACGATCGGCCTCGCTTTGTTCTGGGGCGCATTCTCCGCCGCCTACGGCGCGCCGGGAGAATGGTGGGAAGTGACATCCAAGATGGAGATGCCCGGCATGCCGTTCGCGATGCCGGCGACGACCACCAAGGTCTGCATCGCCAAAGGAGCCGTGAGCGACCCGCACCAGTCGATGCAGGACAAGGAGTGCAAGATGACCGACATCAAGACCTCCGGCAACAAGACTTCATGGAAGATGCGCTGCGTGCGCGACGGCGAGGTGATGAACGGCACCGGCGACATCACCAGCACCGCGGACAGCTATGACGGCACGATGCATGTCTCCGGCAAATCGGGCGGCAAACCGATGAACATGTCCACCACCTACCGAGGCAAGCGCATCGGCCCGGCCTGCGACTCGTCGCAACCCGGCCCGGAGATGGCTGCGGCGCAGAAGCAGATCGCCCAATCCTGCGAGACCGCCGGGCGCAGCAGCCGGAACCTGATCAACATGGCCGACATATTTCTCGCCAAGGATTCCATGTGCCCGGGCAAATCGAAGGCCGTATGCGACGCAGCGCACAAGGATGCCGGACGCGATGCGGAGGTATACAGCGCGCTGGCCATGCGCGAACAGCACCTCCAGCCCGGCAGCACCTCGATCGTCAAGGCATGCGGGCTGAACATGGCCGCCACGACCCAATCCATCTGCAAGACGCTCAACGGCAAGAACTACCGCACGCTGGCGCCGCATTGCCCGGCGGAAGCCAAGGCGCACCGTGCGGCGGCGCGCAAGAAGGAATGCGAGGGTCATACCGCGCGTGAAGACCTGTCCCGCTGCCTCAGCGGCGCCGACAGCAAAGAGGAAAGCGGTGGCGATGAAGACCGTGAAAAAACCTCCGGCAAGCCGTCGTCCAACAACCCGGCCGACACCGTGATCGACGGCGCAAAAAAACTGAAGGGGCTGCTCGGCTTCTAGTGTGGTGCATTTCAATAGATGGAGCCATGCCGGAACTAGAAAACGCCCGCAGCGAATTCACCCTCGCGCTCGACCCGAAACATATCAAGGCGCGCTACAACCTGGAGTATCCGGACGAAGCGCCGCAGCGGTAAAATTAGCCGTCATGTTGCGTTCCTGAAGCTCCAGAAATGCAGCAACAGCGTACACAGCAAAGCCAATCCACCGGCAAACAAAAAAGCTGCGCCGGCGTTCCAGTAATGCCATATCGCGCCGAACAGCACCCCGGCAGGAATGGCGCTCAGGCCGACGGCGAGGTGATACCAGCCAAACGCCGTGCCGCGCTCGCATTCGTCGGCATACAGGCTGATCAACGCGCGTTCCGAGCCTTCGCCCAAGCCGGTCAGCAAGCCGTAGAGCAAAGCGCCGGCCCACAACGCGTTGCCCTGTTCAACCAGGCCGAGCGCGACGAAACTCACGGCATAACCCGACCAGCTGACCAGGCTCAAACGGCGTATGCCGAATGCATCCGCCATGCGCCCGCCGAGCAGCGCAGCCCCCGATTTTGCGAGGTTCAGCGCCGCCCACAACAGCAGCAACTGCACCACGCTCATGCCCAGCTCGTTGCCGCGCAGCAGGATGAAACTTTCCGAAGCGCGCGCAAAGGTGAACAGCACCAGCACCCACAAATAGCGGCGCATGTTGTGCGGCAGCGCATTCCACGCCAGCGGCGCTTGCGGCTTTTTTTCCACTGCGGGGCGCGGTGGCTCACGCACACCGAAAATCAGCACCAGCAGCACCAGCACACCGGGCAGTGCCGACCACAGAATCACCTCGCTCACCGACCAGTCCAGCCAGCTCAACGCGGCAACGGCGAGCAACGTGCCGCCCAGCGCGCCGGCGTTGTCCATCGCGCGGTGGTAGCCATAGGCAAAACCGTGGATTTCTGGATGCGCGCTATCCGCCAGCAGCGCGTCGCGCGGCGCATTGCGCAAGCCCTTGCCGGCGCGGTCCAGGCTGCGCAGCAGCAGCAACGCGCCCCAGCTCGACACCAGCGCCAGCAGCGGGCGCGCCAGGTTGGACAGCCCGTAGCCGAACACCATCAGCCGCTTGCGGCGTCCATGCCTGAGGTCCGAATAGCGCCCCGCCCACAGCTTGAGGAAACTCGCCGCCGCATCCGCCGCGCCCTCCACCAGTCCGAGCACCACCGGCCCGGCGCCCAGCACCGTCGCGATCAGGATCGGGATGAACGGCGTCACCATTTCCGAAGCCAGGTCATTCAGGAAACTGACCAGGCCGAGCGCAACGACGGTGCCGGGTAATTTATGTTTTTTCATAAATGGACTATCGAGCGGGTTCTGATTACGCGGCGTTTAAGCTAGAATGCGCCCGCTGCTTCCGCAGTCAAGCTGTCCCCGTAGTTAAATGGATATAACCGGCCCCTCCTAAGGGTCAATTACAGGTTCGATTCCTGTCGAGGACACCAAACAATCATTCAGCCCTATCCAGCACCCTCCATAAAACGCGCATAGATAATAGCAGTCAAGTTAGGCAAGATATTCCAATTCGCGTTACAAACAATAATATTTTCGTAGGGTGCGTTCTACACACCAATTGGTAATGGTGCGTAGAACGCACCCTACGTTATTCCTGTTTCTATTGCGAATTGGAATTAGGCAAGCAGGGTGGGCACGTTTTTGTGCCCACACGGCTGTGTTTTCCAGGATCAAGCAGCCAATCTTTCAAGCGGCCTGATTTTCGGCGTCGGCTGTTGCTCGGCTTGCCACAAATCCCATTGTGCTTGCATTCCAAGCCAAACATCGGGGCTGGTACCCAGCCACGCCGCAAGGCGCAATGACATCCCCGCTGTTACGCCAGCCTTGCCGTTCAGCACTTTGGAAAGTGTAACGCGGGATATTTGCAACTCCTTGGCTGCCTGAGTCACCGTCATATCTTCGGGTAGCCATTCCCGCAACACTTCGCCGGGATGTGCCGGATTGTGCATTCTGCTCATATTTAAATCCTCCTAGTGGTAATCCAGATAATCAACCAGCTCGGCATTTTCGTTTTTAAAGGCAAAGATCAAACGCCAATTCCCGTTCACTGTTACGGAATAATGTCCCGCAAAATTGCCGATCAGCGGATGAAACCGCCAACCCGGCGCATTCATATCATCCGCTCGCCTTGCGCTGTCCAGCATGGTCAACATTACGCGCAACTTTCCCGCATGGCGTGGCTGAATCCCGGCTTTGCTGCCTGTCCGAAAAAAGGCTTCAAGCCCTTTATGCCGAAAAGTCTTTATCATGGCCGCATTGTAAGCTGTTAAGTGACACTTAACAATATTAAGGCCTTCAACCCGAATAGCCGCTAGGGAAACGCAGATTAAATCATCCGTTCGCCCTGAGCTTGTCGAAGGGTTAGCGGTATCAATTGATTGTTATAGATTTAATCAGATCATGGTTCGACAGGCTCACCCCGAACGGATTAAATCTGCATTTCCCTAGGTTTTCTTCCGCGACTTTTTCACTGATGCCGCAGGCAGCAGGCTGGTGAGCTGTTGGTAGCGCTCGAACAGAAATTCCACGCGCTGCGCGTCGCTGGCGAATGCGGCCTTGCGGTAGCAGGCGTCCACGGCGCGGTCGGGGGCTTGATGGGCTTTGACCAGCGCGGGCGGCATGGTGAGCGGGTCGTAGAGGTCGGCGAGCGATGCTGAGTTCGCTGCGCTCACACGCTCCCCCTCTCCCCCGGCCCCTCTCCCGCTTGCGGGCGAGGGGAGCATATATTGTGCGCGGGCATCCAGCACGGCTTGGGCGGCAGCTTCCACAGCTGCAACCTTAACCCCTCCCAGCCTCCCCTTGTCAGGGGATGAGCCGCTGCTCTGCTCTCCCCCTGACAAGGGGGAGTTGGAGGGGGTTTCGGGCCACGGGAAGTTGTTGTACACGATACCTGCCGAATAACGGTAACGGCTTTCCAACCGACCGCAGGTGTAGCGTATCCAGGCATTGTGCATGGTGGACTGCAACACGCCAAAATGAAAAAGAGAAGCATTTGGAAAAACGTAAACTTGATTCGATGCAATTACATCAGCACCCAAAAATGCCATGGGAATAAAACTACGTTTTTCAGATGAAAGTGTCGGAATTGCGATGTAATTGGTCTGAGGCTGTCGAATCTCAGCAAAGCGAGAAGGTGTTGTAGCAAGCTTTTTGGTTGTCTCGCGGTTACTCTCCTCGCGCCATCTCTTTACGGCTTCCACTCTCCGCAAAACGGCTGGTAAAGATCGCAGTTCGCTTGGTTGTGCATCAGTAAGCCAAAGACACCAACGTTTAATGTTGTGCAACAACTCCTGCCCGCCGACGAATGGCCTAATAAATTTTTCCGCATCGGGATTTTCAATGAGTATTTGCTCTCGATCAGCTTCCGAAAGCGTGTAGTTCCCATCGTCAAGTGCAAAGCTACCGTAGTTCATTTCAGGCGCAACAGAAATTGGAGTGCTACGGTTAATAATTAATACGTCAGCGGTATCTACAAGATACGGGTTGATATTATGCACCTTGAGTTCGTGCGCATCCGAATCCGGTTTTTCATAATCCCAGATTCGCTTGTCATTCACATCAAAGGGTGCGAAGCCGATGATAACGCAATGCACCGCCGCCTTGCCGCGCGCTTCGTTGCTCCACTGAAAGGTGCGATGGGCAAAGTGAATCTTGATGTGATATTTGTTCAACAGCTCGCCCCACAGGATGCCGACCTGTTCGCCTTGGGTGATGGAGTTGGTAGAGACGAAGGCAGCAGATATTTTTGTAGGAGCACGCCCTGCGTGCGATTCGCGAGCAGGGCTCGCTCCTACAGGGTTGTGGGCGACTGTCATATACCGCGCTGCTTTGAGATACCACGCTGCAACGTAATCCAAGACACCTGATCCCTTGATGGCCGCAAACAAGGGCGCAACATCCGCTTTTTGTGCTGCGCTTTGCTCTTTCTTCCCCACGAATGGTGGATTACCGAACACATAACTCGCGCGTTCCGCAGGCAGCACGTCATTCCAGTCCAGCGTGAGCGCGTTGCCGTTGACGATGTGCGGCGAGGTCTTGAGCGGGATGCGCGCGAAGTACATACCGAATTCTTCGGACACGCGCACGTTCATCTGATGGTCCATCAGCCACAGTGCGACCTGTGCGATCTGCGCCGGGAATTCTTCGATTTCGATGCCGTAGAACTGATCCACGTCCACGCTGATTTCCTGATGGATGTCGAGGAAGCGCGAGCCGGGGCCTTCATGCACGGTGCGCAGCACTTCCAGTTCCAGCTTGCGCAGTTCGCGGTAGGCGATCACCAGGAAGTTGCCGCAGCCGCAGGCCGGGTCGAAGAAGGTGAGCGTGCGCAGTTTCTTGTGGAACTCGAACAGCTTGTTCTTGTTGCCTTTGACGCGGTTGAATTCTTCCCAGAGCGCATCGAGGAACAGCGGCTGGATGAGCTTGAGGATGTTCTCCTCAGAGGTGTAGTGCGCGCCGATGTTGCGCCGCGCCTTGGCGTCCATGATGCTCTGGAACAGCGCGCCGAAGATCGCGGGCGAGATCGCGCTCCAGTCGAGCGCGCAGCAGTCGAGCAATGCCTCGCGCATCGTAAGATTGAACGAGGCGATGGGCAGCACTTCCGCGAACAGTTTGCCGTTGACGTAGGGAAAGGCGGCGATCTGTTCGTCGAGCGTCTTCGCGCGTTTGTCTTCCGGCGTGTTGAGAACCTGAAACAATAGCGCCAGTTGCGCGCCGAGGTCGGAGCCGTCGGGCGCGGTGCGCTCCTCGATCCAGGCGCGGAACGCGCTGGCGGGCTGGAAGATGCCGGTGTCTTCGGCGAACAGGCAGAACAGCAGGCGCACCAGCAGTACTTCGAGCGGGTGGCCTTCGTAGCCCCCCGCCTTGAGCGCATCGTGCAGCCTGCCCATACGCTCGGCGGCCTTGATATTGACCGGGTTCTGCGGCGCGATGGTTTGCGTGCGGTAACCGGCAATGAAGGCGAAATGCTTGATGCGCTTGTGCAGGTCGGCGAGCTTGAATTCCTGTTGCGTGCCTTCATCGAGGTCGTACAAACGGAAGCGCGCGAAATCGGATACCAGCACATATTTCGGCAGGTCGCGTTCCTTGATGCCGGGGAAATAATCGAGCGCCTGGGTATAGGCCTTGTCCAGGTTTTTGCCGCGCGACTTGTGCTCGACCAGCAGCATGCCTTTCCAGAACAGGTCGATGTAGCCCTGTTTGTCGCCGAGTTTTTTGACCGGTTCCTCGAAACTGGCGACGCGCTTGCGGTCTATGCCGAAGACGTTGAGGAACTCCGTCCAGAACGGCTTGGCTTCGGCGTCTTCCGAGGTTTCGTGTTCCCAGCGCTTGGAAAACTCGTGGGCGCGATTGCGGATTTCGTTCCAGGAAAGTGCCATTGAATTCCTCGGTATGTTTGGCGGGTGACGCGGATTCTACCCGCAAGGTGCAGGCTTCAGATTACCCGGTCATTGCCGCCATCGATCGGGATTTGCGCGCCGGTGATTTTCGCGAACAGAACACCGCACATTTCCGCGGTGAGTTCCGCGACGTCCTGGCTGGTCACTTCCTCATGCAGCACGTTGTTGCGCTTGTATTCGTCGACGGTCATGCCGTAATGGGCGGCGCGCTGCGCCAGCACATCTTCTGTCCAGATGCCGGTGTCGAACACCGCATTCGGATGCACGACGTTGATGCGGATCGCGTCTGCGCCCCACTCCAATGCAGCGACGCGGGCGAGCTGCGTCAATGCCGCCTTCGACGCGGAATAGGTCGCCGCGCCCGGTCCCGGCGCCGGGACGTTCTTCGAGCCGATCACCACGACCCGGCCATATCTCGGCGCCGCTTTCAGCAGCGGGTGCGCTTCGCGCATGATCGCCAGATTGGCATCCAGGTTGATCGCCATCACCTTGCGCCACTCGCCGTCGGCCAGCGCGCCGATCTTCTTGCCGCCGGGGAAGATTCCGGCATTCAGCACCAGCATGTCGAGCCCGCCGTAATGGCGGATGGTTTGCTCCAGCAGCGCCTTGATCGCATCCAGCGAGGTCATATCCGCCGTAATGCCCAGATAGTCGGCGCGCTTTCCGTGCAGGGATACCACGGCCGGGTTGATGTCCACACCCACCACCGCGGTGCCCCGGTTCAGGAAGGCCTGCACGCAGGCCTTGCCGATGCCGGATGCCGCGCCGGTCACCAGCGCAATTTCGCCGGCGAACGCTTTCGGCGCGCCTGCCTTCTTCCGCTTGGCCTGCTCGAGGTCCGAGTATTCCATGCTGAACAGTGGCGCCTCACCCAGCGCCTGATAGCCGCCGAGCATTTCGCCGCGCAAGATGATGTCCTGCGTATGCAGATAAATGTCCTCGACGATCTGCGTGTCGCGCGCCGAGCGGCCTGCGCTGACCAGGCCGAACTCCGGGTCGATGATGACGCGCGGCGCGGGGTCGAGCATCGTCAGCGGAGGCTTATTCGTCTGTGAAGATGGGGCCGCTTGCGAATTTTTGTCGAAATAATTTTTGTATGCCTGCACATAGGCTTCGACATCCCGCCCGAGCAGCGGCAGGCGCTTGGTGCGGATGATATGGTCGGGCGTCGCCGGTCCGCGCTGCGAAATTTCCGCGATGTTCGGATCGCGCGCGAAGGCCAGCGCGGCGCTGCCGGCATTGCTGCGCAACAGCAGCGGGAATCTGGCGGCAGCGGAAACTTTCTTTCTCAATTCCGGCAACTCGAACCAGTTGGCGGTAGACACGATTCCGGTTGTCGGTATCAGCGGCGCGTTTCTGTTCAGGTAATCCTCGGCGCGGCCGACCAGGGCTATCATTCGCTCATAGGACTGCTTCGCGGTATCGCCGAAACTGAAGATACCATGGTTCATCAGCACCATGCCGATGGTGCGCGATGTGGCCTGTGCGGGGAACACTTCGGCGCACAATTTGGCCAGGTCGAAGCCGGGCATCACGTAGGGCAGCACGACGACTTCATCGCCGAACAGCTCGCGGATGCGCGCCTCGCCCGACGCGGTGTTGGTGCCAGAAGTATTCGTAATGGCAACAATCGCGTCGGCATGGGTATGGTCGACAAAACGGTACGGGATCAGCGCGTGCAGGATGGCTTCGACCGACGGCGCGGGCGCGTTCGGGTCGAGGGAAGCCAGCTTGAGTTCGCGCGCCATGTCGATGTCCGACAGGCTTTCCAGGTGCGACAGCTTCAGCATCGTATCGAGGCGCACCGCGACAAAGTCCCTGGCCTCTATCGTGGCGAGATCCGAGCCGCTGCCTTTGACGAACAGCGTTTCCACATCCTCGCCGAAGATATTCTTGCTGACGCCCTTCACCGAGGTGTTGCCGCCGCCGTGCAGCACCAGGTTCGGATTCGCGCCGAGCAGGCGCGACGAATAAACGCGCTCCGCCAGGATGTTCTGCTGCTTGTTTGCTTCTGTGTCGTTCCAGAGGTTTTCCATTTTTCTGCCCGATAAGTTTTAATCTGTAGACTGCTCTCTTAACCGTTCGTGGTGAGCTTGTCGAACCACCAGCCACCCTCATTCGACAAGTGTCGTAGGGCGGATGAGCGAAGCGTTATCCGCCGTATGAATCCCATTCGGCGGATAACGCTTCGCTCATCCGCCCTACATACTTACCGCAATATTTGCATCGCTCCGGCCTCCGCCTTCACCACGCCGCGCTCGGTAATCAATCCGGTCACCAACCGCGCCGGGGTCACGTCAAAGCCGTAATTGGCCGCGCGTGAACCCTGCGGGGTGACCTGCACGGTGCGCACCTGCCCGTCGTCGCACAGCCCGGCGATATGCGTCACCTCTTCTGCCGCACGTTCCTCGATGGGGATTTCCTTGACGCCATCCTGCAATGTCCAGTCTATCGTCGGCGTGGGCAGCGCGACGTAGAACGGCACGCCGTTGTCATGCGCCGCGAGCGCCTTGAGATAGGTGCCGATCTTGTTGCACACATCGCCGCGCGCGGTGACGCGGTCGCAGCCGACAATCGCCATGTCCACCCTGCCGTGCTGCATCAGGTGGCCGCCGGCGTTGTCGACGATCACGGTATGCGGCACGCCGTGCTGGCCGAGCTCCCATGCGGTGAGGCTGGCGCCCTGGTTGCGCGGGCGGGTCTCGTCCACCCAGACATGCAGCGGAATGCCCGTGTCGAACGCGGCGTAGATAGGCGCCAGCGCCGTACCCCAGTCCACCGTCGCGAGCCAGCCGGCATTGCAATGCGTGAGGATATTGACCGTGGCATTCTTGCGCTGATGAATCGCGCGGATGATCTCGCCGCCATGCTGGCCGATGGCCGCATTGATCGCCACGTCCTCGTCGGCGATGCGCGCCGCCTCCTGCCAGGCCGCTTCGGCGCGTTCGCTTGCCGCGAGCGGCGCAAGAAAAGCGCGCATGCGCTCCACACCCCAGCGCAGGTTCACCGCAGTAGGGCGCGCCGCGAGCAGCACGCTGCAAGCCTCGGCAAGCGCGGCATCCGAGGCATGTTCCCGCATCGCCAGCGCGACGCCGTAGGCCGCCGTCACGCCGATCAGCGGCGCGCCGCGCACCTGCATCTCGCGGATCGCACGCTCGGCGTCGCGCATCGTGTTCAGGCGCAACGTGGTGAACACATGCGGAAGTTTGGTCTGGTCGATGATCTCCACCGCGTCGGCGGTCGGCCAGATGGTGCGAAAAGGTGTGCCGTTAATTTTCATGTTCTATAGCTTTATTTGATTGTCGTGTGGGTATGGTGTGCTTACCCTACGCTTACTATAATTATCAATGTGTCGAGCTATTTACAATAACTCCCAGATTGCTCCATATCATTGGATGAATATATGCCGTTGAGTTAGGCTTGATTTGTCCATCTGACGGAATCCGTTCACTTGTTTGTACCCACAACTGCCCTGTAAAACCATCAGGTTTAATTCCAAGCACTCCAACTTTAAAAAGTACCTTTACGAGCGCGATAACAAAAGAATGTGGATTGGTGTTTCCGCCGTTAATGAAAGTATAAGCAGCACATATGATTGGATCGGAATCATTCTCACCATCCATAGCATGAGCTAGAGCAAAAGTTTCAATCTTATCTTTTGTAATGGCAGATAACTTAAATTCTATTGGCATCCGCTCCAGAAGTGCTATGTAGTCTTTCAGTTTTGGATATTGAACAAACCATTCATAAGCAAGGGAATCAATGCGCTGGGCAGAATATTCACGCTCGGCGTCTCTAACTGTTTGTACGCTCACCTGCCCCTTATCCTCAGCTCTTCTTATGCACTCATTTACAAATGCAATCGCATCTCGTGGACGCCAAAGAGTTCTGTTAAGCAAATAATCAATAAAGTTTTCTCTGCCAATAGTTGTTGGAAAGAGGGTTCTAAGTTTAATGGGTGTATTGGTATATTGCTCCCTCACCAACAAAGCAATTCGTTCATCTAGCAACTTTTCCAACTGCTGTGGATTCCAGTTCAAATGTAAGAGTAATGACTGATATTTCTCCTCTTGAAAACCAGCATCTCTCGTACGTTCAAAGACGCTCTGGAGCAAATCCAACCTCAATGCAACAACAATCTTGACTGATGAAATTTTTCTATAGTCCTTTACCGTCTCGATCAAAGCGCGAATTAGTCTGTATCGCAAATCATTCTCAACCCAATTCTCATCAAGCTTATCTATAACCACATAGTATTTTTGCTGACTGTCGTTAAATACCTCATCAGCAAGCAAAGTCATAACATCTGACAATGCTTTAATTTGAATGCTATTAACAACTCTTTGAGCCCTGTAGATTATCTCTGCTCGCTGTTCTTCTGATATTTTCTGCCCCGTTGATGCCTGAGCCTTCAACCCAGCAATGTCGCCACCAAGTTGAGCATTAATATCACTCTCTAACTTTTGCGTAACTTCTTTAACTCGGTATTCTGTTTCCTGCCAAAATTTATCTCCCCAATCTTTTAAATACTCAAGCGCCCGTTCTTTGCTCTGGTCTTTCTTTTTCAAAGGTGGGAGAAAAGTGGAAAACCAACTTTTGGTTTTTTCCTCATTTGCTAAGTTATATTTTCGTTTTAATAGCTCGGTTGCAAATACATGCTTCCAAAGCAACGTATAGAAAAGATCAAGCTTCACACCTGCTTTTTCTAGGGTGGTGATTATGTCGGAGTTTGAAATGTAGTTTAGCGAAAGATTATTTGGTGAAATCTCAATCACATTTTCTTCGTTTTGAATTAAATGTTGAATCAGGGCACTTTTTCCCGTACCAGTTCTGCCGACGATTATTCTGTGAGGATTGCTACAATCAACTAATGTTCCGTAATCACCTGTATCAACAAAACAATGACTGAGGAAACGATCATCGCTCTCAGCATCCGGTTCACCAATAGACGCTCCCTTCCGAAATCTGAATGGTATCCCCAGCTCACTTGTTTTCTTATTCATCACTCCCCCTAGAGTAACAACATGACGTTCTTAATCCCCTTCAAACTCGCATAGCGCAAACACCTTGTGCCCCAGCTTCTCCAGGCGTGCCTTGCCGCCGACGTCCGGCAGGTCGATCACGAAGCAGCATTCCACGACGATTCCGCCCATGTCCTCGATCAGCTTGGCGGCGGCTTCCGCCGTGCCGCCGGTGGCGATCAGGTCGTCCACCAGCAGCACGCGGTCGCCCTTCTGGATCGCATCGACATGAATTTCGATGCGGTCTGTGCCGTATTCCAGCTGGTAGTCGCGCCCTATCGTTGCGGCGGGCAGCTTGCCTTTTTTGCGTATCGGCACGAAGCCGAGGCCGAGCTCATAGGCGACCGGCGTGCCGACGATGAAGCCGCGCGATTCGATGCCGGCCACCTTGTCGATTTTCATGCCTTTGTAGCGGCTGACGATTTCGTGGATCGTCGCGCGCAACCCGACCGGGTCTTTCAGCAAGGTGGTGATGTCGCGGAACATGATGCCCTGATGGGGGTAATGCGGGACGGTGCGGATACGGGATTTGATTGGCATGTGGAGTCCTTGGGTAGGGGCGATTCACGAATCGCCCTCATGGTTATTGAGCCGGCTGTGCGGGCGATTCGTGAATCGCCCCTACATTTTCAACAAGCGTCCCGCCACGGCGGATAATTTTTCGACCATGTCCGGGTCGCGCGCTTCCGGCGCGGTCAGGATGGCGTGTTGCAGCGCGCTGCGGCAGCCGGCGTGTTGCAGCGCGCTGCGGCAGCCGCATGTTTGGGCACGGCGCGCCGTGCCCCTACTATCCTCATGCACATGCGGCGCGACGTTCTTCACCAGCGCGCGCGCCTTGTCGGCATTTTCCAGCAGCACCTTGACGATGGCGTCGACCGTGACGTCGTCATGGTTGGGGTGCCAGCAGTCGTAGTCGGTAACCATCGCCACCGTCGCGTAGCAGATCTCCGCCTCGCGCGCGAGCTTGGCTTCCGGCATGTTGGTCATGCCGATCACGTCGCAGTTCCACGAACGGTACAGCTCGGATTCAGCGAGGCTGGAGAATTGCGGGCCTTCCATCACCAGATAGGTGCCGCCGCGCGATACCGGGATGCCGGCCTGAAGCGCCGCCGCATAGAGGTGATCGCCCAGACGCTGGCACACCGGATGCGCCATCGAGACATGCGCGACCAGCCCGTTGCCGAAGAAGCTCTTTTCCCGCGCGAAGGTGCGGTCGATGAATTGGTCGACGATGACAAACATGCCCGGCATCAGATGTTCGCGCAGCGATCCGACCGCGCTCACCGAAATGATGTCCGTCACGCCGAGACGCTTGAGCGCGTCGATGTTGGCGCGAAAGTTGATTGCGGACGGCGGGATGCGGTGCCCGCGCCCGTGGCGCGGCAGGAAGGCGATGGATTGCCGCTCTGAATTCCCGATTGGCAGTTCGCCGACCAGAATCTCGTCCGACGGCTCGCCGAACGAGGACTCCGCCTTCACCCAGCGGGTATTCTCCAGCCCTTCGATGTTGTAAACGCCGCTGCCGCCGATAATGCCCAACATATTTTTTTCCTCCGATTCATCCCAAAAAACGAAATTCATGTAGGGGCACGGCGCGCCGTGCCCCTACCATTCAAACCACAACCGGCACGCGCGCGGCCAGCGCGCACATCAATTCATAGCTGACGGTTTCGGCCGCGCGCGCCACTTCCTCGACCGGCAGACCCTCGCCCCACAATGTGACCGAGCTGCCGACACCCGCCTGCGGCAGCCTGCTCAGATCCGCATACAGCATGTCCATCGAAACGCGCCCCAGGGTTTGCGTGCGTTGCCCGTCCACCAATACCGGTGTGCCGCTCGGCGCATGGCGCGGATAACCGTCGGCATAGCCGCAGGCGACGATGCCGATGCGCATCGGATGCTCGGCGCGGAACAGCGCGCCATAGCCGACCTCGTCGCCGGCGCGCAATTCCTGCACGGCGATGATGCGGCTGCGCAGCGTCATCGCCGGCTGCAAGCCGAGTTGTTGCGCGCTGACTTCGGCGAACGGCGATGCGCCATACAGCATCAGGCCGGGGCGCACCCAGTCGCCGTGCGTTTCCGGATAGCGCAACAGCGCGGCGGAATTCGCCAGCGAGCGCGCGACGCGGTACGGCGCGGCGAAATCGTTGAACAGCGCAAGCGGTTCGGCGATGCCGCGTGCCTCGTCGGCGTTGGCGAAATGCGTCATCAGCGTGATGCTGCGCACGGCGCGATGACGGCACAGCTGCTCCATCGCCTGCGCGGCCTGCTGTGGCGTGAAGCCCAGCCGGTTCATGCCGCTGTTGACCTTGAGCCAGACATCCAGCGAGCTCTTGCCGGGATAGGCATCGAGCAGCGCAATCTGCCAAGCGCTGTGGATCACGCAGGCCAGATCGTGCCCGGCGACCAGAGCAAGATCCTCGGCGTTAAAAGCGCCTTCCAACAGTAAAATCGTCTGGCGGAAGCCATTCTCGCGCAGGCGTACCGCATCCTGAATGTCCAGCAGCGCAAACCCGTCCGCCGCCGACAATGCTTCGGCTACCCTGGTCAAACCATGCCCGTAGCCTTCCGCCTTGATCACCGCCATGATGCGCGCGGACGGCGCGGCGCGGCGCGCCACGCGGAGGTTGCTCTCCAGCGCGTTCGGGTTGATATGGGCTTGTATGGGGCGCGGCATGGTTTCGAGTTTCGTGTTCGGGATTTCGAGTTTCGTGTTCGGGGTCTCAGGTTTCCACTACCTACTGAGCGCAGCGATCCACTTCCCACTTTCCATAATGCGCGAATGATAGCAGGGGCTATGCTTTCGTGATATAAAACGGCCTGCCAAGAATAGTCCCCGTTGCCAGAAACAGCTCCATCTGAATGAATTCCGGTTTCTACATCATCCTCGCGGCGCAGTTTTTATCCGCGCTCGCCGATAACGCGCTGCTGTTTGCCGCGATTGCGCTGCTCAACGACTTGAGCTCGCCGGCCTGGCATACGCCGGTATTGCAGCAGAGCTTCATCGTTTCCTACATCGTGCTGGCGCCGTTTGTCGGCGCATTCGCCGATTCGCTGCCCAAGGGGCGCGTGATGTTCATCAGCAACATCATCAAGCTGGCCGGCTGCCTCGCGATGCTGGTCGGCGTCCATCCGCTGATCGCCTACTGCCTGGTCGGACTGGGCGCCGCTGCCTACTCTCCCGCCAAATACGGCATCCTCACCGAATATCTGCCGCCCAGCCAGCTGGTCAAGGCGAATAGCTGGATGGAAGGGCTGACCGTCGCCGCCATCGTGCTCGGTGCGATAATCGGCGGCATCCTCATCAGCCCCAAAATCGTCGCCCCGATGCTGCAAGCGCTGGATATTCCGCTGGTCGGCAGCATCGCGGAACTGGCCATCGCGATCATCGTGCTGATCTACATCGGCGCCGCGATTTTCAACCTTTACATCCCGCGCGTTGCCATTGACCACAAGCCGCTCAGCCGCAGCCCGGTGTTTTTGGTCAAGGATTTCTGGCATTGCTTCAAGCTGTTATGGAAAGACCCGCTCGGCCAGGTTTCGCTCGCGGTCACCACATTGTTCTGGGGCGCGGGCGCCACGCTGCGCCTGCTGGTGCTGGCCTGGGCGGCCATCGCCTTGCATTACGACATCGGCGAGGCCGCCAAACTCACCGCGTGGGTCGCCATCGGCATCGCCATCGGCTCGGTGCTGGCGGCAAAATTCGTCAGGCTGGAGCACGCGGTCAAGGTGCTGCCGGTCGGCATCGCGATGGGGGTCGTCGTGCTGATGATGATCCCGGTGACCAACAGCATGCTGGCGATCCTGCTGCTAATCGCGATCGGCGCGATGGGCGGCTATTTCGTCGTACCGATGAACGCGCTGCTGCAGCATCGCGGCCACCTGCTGATGGGCGCG
>JACPEI010000035.1 GCA_016183575.1 Nitrosomonadales bacterium | reverse complement strand
TGGGCGTTGTCGGTGCGGGCGGGTTCAGTGCCGAACATATCCTGATGTGCTACAACATTCCCTCCTCCTTGCAGGGGGAGGGTTAGGGAGGGGGTAGAAACTTTGCGGATATTACCCCCATCCCAACCTTCCCCCTGAGAGGGGGAAGGAGCACCGATTTCGCGCAGCCACGACTTGAACTCGAAGCGCTCATACAGGCTGCGCAGTTGTTCCGTGTCCGGTGCAGGCGCGACCAGCCCGCTATACGGCTGCGGCAGCGTTACGTCGCATTTCACGGTAAGCAGGCGGCGCGCCTGCGGCAGCCAGTCCAGCGCGCGGCGCAGGTTCTCGCCGACCACGCCGCCGACTTCACCGGCATGCTGCATCAAGTTATCCAGCGTGCCGTACTGGGCGAGCCACTTCACCGCCGTCTTCGGTCCGACTTTTTCCACGCCCGGCACGTTGTCCACCGCGTCGCCGGTCAAGGTCAGATAATCCAGAATGCGCTCCGGCGGCACGCCGAATTTTGTGTTTACGCCCGCGATGTCCAGCGTCTCGTTGTTCATGGTGTTAATCAGCGTCACATGCTCATTCACCAGTTGCGCGAGGTCTTTATCTCCCGTCGCGACAATACAGCGCACGCCATCTTGATCGGCCTGCCGGGCCAGTGTGCCGATCACGTCGTCCGCCTCCACGCCTTCCTGCATCAGCAGGTTCCAGCCGGACGCGGCGATGGCCTGATGCAGCGGTTCGATCTGCCGCGCCAGATCGTCCGGCATGGCCGGGCGGTGCGCCTTGTATTCTGGATACCAGTCGTCGCGGAAGGTTTTTCCTTTTGCGTCAAATACGCACAGGCTATAATCCGCCGGGTAATCGTGGCGCAACTTGCGCAGCATGTTGAGCACGCCGTAGATCGCGCCGGTCGGGAAGCCTTCGCGGTTGCGCAAATCCGGCATCGCATGGAACGCGCGGTACAGGAACGACGAACCGTCCACCAGGAGCAATGCCTTGCCGTTTGCCAGCGGCAATGTTTTTTCGAAACTCATTTCATTTTTACCAGAGGAAATTGCATGCACACTCCGTCCAAATTACCCGCCTCCGCAGTGCCGGAATCATGGAATTCCAAGGAGGCATGGCGCGTGTTCGGCATTATGTCAGAGTTCGTCTCCGCCACTGAACGGCTTAACCACATCCATCCCGCGGTCAGCATCTTCGGCAGCGCGCGCACCAAGCCCGGCCAGCCCTATTACAAGCTTACCGAGGAAATTGCGCGGCTGCTTTCCGATGCCGGATTCTCGGTCATCTCCGGCGGCGGCCCCGGCATCATGGAAGCCGCCAACAAGGGCGCGTTCTACGGCAAATCGCCCAGCGTCGGGCTGAACATCCAGTTGCCGCACGAACAGGTCGGCAACCTCTACCAGAACATCAGCCAGACCTTCCAGCATTTCTTCGCGCGCAAGGTGATGTTCGTCAAATTCGCCAGCGCGTACGTGGTGATGCCCGGCGGCTTCGGCACGCTGGACGAGCTGATGGAAGCTTTGACGCTGGTGCAGACCGGCAAGACGCGCAGGATGCCGATCATTCTGGTCGGCAGCCAGTTCTGGGGCGGCATGATCGAATGGTTTCGCACCACTTTGCTGGAAGAAAGAGTCATCAGCCCGGAAGACATGAACCTGGTCCAGGTGATAGATGAACCCGAAGCGGTGATCAGCGCGATTTTCAAACACTACGAAACGCGCGGCTTCGAACCTTCGGAAGCGGAGCGCGAGCGGCAGCTTTACTTGTAGGATTTTCCCGGCTCATGCGGCACGTACAAAGTTTCGCGCCGATCGAAACGGCGGACGCCAGAATCCTCATCCTGGGCAGCATGCACGGCGAGGCTTCTCTCCGCGCGGGCCAGTACTATGCGCATCCGCAGAACCTGTTCTGGCGCATCATGGGCGAACTGCTCGGCACCGATCCGGGTTCGCCCTACGAACAAAGAATCCAGGCGCTGAAGTCGGCCAGGATCGCGCTGTGGGACGTGCTCCGATCATGCCGCCGCAAAGGCAGCCTGGACTCCAATATCGATCACGAATCGCTCGTTCCGAACGATTTTGCGGCGTTCTTCCTGAACCACCCGCAAATTACCCGTGTCTTTTTCAATGGCGCCAAGGCCGAGCAGTGCTACCGCAAGCATATGCAGCCCGTCACCGGGATCGAGAGCATCGAGTACCTGCGCCTACCGTCCACCAGCCCGGCGAACGCATCCCTTTCCTACGAGCGCAAGCTTGATGCGTGGCGGGCGATAACGACATGTGCCTGACCTAGCCTACTCCCCTCTCTCCTACCTCTCTCCCGCAAGCGAGCGAGAGGGATGCGGTCTCGCTACGCAAGTTTCACGTCAAACCACATGGCCGCACAGTCCCTTCCTACATCGGCTAAAATGCGCCCATTCCAATTCATCGAGGCTACTGCGATGCGCTACCTGTCCTTTTTGCTGCTGGTCTGCTTCTCCGTCACCGCCTTCGCCCAGAAACCGGTTCCCGATAACCTCGAACCGCTGCCTCCGCCACCCGCCTTCGATGCCGCGCCGGATGCCGCTGGCGAACCGGAAGTGACCATCACCAAGCAGGCCGAACAGACCGTCGAGGAATATCGCGCAAACGGCAAGCTGTATATGATCAAGATCACGCCGAAACATGGCGTGCCTTACTATCTGGTGGACGACCGGGGCGACGGCAAGTTTACGCGCCAGGAAAGCCTCGATTCCGGCCTGCGCGTGCCGCGCTGGATCATTCATAAATTCTAAAACATGGCCGTATTCACCAGCGTCTCGGAGGCAGAACTGAACGCCTGGCTGGGCGATTATTCCCTGGGCCAATTGCTGGAACTGCAGGCCATCGCATCCGGCATCGAGAACACCAATTACTTCGTGACCACCAGCAACGGCCGTTTCGTGCTCACGCTGTTCGAGAAACTCAGCGCCGACGAGCTGCCGTTCTATCTGAACCTGATGGCGCACCTGGCACGCCACGGCATCCCCTGCCCCTGCCCGGTGGCGAACCGACGCAATCAATTTCTCGGTGAGCTCAACGGCAAGCCCGCCTGCATCGTCAGCCGCCTGAGCGGCAAGTCCACCACCGCACCGAACATCGCGCAGTGCGCCGCGATCGGCGCGATGCTCGGGCAGATGCATATCGCCGGGCAGAGCTTCAGCCAGATCATGCCCAACCCGCGCGGCGCGGCATGGCGCGCAGCGACCGCACCGCAGATGCGCCCGTTACTCGATGCGGAGCAGGCCGCGTTGCTGGACAGCGAGATTGCGCTGCACGCGCGGCAGAACTGGGCGGTGCTGCCGCAGGGTGTGATCCACGCCGACCTGTTCCGCGACAATGTGCTGCTGGAAGAAAACCGCGTCGGCGGGCTGATCGATTTTTATTTCGCATGCAGCGATGCGCTGCTGTATGACGTGGCGATCACCGTGAACGACTGGTGCATGGATGCCGACGGCACGCTGGATGCGGCACGCACACAGGCCTTTTTGCGCGCCTACCACGCGGTGCGCCCGCTGCTGGACAGCGAATGCGAGGCCTGGCCGCTGATGCTGCGCGTCGCCGCATTGCGTTTCTGGCTGTCGCGCCTGTTCGACCTGCACCTGCCGCGCGACGGCGAACTGATCCACGCGCATGACCCGCGCCACTTCGAGCGGATTTTGAAAAATCACATCGCAACGGCGCAGGCCGTCTGGCTATAGGGAGGCAACATGGAACCGCAACGTCTGGCAGCAGGGCAAGGCTGGCAGTGGATCAAGCAGGGCTATGCGCTGTTCATGAAAGCCCCGCTGCTGTGGGTGGTATTGCTGCTGATCTGCTTCTTCGCGGTGGCCGGATTGTCCGCCGTGCCGGTGGTGGGCGAACCGCTCACCAGCCTGCTGCTGCCGGTGGTGCTGGTCGGCCTGATGACCGGTTGCCGCGCGCTGGAGCACAGCGAAGAGCTGGAGCTGGCGCATCTGTTCAGCGGCTTCCGGCAACGCACCGCGCAGCTTGTCACGCTGGGCGGCATCGCGCTGGTCGGTCAATTCCTGATTTTCGGCGTGATGATGATGGTCGGCGGCGCCACGCTGGTCGGCATTTTGACAAGCGGCCAGCCGGTGGAAGATCCCGAAATCATCAAGCAGGCTATCTCGGGGGCGGGCATTGCCATTCTGCTCGGCGTCACGCTGTTCAGCGTGCTGCTGATGTCCATGCAATTCGCGCCGATGCTGGTGTATTTCAACGGCGCCACCCCGCTGGAAGCGATGAAACTCAGCCTGCGCGCCTTTATCGACAATATCGGCCCGATGCTGGTGTATAGCGTGACCTTCATGCTGCTGGCGATACTCGCGAGCATCCCGATGATGCTCGGCTGGCTGGTGCTGATGCCGCTCGTGTTCACTTCGCTGTATGCCTGCTACTGCGACATTTTCCCAACCGCGAAGGAAGGCGCGCAGCCTTCCGCCAAGAGCGATGTTTTTACGCCGGATAAGGGCATGTTTTAATTTTTTGTAGAGGCGGATTTATCCGCCCGTGGGCGAATGAATTCGCCCCTACACCGCCGTCAGTTTCGCGTATTCCAATGCCAGCCATTTGCTGCCCGCATGTTTGAAGTTGACCTGCACACTCGCATCCGCCCCGCTGCCTTTAGCGCCGATGATCGTACCTTCGCCAAACTTCTGGTGGAACACGCGCTGGCCGATGCGCCACGGTGAACTGTGCGCGGACGGTGCGCTGCCACCGAATGAGGGAGCAGGGGCGGAAGCCGCATCCGGCAGGAAGCTATCGAAGCTCTTGCGTGCCACGAATCTCGGCGTCAGCCAATGCAGCAATCCCTCCGGCAACTCGCGCAAAAAGCTCGACGCCATGCCGTAGTTCACCTGGCCGTGCAACATACGGCTCTGCGCGAAGCTCAGGTACAGCCTGCGCCGCGCACGCGTGATCGCGACATACATCAGGCGGCGTTCTTCATCCAGCCCGCCGTCTTCGCGCTGGCTGTTCTGGTGCGGAAACAAGCCTTCTTCCAGCCCGGTGATGAACACGGTGTGAAACTCCAGCCCCTTGGCGGAATGCACCGTCATCAGGTGCAGCGCGTCGTCCTGATCGCCCGCCTGATGCTCGCCCGCTTCCAGCGAGGCGTGGGTGAGAAATGAGGTCAGGCTGTCGTCTTCGTTCTCGTGCACGAACAGCGTCGCCGCATTGACCAGCTCATTCAGGTTTTCCAGCCGCTCCTCGGCCTCGCGCCTTTTTGCGGAGGAAGCCTTCTCGCTTTCGTAATGCGCGATCAGGCCGCTGTGGTGCAACACATGCTCGATGATTTCGGGTAAAGGTAATTCGCGCGTCGCGCTGCGCAGCGATTCGATCAGCGCGACGAATGCCGAGACCTTGCCGCCCGCGCGCGCCGCTGCATCCCATAGTGTGGTGTTGTTTTGCTTCGCCGCTTCCTGCAACTGCTCGATGCTGCGCGCGCCGATGCCGCGCGTCGGGAAATTGATGATGCGCAGCAGCGCGTTGTCGTCGTCGGTGTTCTGCATCAGGCGCAGGTAAGCCAGCGCGTGCTTGATCTCCTGCCGCTCGAAGAAACGCAGCCCGCCNNCGCTCGAAAAAGCGCAGCCCGCCGTACACGCGGTACGACAGCCCGGCGGAAACCAGCGCGTGCTCCAGCACGCGCGATTGCGCGTTGGAGCGATACAGCAGCGCGATCTCCTTGAGATCGATCCCCTCGGATTGCAGCTGTTTGATCTCGTCGACGATGAACGCCGCCTCGTCCACATCGGTCGCCGCCTCGTAGACGCGCAGCTTTTCGCCGCCGCTCTCCGATGTCCACAGGTTCTTGCCGAGGCGGTTGCGGTTATGCTCGATCAGCGCGTTGGCAGCGTCGAGAATATTGGCGTGCGAGCGGTAGTTCTGCTCCAGCTTGATGACGTTCTCGATGTGGAAATCGCGCAGCAGCTCCTGCATGTTGCCGACGGTAGCGCCCCGGAACGCATAGATCGACTGATCGTCGTCGCCCACCGCAAACAGCGAGTTGTTCTTTCCCGCCAGCAGCTTCAGCCATTGGTATTGCAGCGGGTTGGTGTCCTGGAACTCGTCCACGAGGATATGTTTGAAGCGCTCCTGGTAGTGCTCGCGCAGCGCGGCATTGCGTTGCAGCAGCTCGTAGCAACGCAATAGCAGCTCGGAAAAATCCACCACCCCTTCGCGCTGGCACTGCGCGTCGTATTCGGCAAAGATTTCCACCTTGCGCCGCGTGTACGGGTCGTAGGCCTCCACCTCGTGCGCGCGCAGCCCCTGCTCCTTGCTGGAGCTGATGAAGCTCTGCACCTCGCGCGGCGGAAATTTTTCGTCGTCGATATTCATCGCCTTCATCAGGCGCTTGATCGCTGACAGCTGGTCGCCGGAATCGAGAATCTGGAAGGCCTGCGGCAGGTTCGCCTCGCGGTGATGCGCGCGCAGCATGCGGTTGCACAGCCCGTGGAACGTGCCGACCCACATGCCGCGCGTGTTGATCGGCAGCATCGCCGACAGCCGCGTCACCATCTCCTTCGCCGCCTTGTTGGTGAACGTCACTGCGAGGACGCCGTGCGGGCTGACCGCGCCGCTGCTGATCAGGTACGCGATGCGCGTGGTCAGCACCCGCGTCTTGCCGCTGCCCGCGCCGGCGAGGATCAGCGCGGATTGTGCAGGAAGGGTGACGGCGAGTCGTTGTTCGGGATTGAGACCGGAAAGCAGGGAGGAATTCATAGTGCGATTATCCCACAGGATAGCCGCCGGGCGCGCCGATGATCTCATCGCAATTGATCCCGCCCGTCAGATTGGAGCGGCTTGCGCCGTCGCAAGGTATCAGCCAACAAAACGGGGAACCGGTTGGCCCGGTTCCCCGTCGTTGCGGCCGCCAAAATTTACAGCTTCTTCTTCTCGATCATCTCGTGCAGGATCGGAGTCAGGATGATTTCCATCGCAAAGCTCATCTTGCCGCCGGGCACCACCAGGGTGTTGGGGCGGGACATGAAGGAGTCGTGAATCATGCTGAGGTAGTAGCGAAAGTCAATAAAGTGGGACTGGAGGATATGTTTATTGAAGCGGATCACCACGAAGCTTTCGTCCAGAGTTGGGATATCGCGCGCGATGAACGGGTTGGAGGTGTCCACCGTCGCGACGCGCTGAAAGTTGATGTGGGTGCGCGAGAATTGCGGGGTGACGTATTTGACGTAGTCGGGCATGCGGCGCAGGATGGTGTCCACCGTCGCCTCGGCGGAATAGCCGCGCTCTTCCTTGTCGCGATGGATTTTCTGGATCCATTCCAGGTTGACCACCGGCACCACGCCGATGCCCAGATCCACGTATTTACCCGCATCAATCTTGCCATCTATTGCCAGGCCGTGCAGGCCTTCATAAAACAGCAGGTCGGAATTCGCTTCGACATCTTCCCATGGGGTGAATTGGCCAGGCTTCAGGCCGGCCAGGTTGAAATGTTTGTTGTGCAGCGCGGCTTCGTCTTCGCTATGCACATAGTAGCGGCGTCGGCACATGCCGGTTTCGCCGTATTGCTTGAACGTTTCCTCGATCTTGTCGAAGTGGTTCGCTTCCGGGCCGAAGTGGCTGAATGAAAAATCACCCGCCTTGGCGGCCTCGGCCACGGCGGCGCGGAATTCCATGCGATCCAGGCTGTGCAGGCTGTCGCCTTCGATGATGGCGGCGGTGATCTTCTCGCGGCGGAAAATGTTTTCAAAAGCGCGTTTGACGGTGGAAGTACCTGCGCCGGACGAGCCGGTGACAGCAATGACGGGGTGCTTGCGCGACATGGTGATTTCTCCTGGGACAATATAAAAATTCTTGAATGATCGTGATTTTATAACAGAAGGCCCCCGCACCACTACCTGCACCTGCCTCCAGCATGTCATAAACTGCGTTGAATTCCCCGTTGACACTCTCGTCGAACCACGCTCCTGGCAGCGACTATGCTTCGTTTCCGCTACCCTTCGTCTTTCTTCGGCATCGTTCCCCAAGTTTTTTAGCGCCTGGTTAACCTGAGCACGGCCAGGGCGATATCGCTATAATGCCGCATTCAAAAATCCAGACCACAGCCCGCAAAATCATGCAACCAAACTACCAGCCGGCCTCCATCGAACAGCAAGCGCAGCAGCACTGGGAAGACCGCCAGGCATTCCGTGCCGCCGAACAATCCGACAAACCCAAGTATTACTGCCTGTCGATGTTCCCCTACCCTTCCGGCAAGCTGCATATGGGGCATGTGCGCAATCCGGCCTGCCCGCCGAAAACCCCGCGCTGGCCAACACCGTGCCGCCCGCCGCGTGGACCTATTCCAACATCGCGCACATGAAGCGGCAACTCAAGTCGCTGGGGCTGGGCATCGACTGTTCGCGCGAGGTGACTACCTGCACGCCCGAGTATTACCGCTGGGAGCAATGGCTGTTCACCCGCCTGTTCAAGAAGGGCATCATCTACAAGAAAACCGCCTCGGTGAACTGGGACCCGGTCGACCAGACCGTGCTGGCCAACGAGCAGGTCATCGACGGCTGCGGCTGGCGCTCCGGTGCGCCGGTGGAGAAGCGCGACATCCCGATGTATTTCTTCCGTATCACCCAATATGCCGATGAATTGCTGCAAGGCCTGGATACACTGCCCGGCTGGCCGGAGCAGGTCAAGACCATGCAGGCCAACTGGATCGGCAAGAGCCACGGTTGCGATATCCATTTCCCCTACGACATGGAAACCGTGGGCTCGGGCGGCATGCTCAAGGTCTACACCACGCGCCCCGACACCCTGATGGGCGCGACCTATGTGGCGGTGGCGGCGGAGCATCCGCTGGCGGCGCGTGCGGCTGCGATATCCGAAAAATCTGAACTGCGCGACTTTATCGCCGAATGCAAGCACGGCGGTACGGCCGAAGCCGATATGGCGACTATGGAAAAAAAGGGCGTCAATACCGGCATGTTCGTCGGCCATCCGGTTACCGGTGAAAAACTGCCGATATGGATCGCCAATTACGTGCTGATGAGCTACGGCGAAGGCGCGGTGATGGCGGTACCGGCGCACGACGAACGCGATTATGAATTTGCCGCAAAATACGATTTGCCCGTGAAGCATGTCATCGCCAGCCCGGAGCTGTTGGACAAATGGAAGAAACTGGAAGCACAGTTCGAAGCGGACGGACATGAGCTGGACCGGGAAGACCTCGATCTGATGGGGATGATTACTTATCTGGGCAAAGTGCTGATGGATATGCCTGCCCCATCTGAGGCGCTTATTAATTTAGTCCAGGAATTCGCCGGACAACTGCAACTCGAATCGCCCTACACGGGACAGGGAACGCTGGTTTGTTCGGGAAAATACGGCGGCATGGAATTCCAGCAGGCATTCGATGCAATTTCTGCCGACCTGCAGGCCAGGGGGCTAGGGCGGAAGAGCGGCAAGTTCCGCCTGCGCGACTGGGGTATTTCACGGCAACGCTACTGGGGCTGCCCGATTCCGATCATCCATTGCTTTACCTGCGGCGACGTGCCGGTGCCGGAAGAACAATTGCCGGTGGTATTGCCCGAAAACGTGGTGCCGGACGGCGCCGGTTCGCCGCTGGCAAAGATGCCGGAATTTTATATGACCCCCTGCCCGCAATGCGGCAAGTCAGCGAAACGTGAAACCGACACGATGGATACCTTCGTCGAATCGTCCTGGTATTACGCGCGCTATGCCAGCCCGGATTGCACCACCGGCATGGTGGATAAAACAGCCGCACAACACTGGCTGCCGGTGGACCAATATATCGGCGGCATCGAGCACGCGATCCTGCATCTGCTGTATGCGCGCTTCTTCCACAAGCTGATGCGCGACGAAGGGCTGGTGCAGGGCGATGAACCGTTCCAGAACCTGCTGACCCAGGGCATGGTGATCGCGCCGACTTTCTACCGCGAGGATGCGCACGGCAGGAAGCAGTGGTTCAATCCGTCCGAGGTGGAGGTCAAAACCGACGAACGCGGCCGCCCGGTCGGCGCGACGCTGCGCGCCGACGGCCTGCCTATGTTTATCGGCAGCACCGAAAAAATGGCCAAATCGAAGAACAACGGCGTCGAGCCGCAGGCCATCATCGACGCATACGGCGCCGATACCGCGCGCCTATTCATGATGTTCGCCGCGCCGCCGGAACAGTCGCTGGAATGGTCGGACGCGGGCGTGGAAGGCGCGTTCCGCTTTCTCAAGCGGGTGTGGAAGGCAGTCCATGACCATGTTGAGCAGGGCATCGCAACGGCCTACCGCAGCGGCGAATTGAGTGCGGCGGCGAAAGCCCTGCGCCTGCAACTGCACCAGACCATCGCCAAGGTGGACGACGACATGGGGCGGCGCAAGACCTTCAACACCGCGATCGCGGCGAACATGGAACTGCTCAACGCGCTGGCAAAGTTCGACGAGCAGACTCC
>JACPEI010000006.1 GCA_016183575.1 Nitrosomonadales bacterium | reverse complement strand
TGCACAGGATGGCGTTCAGCCGCAGGCCGTGCGCATCGAGGAACGCCAGCACCGGCGCGGCCTCGCCGGGATCGACCACGGCGGCATGCCGGTTATCGTGAATAGCCCAGATATAGTTGTCCCGCAGGGCGGGGATGGCGGTGATGTCGGCCATGGGTAAACTGGAAAACAAGAGATGCCGAATTGTAAATTAACCGCACGAAGTTTGAGCGAGTGGTTCGCCACCGAGCAGGGCGGCTATGTGCTGGCGCGCGAGCAGGCGTATTTCGACCGCACGGTGAGCGACATCTTCGGCTACAACGCGCTGCAGCTCGGCTTGCCCGAGCACGATTTCCTGCGCAGCAACCGGATGCCGTTGCGCTTCAGTGCTGGCAACCAGGCCGGCAACTCGGTGCGCCTGTGCTGCACGGAACTGCCGTTCGACACCGCCAGCCTCGACTTGGTGCTGATCCCGCATGTCCTCGAATTTTCCGAGCAGCCGCACCAGATACTGCGCGAGGTGGAGCGAGTGCTGATGCCGGAGGGCAGTCTGGTCATCAGCGGCTTCAATCCGCGCAGCCTCTGGGGCTTGCGCCGCGCGCTGGGCAGCAAGGAATATTATCCGTTGAATGGCCATTTCATCTCGTTGACGCGCATGAAGGACTGGCTGGCGCTGCTCGGCTTCGAGGTGGCGGGTGGGTGCTTCGCCGCCTATGCGCCGCCGTTTCGCAAGGCCAAATGGCTGGAGCGCTACGCCTTCATGGAGAAGGCGGGCGACCGCTGGTGGGCAGTGAGCGGCGGGGTGTATTTCCTGCATGCGGTCAAGCGCGTGCCCGGCATGCGGCTGATCAAGCCGCAGTGGAACGAGGGACTGGTGCGCAAGCTGCTGCCGGTCGCACCCAAATTGAACAACAAGATTACGCAGCGCAGCGAGGCTGATCCGCAATGAACAAGGATGTAGTGGAAATTTTTACCGATGGCGCATGCAAGGGCAATCCCGGCGTCGGCGGCTGGGGGGCGCTGCTGCGCAGCAAGGGCAGGGAGCGCGAGCTGTTCGGCGGCGAGGCGCATACCACCAACAATCGCATGGAGCTACTCGCGGCGATCTCGGCGCTGGAGGCATTGAAGCGCCATTGTCATGTGCGCCTGCACACCGATTCCAAATATGTGCAGCAGGGCATCAGCACTTGGATACATGGCTGGAAGCAGCGCGGCTGGAAGACGGCGGACAAAAAGCCGGTGAAGAACGAGGACCTGTGGCGCAGGCTGGATATGCTTGCGGCGCAGCACGACATCGAGTGGGTCTGGGTCAAGGGACACGCCGGACACGACGGCAATGAACGCGCCGACCAGCTGGCGAACCGCGGCGTGGAACTGATACAGGAGCAAGGCAATGCGTAAGATCGTACTGGATACGGAAACCACCGGGCTCGACCCCAAGCAGGGGCATCGCGTCATCGAACTGGCGGCGATCGAGCTGGACGGGCGTAGGGTGTCGCTGCGCCGCTTTCACCGCTATCTAAACCCCGAGCGCGAGATCGATGCGGGCGCGGCGGCGGTGCATGGCCTGACCTACGAGCGCCTGCAGAACGAGGCGAAGTTCGCCGACATCGTTGCCGGCTTCCTGGAGTTCATTGAGGGGGCGGAACTGATTATCCACAACGCGCCGTTCGATATCGGCTTCCTCAATCATGAACTGGGACTGCTCGGGCTGCAGCCGTTGCAAAACGAAGTGACGGATACGCTGAAGCTCGCGCGCGAGATGCATCCGGGCAAGAAGAACAGCCTGGACGCGCTGTGCAGCCGTTACGAAATCGACAATGCACACCGCACCCTGCACGGCGCGCTGCTGGATACCGAACTGCTGGCCGAGGTGTATTTCGCCATGACGCGCGGGCAGAAGAGCCTGCTCGGCGAGGAGGAGGTGCAGCCGGCGCGCCAGCCCGCTTTGCCGGGCACCGATGCGTCGCGCCCCGCGTTGCGCGTGCTGCAGGCCAGCGCGGAAGAATTGGCCGAGCACGCGCAGCAGCTTGCCGATATCGACAAGGCGAGCAAAAGCAACTGCCTGTGGCTGCAGCTGGAAAAAGCATGAGCCAACAGGCCATGCGCCGCATCGGCGCACTGGTTGCGTTGCTGCTGGTGGTCTATGCGTCGGTGCGCGTCTATGACATCTGGGATACCCAGCGGGATAGCATCTTCGAGCCGGAAGCGGTGTTGCAGACCACGCCGGCGCGGCTCGGTGTGCCCTTCGAGGAGTTGCGCATCCCTTCCGGCAACGGTGCGGAGCGCGGCGAACTGTACGCCTGGTGGATTCCCGCAGAAAAAGCCGGCGCGCCTACCGTGCTGTATCTGCACGGTAATTTCCGCAACATCGGCTACAATCTGGAAAATGCGCTGCGATTCCGCGCGCTGGGCTGCAACCTGCTGCTGGTGGACTATCGCGGCTACGGCAAGAGCACGGGCGGCAAGCCCAGCGAGGCCAAGGTCTATGAGGATGCCGAAGCCGCCTGGCAATACCTGCTCGGGCAGCGCGGCGTGAGGCCGCAGCAGGCCTTCATCTACGGCCATTCGCTGGGCGGCGCCGTCGCCATCGACCTGGCGGTGCGGCACCCCGAGGCAGCGGGGCTGATTGCCGAAAGCACTTTCACCTCGATGCAGGCGATGGGCGAGTTGAAGCACGGTTTGCTGCCGATCGGCCTGCTGCTGAACCAGCGCTTCGAGTCGCTGCAGAAGATTGCGCAGCTGAGGGTCCCGCTGCTGCTGATGCACGGCACCTGGGACCAGAAAATGCCGGCCGGCATGGCCAAACAATTGTTCGAGGCCGCGCCGCAACCCAAGACGCTCGTGCTGATCGAGGGTGGCGAGCACAGCAACAACGGCGCGGTGGGCGGGGTCGAGTATCGCGATGCGGTGTCGGCTTTCATCAGGCGCTACGCGCATTGACTCGATAACCGGATGGATTGATCTTGGCTGCGCCGCCCGAATATCATGGCGGACAGCCGGGGAAGGGCCGACTTGTTCGGGGGGCCTGATTGGCAGGATTAACAGCAGCGGGAAACGACCTTAACCACTTTCTGTCTTGAATAATAACCATGGAAAACACCCCGACCTCCCTCGAGATCAACAACCTTTTTGCCAACGGCAATCCGGAAGAGGTCTGGCCCAAGGCGACCGGGATCGTCAGGCGCATCAGCCCCGCATACGACTTCTCCGTTGCCCGCTCCGCTTTCGATGACGTAGTGCGCCTGTTCCGCGGCGAATATCCTGGCTATTGCCCCATCCGGACGCTGTACCACGATTTGCACCACACGCTGGATGTCTTCCTGTGCGCCGTGCGGCTGATGCATGGCGTACATCTCTCGGATACCCGGCTGAGCGACGACGAAATGACCCTGATCATGGTGGCGGCCCTGATGCACGATATCGGCTACGCGCAACGGGAAGGCGAGGAGTCGGGCACCGGGGCGCAATATACGCAAAGCCATGTGAGCCGCGGCATCGAATTCATGCAGCGCTATGTTGCCGACCGCCACTTGCCGCCCGAACTGGCAACTCGCCTGAAATTCATCATTCTCTGTACCGACCCGGCCCTGGTCATATCCAGAATCCATTTTCCCGACGACCGCACCCGCCTGCTCGGGCAAATCGTCAGCACCGCCGACCTGACGGGGCAAATGGCCGACCGCACCTACCTGGAGAAGCTGCTGTTTCTGTACCTGGAATTCGAGGAGGCGCATTTCGGGAGCTTCCAGAACATCCACGACCTGCTGCGCAAGACCCGGAATTTCTATGTAGTCACCCGGCAAAAGCTTGACGGCGAGCTGGGCGGCATCCATGCCAAGCTGGCATTCCATTTCAAGGACCGGTTTGGGGTGGAGAACAACTACTACCTGGAGTCCATCGAGAAGAACATCGCCTACCTGGACAAGGTGACAGCGCTCAATGAGGCGAAGTATCTTTCCATGCTGAAGCGCGGCGGGATCGTGGAGAAGACGGAAGCCCTGATTGCGCAGGGGTGAGGGGATTTTCCGTTAACCGGAAAAGGCGCAGTACCGCCCGCAAATAAAAGAGCCCGGCGCTTGCGTGCCGGGCTTCGTCTGTTGCACAAATCTCGTGCAACAAAAAACCGCTGGTTAGGCGGCTTGAATATTGGAGGCTTGCTTGCCTTTGGGTCCTTGCACCACTTCAAAGCTGACCTTCTGGCCTTCCTTGAGTGACTTGAATCCGCTCATGTTGATGGCGGAAAAGTGCGCGAACAAATCTTCGCTGCCATCATCGGGGGTGATAAAACCGAAACCTTTTGCATCGTTGAACCACTTAACTGTACCAGTTGCCATGTGTTTACTTCCTTGCTAAAAAACGGGGGAAATCCTCCCGCGAAATTGTTTGAGTCATAAGATCGCACACGGCAAAACCAGTACTGCAGATACTTTGAATCAAACACCAGCGCGCTTTTTACTCTTGTTTTGTCGATATCGTCAAGGGGATTCATCAAATATTTTTGATTAGGCTTGAAAAAGCACCGTTAATCATCAAGTATATTGTCCGGAGAGAGTGTCAGAATGACTATTGGGAGCCATGGCGATTAAACAGCAAAGCAGCTCGGTACTTGCGCCGGAACGCGCCAAAACCAGGCCGCCGCGCATGTACAAGGTGATTTTGTTCAATGACGACTACACCACGATGGACTTTGTGATTGAGGTACTGCAGCGTTTTTTTGCAATGAACCGTGAACGCGCGCTGCAAACCATGCTCAAAGTACACAATGAAGGTTCGGCGGTATGCGGGGTGTATTCGCTGGATATTGCCGAAACCAAGGTCGCCCAGGTGTCGGCATTTGCGAAGGAACACGGGCATCCACTACGATGCGGTATGGAGGGAATGTAAAATGATTGCGCAAGAATTGGAAGTCAGTTTGCACATGGCGTTTGTCGAAGCCCGGCAGAAGCGCCATGAGCTCATCACTGTCGAGCATCTGCTGCTCGCCATGCTGGACAATGCTTCCG
>JACPEI010000037.1 GCA_016183575.1 Nitrosomonadales bacterium | reverse complement strand
GAACATGGCCTGCTGCATCGCGACATGCATGCTGGTGCCGCTGAACTTGATGGTCGAGCCCTGATGCAGGGTATTCCACCACTTCACCGAAAAATAAATGATCGGCACGTTCACCGAGCCGACGATCGCCAGCAGTGCGCTGGCGCGGTCGGCGCGGCGCGGGTCGTCGATCGACGCGTGCAGCGCGATGAAGCCCAGATACAGGAACAGCAGGATGAGCTCGGAAGTCAAGCGCGCATCCCAGACCCACCACGCGCCCCACATCGGCTTGCCCCACAATGCGCCGGTCCACAACGAGATGAAGGCAAACAGCGCACCGGTCGGCGCGATCGCGGTAGCCATCATGGCCGATAAACGGGTATTGAAAATCAATCCCAGCGCCGCATAGCCCGCCATGACCAGATAAAGAAACATCGACAGGATGGAAGATGGCACGTGAATGAAAATGATGCGGTAAAACTCGCCTTGCTGGTAATCGGCCGGTGCGACCGCAAAGCCGATATACAAACCGACGACGAACAATATCGCAGAAGAAATCGCGAACCACGGAATCAGTTTTCCGGCTAAACCATAAAAGGTCGTCGGGGCAGAATATTTGAACCAGTTTATTGCCAACTTGTTATTCCATTTCTAAATCAAAAGTTGAATATCGTAGGGTGCATTCCATGCACCAATAGCAATGGTGCATGGAATGCACCCTACATAACTTATTACTCCATCGAAATACGTAAAGCCTGCGCCGTCACCCACGGGGTGAACACCAGCGCCAGCACCAGCAACGCGCCCAGCAAGGACAGGTGCGACACCGCGCTTAACCCGGTTGAAACCGCTTCGACTGCGCCGGTGCCGAAAATCAGCACCGGAATGCACAGCGGCAATACCAGCAGCGACAGCAGCACACCGCCACCGCGCAAGCCCAGCGTCAGCGCCGCGCCGATCGCACCGACCATGCTCAATACCGGCGTTCCCAGCAGCAGGCCGATAATCAATACGCCAAGCGCCTGCACCGGCATATCAAACTGTAAACCCAGCACCGGAGCCATCAACACCAGCGGCAAACCGGACACCATCCAGTGCGCCGTCATCTTGCCCAGCACCAGCATCGACAACGACTGCGGCGCCAGCATCATTTGTTCCAGCGTGCCATCCAGATAGTCGGCCGAGAACAAGCGCCCCAGCGACAACATCGAAGACAACAGCGCCGCCACCCACAACACGCCCGCCGCCATCTTGCGCAGCATGTCCATTTCCGGCCCGACCCCCAGCGGAAACAGGCTGACCACCATCACGAAAAAAATCAGCGTGGTGAGCACATCCGCACGGCGGCGCATCGCCAGCACCAGATCGCGCCGTATCACCAGCGCCAGCAAACCCAGCAAGGTGGTTTTCTTCATGCCCGTTGCAACCATCATGACAGCGACAAACTGCGCATTTCCACTCCTGTCACCTGTAGCGGTTGGTGCGTCGTAAAAATCACCATCCCCTGCCGCGCCAAATGTTCCGCCATCAGCTCCTGAATCAACGCCACAGCCTTGACATCCAGCGCGGTCAAAGGTTCATCCAGTATCCACAGCCTGGCATCGCTGACCAGCAGGCGCGCCAGCGCCACGCGCCGCCGCTGGCCTTGCGAAAGCACCTTGGTCGGCAGCCTCTCGCGGCCGCGCAAACCCATGCGGCGCAACGCGGCCAGCGCTTCTTTTTCATCCAGCTCCACCCCCGAAAGACCGGCTGAAATCAGCAGATTCTCCAGCGCGCTCAACTCATCCTTGATCGCATTCAAATGCCCGAGATACAGCACCTCGGCATAGTAATCCTCTTCCAGATCGCGGGTGTTCCTGCCGCCCCAGCTAATCGCCCCCTCATCCGGCATCATGAAGCCGCACAACATACGCAACAAGCTGGTTTTGCCGCTGCCGTTCGCGCCCTGCACCTGCATGATCTGCCCGGGATGCAGCGCAAAGCTCAATCCGGAAAACAAGCGGTGATCACCGCGGCTGCACGCAAGATTGCTGACTTCCAGCATGGATGAAAACCTGAAATTAACAACGCGGGATTATATACGATTGCATCCGGAAATGAGCTACGTCATTCCCAATAGTTGCGCCTGAGCGGTGGGCAATCGAAGCTGCTGGTTACTTGTGGACGATGCCCGGTTCAGACTTGACCATGTAGTCAATGCCAATGTCAGCAGGAGCCTTCATCTTGACCACCTTGACAAAGTTGTAGCCCATCCCAGCGTGGCAGTCATTACAACCGCTAATCACGGTCGCATACGCATTCTCGAAACCCTTTATATCCTTGGCTTGAATAGCCTTATTGACAGAAGTAAATGCGCCTTCATAGAATCCTTGCCACGCCTTGTATTCATCCACGGCTTCAAAATTAAAATGATGCAGATCGGACATCAGCCTCCGTGTGCACAAACCCTGTTCTTCCCCTCCCTCTTGGCCGTGTAAAGGGCATCATCGGCCTTTTTTACAAGGTCATTCATCTCTTTTGTGTCCGCAGGATATGAAGAGACACCTATGCTCACGGTTACGTTATGGGTGGTATCCCCTTCTTCGTCAAAAAACCTCAGTTCCTCTATTGCGCGCCTGATATTTTCAGCGGCCACAATGGCTCCTTTTTTATCTGTCTCCGCAAGGATAACGGCAAACTCCTCGCCGCCATATCTGGCTGCTATGTCGATACCCCTGACACTCTCGCGGATAGCGGCGGAACACCTCCTCAAGACCTCATCCCCCTTGGGGTGGCCGTATTTGTCGTTATATTTTTTGAAATTGTCCACATCGAGTATCAGGACGGATAGCGGAGAATTGGCCCTTGCGGCCCGGTTGATCTCGAACTCCAGCCGGTTATAAAAATGTCTATGATTGAAAAGGCCGGTGAGGCCGTCGGTAATGGCTTCCTTCTCCAATCTGCTCGTTTTGTCGAGGAGACTATCGGCCATCATGTTGAAATCCACTGCAAGTTCCTGTAGTTCATCGGCGGTGCCTATATGTATCCTGTGCCCGAGATTGCCCTCCGCTATTTGCGTCGCTCCTGTCTGGAGGGCATGTAACGGCCTTATCAGGATTCTATGGAAGGTATATCCGATAAAGGCGAAACCGGCCACCGACAGGAGGAACAGGACAATCCTGAGCATCTCGAAGTTGTTTATATTCTGTGCCACCGCTTCTCTGTTTTTGTCTATTTCTTCCTGATGCATCTCCACGAGGCTGTCAAGGAGTGTCTTTATTTCGTCGAGGTCACTGACCTTTAAACCATCCTCCCGGCTGGCCTGCCGGTCAAGGATGAGAGCGATCTTGTCGATCTTCTCCATCTCCACGGTCTCGCCCTCGTCGCGGTGCAGCGATCTTATTTCGCCAATGACCACACCGAGTTCCCGCAGGTATTCATCCGCAACGGTGCGCTTATCGGCAGAAAGGGAAGGGCTCAGCGAGGCGCTGTAGAGCCGGTCGAAGGTGCGCAAGAGGTAAGCGTTATCCCTCTGCTCCGAGGAGAGTCTTACGGTCTCCTCATAAGATTTGCCGATGACGTTTATGGAGATATATCCCGTAAAGGCCAGGATAAAGAACATGACAAAGAATGCGCTCAGGACTCCCAGAAGCCTCTGTGATATCCGGAGCGCCATCGCCCTGATCAGGAGGTAGGCGATAAATAATGCCGCAGCGGTTCTGAATAGCTGGATTGGGACACCGGTAAAGGCAAAAAATGACTCATTGTTGATATAAGGCGACAACAGGAACTGACCCTTTGGGGTAACAAGCCCCGCCAATACGCCATAAGCGACAAAGGTGTACCCGCACCACCTGAAATACCCGTCATAGCCAACCGGGAGGATATTTTCGTAATGGTTGCGCGACAGTTTATAAAGCCCTACACCGGCAATAACCGTGGCTGGAAAACACAAGAGGTTTCTGAACACGATTTCCAGCTCTTTTGTCTCCGGCAGGCCATTCCAGAAATAGGCAGGAATAACCAGAAAGAACAGCATGGCGGCGAGTCCGATAAAGAGCCTGCTGGCTTTTGCCGATATCTGCTCGATGTCCTGGTTTAGCCTGAGACCAAAGACGAACAGGAAGAGGAAAGAAGACGCGAGCAGGGCGAGCCGTATGAAAGAGAATTGGGCGCTCGGGTCTTGTCCATGCACGAGCCGCGTGTATTGCAGGTACATATCCATCCACTCGACTATCGCGTGGGCGAGAGCGAACAGCATGAGGTAGCTGAAAGCGGCAGCAAGCCCAGTCGTCCTCAGCGTCCTGAAGCTGAACAGGATGGACAGGAATAGGTAGAAGAAGCTGCAGCCATAGATGACAAAAATGGCTACAAGGTTCTTTTCAAAAAATGTGGAGTAATCCAAGCCGAATATCATGGGCAGTAACTTTCTATAGGTTGACCCCGGATGCGTATATGCGCCGGTGCATATGCCAAGCTGGGATTCGCATTGCTTACCCCATCAGCCACGTCTCGGGATGACCTGAATCCGACAGCTCAGCCTGGTCTCAAGTGACTCAGCCCCTTATCCCCAACCTTCCCCCGGTCGGGGGAAGGGACAATACCTCCTGCCACCGCCTTGCTCCTGTTAGGAGAGGATGAAGAGCGTAGCGATGGCCGAGGTGCAATACCGATATACAACAAAAATTTTTTGGGATGCCCACCCTTGTTTCATCCCGGATTGTCCAATAGAACTTCCTTCAATTATAGGAGCACGCCCTGCGTGCGATTGTTCTTTCGATTCGCGAGCAGGGCTCGCTCCTACGCGGAATTTCACGGCTAATGGATTTTTTGGGTTCATAGCAGACCGACAATCAGCCCCATGGCTACAAGAGAAAGCATGATTGCCACTATCGTTTGAATGCCATGCATGGTCAACTTCTTGATGTAGCGATTACCGAGAAACGCGCCCGCAAACGCTGAAAGCACTGCGGCCGAAAGCAAGGGATAGTCGAATCTCGAGCTATCGGCAATGGCCAGCTTTGCATACACTCCAAGCCTCGATATATCGATCAGGCAGGCGATTACTACGCCGGTTGCCACAAATGCCTCCTTGGATAATCCGGCCTTTACCAGAAACGCTGAACGAAGCGCGCCCTGCATCCCGGACAGCCCGCCAAAAAAGCCGCTAAGCGCGCCGCCCAAGGGCAGAAATTTTTGTCCAAATGACACTTCACGCAGGCGTGGAAGCCATTCGGCAAGCACGAAGGCAAGCAACACAAGACCCACTACCAGATTGACTGGGGAAACTTCCAGTCGCCGATAAAATGCCGTGTACGTGATCAGCGGCTCCATATCGGAAAGCTGGAGAAGTAACCATGCTCCAAGAAATGAAAATGCAATCGCCGGAGTACCGAAGCGCAGAAGGACGCGCCGGTTCGTATGGCGCCCAACCAGGCCAAGCTTGAACAAGCCGTTAAGAAAATGGACGATCGCTGTTAACGAAATAGCCTGCTCCAGAGGAAAGAACAATGCAAAGGCAGGCAACAATAACGTACCCAATCCAAAGCCGGAGAAGAAGGTGAGACCTGACGCCATAAAGGCTACGATACAAATTACAAGATAGCTCAAAAGCATTTCTATTCGCCTAACTCCGCATAGACACACATAAAACGCATCGTTCAGTCAATGCGTATCCGGGCTTTTATCCATCACAAGGTTAAAGCCACCGGCTTTAGCTGCGAAGTTACCAGTGTACCTGTCCATTTTCGTTGAGTGAAAATTGCCGCTCAAATTCCCGCAGGCGGGAGTGCCAGGTGGAGGGGCATTGAGCAGAAATTACACTTTGTTGCATCGCATATGCCCTCATCCACAAACCTTCCCCCAATCGGGGGAAGGGACGATTGCCTCCGGCCACCGCATTACTCCTGAGCAGGGAGGTTAGGGAGAATAGCGATGGCCGGGGCGATGGTGCCCATATACTGCCTAAAATTTATTTTTGTAGCGTAGCTTCCTCGATCAACACCTTATATGCATAGCCTGATCCCAGATCCTTGTCGGTACGCACGACACCTTTTACAACCACGACATCCCCGACCTTGGCCTGATCCTTGGTGGTCACAACCACATCATGCGTGTTGTCCGAGGCCGAGCCGGAGCCATCGCGCAAATGGATCCAGTTCTTGTTGAGTATCTCCGGCGTGAACTTCACCACCTTGCCGCGTACCAGAACAGTTTTGTCCTTAAGCTCGACCCTTTTGGTAATGACTTCCGCAACGGTTCGCGCATTCGGCCCGATTGCCTTCGGAACCTTGATATCCCCCAGGTCGACCTGCGCAGTGCCGATCGGCATGTGGCCCGGTGGCAAGGCAACAGCCGGTTTGGCGGTGTCGGCGTTTGGCTGGGGCGCCGCGACGGCAGTGTTGGCGATCGCAGCCAGTGCCAGCAGGGCAATAAGGGTTTTCATTGTAATGCTCCTTGATTTTTAGAAAAGTGGTCAGCCATATAAGCAGCGACTTGGCTGGCGTTAACCAATGACTTGGCCGTCGTTTTTGACGGCCTAGTCAGATGGCTAAGCAAAGCTTTGGGGCGGCTTATGACCCAGCAAAAAACGATGGGTCAGTGATTATTGCACCCATACCGGGTTATTTGACCTTTGAATTAGAATTAATCTTCCGCATCCTTGGGCAATTCGTGCGCTATGCCCTTGTGGCAGTCGATGCATGTTTTCCCGGAATCTGCTTTTGCGGCCATCGTGTGTTTTTTCACCGCTGCCGGATCCTGTATCTCGGAACTCATGCCTTCATATGTGTGGCAACCGCGGCAGGTGCTGGAATCAGAGGCTTTCATCCTGGCCCACTCGCGCTCCGCCATTTCCCCCCGATGAGCCTCGAATTTCTCAGGCGTATCGACTTTTCCGGTGAGATGCCCCCACACGTCATGTCGCGCCTCAAATTTGCGCAGCATCTTGGGTATGAATTCCTTGGGCACATGGCAGTCGGGGCAGGTGGCCCGCACCCCGGTACGATTGGAATAGTGAATGGTCTTCTTGTATTCCTCGTAATTACCCTTCATTTCATGGCAGCCGATACAGAATGCTTCCGTGTTGGCAATAGCGAAAAACGGGCGCTCGGGCGACAAAAAACCTGGCAAAGTTTTTTCAATATCCCTGGCTTCCCTGATTTATCTGCTGCAACGGGATCCGACATGCTTTCATTTCCTCATGGTAAGTTTTATTTTTCCGGTTATCCGCATAACCGGAACAGAGCCCGGCCTACTGCAAGCTGGCGTAATAATGAAGAACCGCCTCGACTTCATCCTTGCTGAGTGCTTTGAGTTTCGGTTCCATCTTCTTGTGCATCGGCCGCTTGCCGGCAAGGAAGAACTCCGTCTGCTCCTTCAGATAATGTGTCTTCTGACCCGCAAGGATGCCCGCGTCGTCATCCGCCAGGCTGGCGGCTTCGGAATGGCATTTTTCGCAGCTCTTGTCGTGAATGCCCTTGCCCTTGGCGGCCAAGGCGGCGTCAAATTTCTGCGCGGCGCGCACGAACTTCTTCCCGGCAAAATGCTGCGCCACCTGCTTGATGTCGTCGTCGCTCAGGTCCTTGACCACTTGGCACATGTCGGACTTGGTGCCTTTCTTGTCGCCGGAGCGTATCTTGGTCTCGACGCAGGGGCGTTCCTTCTTCTTGTAATGCTCCATGGTGATGGCGAAATACTTGACGGACAAACCGCCGATGTTCGGCACATCGCTCTCGGTATTCGCGCCGTCCTTGCCGTGGCAGTTCGCGCAGCTTTCGGCAAGCTTGTTCACGTCGGCAGCATGTGTGCCAGTTGCCACGGCAAGCCCGAACAGCATGCTGCCCGCCAGCAATACGTAACCCATTTTTCGTTTCATGGAACTCTCCTCGTTTTAAAAATGTAAAAAACCCGGTACTAACCGCCATCACTCGCGCTCATCCCATTTCCAAATCAGAAGTGGAATATCGTAGGGTGCATGCACCCTATATGGTTATCGTCGTTTTGGAAGGGAAAGGGATAAATACTCCCGCCACGACTGTAACGCACCAGCAGGCAACCGGGTGTACACAACACCGGGGCCTTTCGACCCCGGTGATGACATGGCCGCTGCTTGAATATCACTTGAAGCTATAGGTCAGCGAAGCTCCGATCACATGCACCCGGTAGTCCGGGCTGGTCTGCGCTGTATTGATGAAATTAGTGGGTGCCACGGCAATCGTCTGGCCATCCCATGCCCAGTCGACGGAATTGTATTGCTCATAGGCGTATTTCACGTTGAGCGTGACATCCTTCTGCATCTTGTATTTGCCGAACAGTTCCAGACGGCTGAGCCGGGAAACAGTATCCGGCATGGGTTTAAGAGTAGCGGCAACGGAAGTGCCGAGGCTGCTGAAACCGGTCGAGCCGACCGTGGCGGCGTGCGTCAAATTGCCACCCCAGTCCAGGCTGTCGTCCTGTTTTACCTTGAAGCCCAGCCCCAGGGTCAGCGAACGGTCGGCGCGGGTAATCACGCCTCCCCACTGGTCGAAGAACGCCTGGGTATTCAACTGCCTGCCGAGGCGATCGGTTTTGGTATCGCTGCTCCTCTGATCGGTTTGGGAATCCTCGAAGGTAGCAAAGAAAATCCCGTTCACCGCCTCGGTTGCGGCCCAGTTGGCGTCGAAGTTGGCAGACCAGCCGGTCGCCTTGGTCAGGCCGTAGCCGATTTCGGCTTCAGGATATTTTTCCTTGTAATAGCTGCCGCCGATTTGCAGGTCGAGCTTTTCGCTGGGCGCGAAATTGGCGTACGCGCGCAGCTTGTCGCGCTTGCGGTCGGTCAGGAAGAACTTCCGCAAGGCCGGCGTATCAAGATACGGGGATGTCGCTGTAGTCGCCGCTATATTCCCCGTGCCTCCCGTACAGGCCGTTACGACGCCGTTATATGAAAATGAGTTTCCGTTCTGGCACAGGCTCGCAAGGTAGGTTGCGCTAAACGTGGACGCTGCCGGAGCCATGCCGTCATAGGCCGAGGCATTCCGGTCGGAGTGCGCGTAGGCCAATCCGCCGGAAGCCGTGTCGCTGAAGCTGTGCTTGACTTCGGCCTTGAGCGTATGCTCCGTGTCACCTGCGGTGGGCTCGTAAGTGTGCGTGATCTTGTCGTAGTCGTAGCCCAGCATGAGCTTGGTGGCCTCCGACAGGTGGTAGTCGATATCCGCATACAACTGCTGCTGGGTCTTGCTGAGCGGCGTGTTATTTCTTACGTTCACTCCCGGGGTCAGGACACCGCCGGCGGGCGGAACGGTAGCCGAATTGAATGCCGTGAGGTCGGTGTTATCCGCAATATAAGAAGTATACGTATTAACCGGAGTGCGGTTATCGCGATCGTCATACTTGTAGCCGGCGGTGAGATTAAGCTCGTGCGTCAACTCCGAGTTCAGCTTGATGTCCGCATGCGTGGTATCAATCCTGCCGTTGAGCGAGGTTGTCGCGGGCATGGTATTGAGCGTGGAGTAAGGCAGGAATGCCTCGTTCTGCGTCGCGCGGCCGAGACTCAGGTTGCCGGTCAGGCGCGTATCCTTGCTGAGCGTATAGCCGCCCGAAGCCTTGACCCGGTGGAACTGGTTGTCCGGCGCCGATCCGTGCCGGCCGGTAAGCGCATTACCCCCCTGGACGACGGACAAGGCGTTGTAATACAGGTTATCCCAAACCAGCGGCTGGCTGGCGCTATCGAATAATGAAGCGTGATAGCCGAACTGCATTTGCAGTTTCTCGTCGGCATAACGCGCCAGGACATCGAACAGATCGGTGGTGTAATCGATCGGCTCGGGCGCGAGGGAAGAACCCCGGTTCTCATTGAAGTTTCTGGTTTGTATCATCGCTCCGGTAAGCTGGGTGCCATCCTTTTTCTCGCGCTTGTATTTCATCGCGACATCCCAGCCGCCGTCGAGCTGCTTGGTCAGGCCGAGCGCCATCGCCTTGCGCTGGGTCTCGACATCGAAGCGCTTCATGTTGGCCGCAAGGTCGGTCATGGTGGCGGTGGAGATATTGGTATTGGCGGTAACCGCCCCGCTGATCGTCCAGGGTACCGGCTTGGACAGGTATGAGGAACCCAATCCGTTGTATGGCGACTGGAAGCTGTCGCTGTGCAGCTTCGATAACTCGTCATATTCGAAGCTCAGCCCGTAGTTGCCCTGCTCACCCGCCTTGATGCCGAAATCGCGGGAGCCGCTCAATCCCAGATTGCGCCCGATGAGTTCCAGATAGCTGGCGTTGTTGTCGCCACGGGTGTTCATCCGGACGTTGCCGATCAGGTGGGTGCCGGATTTTTCCAGCCCCCTGCCGTAATCGCCGAACTTGAAGCTGCCGTCCGATACATGGCCGACCCCCACTTCGATTTCGCTGTCCGGGCGGGTCAGGCTGAGCAGGTCATCCTCTTCCGCCTGCGCGGCCAGCGGGACGGAAAACCCGATCGCCGCGATGGATGCCGCCAGGACGGTGCGGCTGAAGCGCTTTTCAATTGTATGTTTTGTATGTTTCATTTTATGTTCTCCCTTGATCTATCGAGCGAAGGCTGCGCCGGATGGGTGATTGCTCCCATGAATCCGGGCATGGCAATTCACGCAGGCTTTACCCACTGTCGGAACCGTTGCGCGCCCAGTTCCCCCCGGCAGAGCCGCGCCCAAATCCCGGCCTTCGCGAATACCTTCGGCCTGATGGAATCTTATGTGGCACGACGAGCACAGATAGGGAGGGCGGTTCTTCAGCAGTGCGGCGTTGCTGGAGCCATGCGGTGTATGGCAATTGGTGCAACTGTCGCTGACCGGCGCATGCTCCCACAGGAACGGGCCGCGTTTCTCGGTATGGCAGGTGAAGCAGGTCTCATTCACCGTGTCCTCCAGCAGCAGCTTTGGACCGCTGGAGCCATGCGGGTTGTGGCAGCTTGAACAGACGATCTTGCCTTCCGGTATCGGGTGATGCGATGAACGATTCGACTGGGCGCGCTGCTCCTTGTGGCAGGAGAAACAGGTTTCGGTCTGGGTCGCCTTCTCCCTTACCTTGTCGTGCTGGTTGTGCACCGTGTGGCAGGTGGTGCAGGCCAGCCCCTGGCCTTCATGCCGGCTGCCGGCCCATTGCATGCGGGCGCTGCCTTTATGGCAACTCAGGCAGGCCTCGTTGCGCGATTTAGTCGGTGTGGCCGATTTTTTGTCAAAGGTGCGATCCGGCAAAGGCCGGTTGCCGCCCTTGTGGTTGGCGTGAGTGTCGCTCGCGCCGTGGCAGTTGGTGCAGGTCGGCGTGCGGCTGTCGCCCGTCGCGCCGTGGCGCGTCTTGCCGATGGCCATCACGCTCTTTTCGTCCTGGTCGTGGCAGCTCGTGCACTTTGCATCGCCCTTGAGAACGAGGTCCTTGTTATCTGCGGCCTGAGCCGTTACTGCGACACCCAGCGCCAAAGCCATACCAAACAGCATGGCGGCAAAGGAATGCCCTGGATATTTCTGTTTCATCGCGTAATCCTCTCCTGATATTGTTATTTCGGTACTGCTGCGCCGATCCCCGGAAATACTGGTGCAGCGGCCTCGCCCCAACACGTTCCCAACCGTATAGAACCGCAGCCCCCGATTCCTTGCGGATCCGGAATGCCTGCAGTTACTATGGGTCGCAATGATGGTTCATGCGCCCTGTCAGTTTGGTGATATGTGCATTACAAATATGTAATTTCTCGGACTTTCTTGTCGTAGTACACTGCACACCCATCTCGTAACAGCGAGGCAAGACATGAAAATCCTGATCATCGAAGACGAACCCAAAACGGGAAAATTCCTCAAGAAAGGACTGGCCGAGGCTGGCTTCGTGGCCGATGTCGCGGCAGACGGGCGAGACGGGCTGCATCTGGCGCTGACGGAAAGTTACGATCTCGTCGTGCTCGACGTGATGCTGCCCGGGATCGATGGCTGGGGAGTCCTGCGCGAAATGCGGCGCGCCGGCAAACAGGTGCCAGTCCTGTTCCTGACGGCGCGCGATCAGGTGGATGACCGTGTCAAGGGTCTGGAGCTTGGCGCCGATGACTATCTCGTAAAACCCTTCGCCTTCTCCGAGTTGCTGGCACGGGTGCGCACCCTCCTGCGCCGGGGAAATGCCGGACAGGTACTCGAAATTACCAAAGTCGCCGATCTGGAGCTCGATCTCCCGCGCCACCGCGTCGTGCGGGCCGGTAAGCGGATCGCCCTTACCGTCAAGGAGTTCGCGCTGCTCGAGCTGCTGATGCGGCGGCAGGGGGAAGTGCTGCCGCGCTCGTTGATTGCGTCACAGATATGGGACATGAACTTCGACAGCGACACGAATGTCATCGATGTCGCGGTGCGCCGCTTGCGCGCCAAGATCGACGACGGTTTCGACGTCAAACTCATCCGCACCGTGCGCGGCATGGGTTACATACTGGAAGCGCCCGAACCATGAAAAATCCCATCTCACTGACGGCACGCATCAGCCTGCAATTTGCCGCCACGGCGGCCTGCGTTCTGTTCGCCGCCGGGCTGGTGTTCGAGCGCGTGGGCGAAAACCAGCTTCAGGAACACTACCGGATGGAGCTGGACGGCAAGATGGAACTGGTCCGTAACGCGCTCGAAAGCATTCCCTCATCCACCCCCACATCAATGATGCGGGTACGGTTGCGCGAGGCGATCGTAATCAGTCATCCGGGAATTGCGATCGCGGTAGCCGCGAGTGATGGCACCGTGTTGTTTTCGGTTGGGCAATCAGAAGTTGTGAAGCATCTGATCGAAGGCGCCGAAATCGGCAAACCAACGCCGGTGATTTGGGCGCTCGATCATCGTACCTACCGCATCCGCGCCAGACACCTTGCGCTCGGCATTCCGGCGAGCCAGCCGGCCAACGTGGCAATCGCGCTCGACATTACCGAAGAAACAGAACTCATGGCGGAGTTCATGAGACTCCTGTGGTTCAGCATGGCTCTGGCCGCACTGGCTTTGGGGTGGCTCGGCTGGGTGGCTGTGCGCAAGGGGCTTGCGCCGCTGCATGATATGTCGACGACGGTGGCGAACGTGTCGGCTCAGCAGCTCGACAAGCCACTGCCGGCGGCAGGCGTGCCGCACGAACTGCAAGAACTGGTTTCCGCCTTCAACAGGATGCTGGCGCAGCTCCACGATTCGTTCCGGCGGCTTTCGGAGTTTTCATCGGACATTGCCCACGAACTGCGCACGCCGATCAACAACATGATGATGCAGACGCAGGTTATCTTGAGCCGTGAACGCGACACCGTGGATTACCGCGCCAATTTGCAGTCCAACCTGGAAGAGCTCGAACGTATGTCGCGAATGGTATCGGACATGCTTTTTCTCGCCAAGGCCGACAACAGCCTGGTCGCCCCGAACCGGGAGGAGATCGATCTGCGCGAGGAAGTGGTAAAGTTGTTCGATTTCTACGAAGCGCTTGCAAGTGCGCGCCATATTCATCTAGCCCAGAGCGGAGCGGCAACGGTTTGCGCCGACCGGATGATGATCCAGCGCGCCCTGTCCAATGTGCTGTCGAACGCTATCCGCTTCACGCCCGAAGGAATGAGGATCGAGGTGACCATCGGAGAGAACGCGGATCGAGCCATGATCGCCATTGATAATCCCGGACCGGAAATTCCTGCCGAACATCTGCCCAGGATTTTCGAGCGCCTCTACCGCGTCGACGCCGCCCGCCGGGAAGGGGACACCGAAAACACGGGGCTGGGGCTGGCGATCACCAAGTCCATCGTCGAGATGCACGGGGGCACGATCTATGCCGAGTCTGCGAAAGGGCGAACGCGTTTCACGATAACGCTTCCGCAGCGGGAAACAGTTTAATCATGGCACATGCTGTCAAACAGCGTGCAAAACTTTCCAGATTAGGGATGGAAACAGCGTCCAATAGTTTCCACCTCGGTATGTAACCGTCCGGCATTTCGGCCAGAGGTATCTGGAGTGTTTTACCTGGACATCATTTATGAGATTCGCGGGCGGCATCTGGTACAAAAGCAAACCATCACAGAAATTGCACGCGATATGGGCTTATCTCGGCAAACCGTGCGCAATGGTAGGGGCGAATTCATTCGCCCGAACAATAGGTTGCGTGCGAATGAATTCGCCCCTACAAGAGTAGTTCAACGTATGGCAGCAATATCGCCCAATCCTTCCATGTCAATAAACATCGGAAGCGCCGCGAAAACCTGTTGATGGAAGGTTTTTTCATTGACTATGATTTATGGAGAACCTCATCTTCCAACGTGAGGCGGGATTGAATGGGCAAGAGTTCCGTCCATCATTTGCAGTTATAATCATTTCCACCTTTGAGCAACCATTCATAGAGGAACAGTATGGGATTTCTGGCCAATAAGCGCATTCTGATTACCGGCATGATCAGCAACCGCTCCATCGCCTACGGCATCGCGCAGGCCATGCACCGCGAAGGCGCGGAACTCGCTTTCACCTATCAGGGCGAACGGGTGCACGGTCGTGTGGAGGATATGGCCAAGGGGTTTGACAGCGAACTGGTTTTCCAATGCGACGTCGGCAGCGATGATGATATCAATCAACTGTTCGTCGATTTGGGCAAACACTGGGATGGATTTGACGGCTTTGTTCACTCTATTGCCTACGCACCACGCGAGGCGCTGGACGGCGAGTTTCTGGATGGACTCAGCCGCGAGGCTTTTCGCATCGCCCATGACATCAGCGCCTACAGCTTTCCGGCTTTGGCCAAAGCCGCTTTACCGATGATGGAAGGGCGCAATGCCGCTCTGTTGACGCTGAGCTATCTCGGTGCCGTGCGCACCATGCCGCACTACAATGTAATGGGGTTGGCCAAGGCCAGTCTGGAGGCCAGCGTGCGTTACCTGGCGATGCAACTCGGGCGCAAGGGGATCCGCGTGAACGGCATTTCTGCCGGACCGATCAAGACGCTGGCTGCGGCAGGCATCGCCGATTTCGGCAAGTTGCTCAGCTACAACGAGAAGCACGCGCCGCTCAAGCGCAATGTGACCATCGAGGAAGTGGGCAATGCTGCCGCGTTCCTGTGCAGCGACCTGGCCAGCGGCATCACCGGCGAGATCAGCTACGTGGACGGGGGTTTCAACACCACCGCTTTGGGCACAACCGAGGCATAACCGGTGCCGCCCCAAATGAAAACGCCACCCGAGAGTGGCGTTTTCATTGTCATGCCGCGCACTGAATCAGGGCTGCCCGGTCTCATTCTTTGACGCCGTCTCAGGCAAATTCACCTTGATAGTCGCCTGCTGTCTGGCATCGGCCAGATAAGCCCGGAACATTTCCTCACCCGTCATTTCGCGCAGCTTTTGCGCATAGCCGGCACGCTTCGCATCGTCAGGCTTGTCGCCTTCCTTGACGGCATCGATGCGCAGCAGCATATAACCGTTTTGCGGCATTTCCGCCCCGACATACTGCGGCAGCTTGGCTGCATCCGCCTGGAATATTTTGCGCACCAATTCCTTATCCAGCGAGCCATGTTGCGCACGGGTAACAGTCTGGGCAGCAGTCCAGTTCAGTGCAGGCTTATCACCACGCTGCAATTGCTCCAGCAGCGCATTACCTTGCTTGGCGGTCAGCTCCAAGGCCTGTTGATGCAGCAATTTCTGGCGGATCATTTCCTGCACTTCGCCCAGCGCACGCGTGGCGGCTGGTTTGTATTCCAGAATCCGCGCGGCAACCAGCGTATTGGCCGCCACTTCAATCGCAGCGGTGTTGCGTTTGTTCTTCACGGTTTCATCGGTAAAAATCGCCTGCAGCATTTTTGCCGTCCAAGGCTCGCCTGCAGCCACGCCCTTAACCAGCCATCCGCTCTGCTCAATCTTCGCGCCAGCCAAATCGGCCGCCGGCTTCAGAGTATCGCTTTGCTCATAAACGGTATTGCTGAATTTCTCCGCCAGCTCGGCAAACAGGTCGACGGCTTTTTGCTGGCGCAGTTTATTGATGATGTCTTCGCGCGCCTCTTCGAACGGCAAAAGCCTGGCGGGTTTAACCGCAAGCAGTTTGATGATGTGCTAGCCGAAATCCGATTTCACCAACCCGCTGATTTCGCCTTGTTTCAGCGTAAAGGCTGCGTCTTCGAACGGCTTGACCATCATGCCGCGGCCGAAGAATCCCAGGCTGCCGCCATTCGCGGCGGAGCCGGGGTCTTGCGAATTCTGCCTGGCCAGTTCGGCAAATCCTGCGGGATTTTTTCTGGCTTGTTGCAGCAACTGTTCGGCCTTTGCCCTGGCGGCATCCTGTTCGGCTTGCGGCGCGGCGGCGGCTGCCACAACCAGAATATGCGCCGCCTGGCGCTCCTCCGGTGTACCAAAATCACTCTGATGCTCGTCGTAATGCTTGCGTGCATCCTCCGTTTTCACCTCGACCTTGGCCAGCAAATTATCCACCGAAAACTTTACATACTCGACTTTGGCCTGTTCCTGAACCTGAAACTCTTTTTGATTTTGCTCGTAATATTTTTTCAGCGCGGCCTCGTCCACTTTCGCCTGCGCCATGAAGGGCTGGAATGATATGGGCGAGGCGCTCACCAGCCGTTGCTGCTCATTCAGGCGGATAACATTGTCCGTCACCCCATTCGAGGCGTACCCGTTTTGCACATAAGCATCGCGCAGCTGCTGCCCGAGCAGCTCGCCACGCAGGCGCGCCTCGAACATCAACGGCGACATATTCTGATTTGCCAGCGCAGTTTCATAACGTTTTTTATCGAACTTCCCGTTATCCTGAAACGCTTCGATACTTTGGATAACCTGGGCCATCTGCTCGTCACTGACTGCCAGGCCGGCAGCCTTGGCGCGCTCGACCAGCAAGCGCTGCGCAACCAGATTGTCCATCACTGCATGCTTCATTTCGGGATTATCAAGCAGCGCCGCATCAAAATTGGCACCCAGCATTTGGCGCAAACGATCCTGCTGTTGGCGCAGCGCATTTTCAAACTCTTGCTGGGTAATCTTTGCATCGTTCACCGTAGCGGCCACTTCTGCCGTATTCCCGGATTGGTTATATGAATCTACCCCCCAGAATGCAAACGGCAAGATGATGAGCGCCAGCACAATCTGCACCAGCCGCTTTTTTTCATGGACAAAATCGAACATAGTGATAACACCGGCTTATTGATTTAAAAGAAATAGATGTGAAAAAGGCGAACTTGCGTTCGCCTTGATTTGGCGGAGTGGACGGGACTCGAACCCGCGACCCCCGGCGTGACAGGCCGGTATTCTAACCAACTGAACTACCACTCCAAAAACTATTCGTGGTAGGTGCTGACGGGATCGAACCGCCGACATTCGCCTTGTAAGGGCGACGCTCTACCAGCTGAGCTAAGCACCCAACGAAGCTGATTAGTTTACAGCATCCTTCAGACCTTTGCCAGCTGTAAATTTTGGAACCGTGGCTGCCTTGATCTTGATTGTCTCGCCGGTGCGAGGGTTGCGGCCATTACGCGCAGCACGTTTACCAACCTTAAAAGTACCGAAACCGACCAAGCTCACGGTATCGCCTTTTTTCAATGCCTTTTTGATTGAATCTACGGCCGCATCCAGTGCACGGCCAGCAGCTGCCTTGGACATATCAGCGGATTTTGCAATTGCATCAACCAGATCAGATTTATTCACGTAAGCCCCCTTAAAATTAGTAGTTAAAAAACAGGAGAAGTCCTGCAACGGCTTTATATCAAGGCTTCGCAGCTTTGGTCAAGCGATTATGCTAATTTTTTTGTCTTGCATCGCAACCAACTAACTGCTATCGATATTTTTCTAGTGTTTTGTTACCGGCGCTACTTCCTGAACGCCGCCGGTTACCGGCAAACCGGCAGACGCGGTGGCTTCGGACGATTCCGGCAAAGGCTCCGGCTTGCGCTCCAGAGCCAGTTCCAGCACTTGATCTATCCATTTAACCGGATGGATGTCCAGTTTGTTTTTGATACTGTCCGGAATTTCCACCAGATCCTTGGTGTTTTCTTCCGGAATCAAAACCACCTTGATGTCCCCGCGTTGTGCCGCCAACAGTTTTTCCTTCAAGCCGCCGATCGGCAACACTTCTCCGCGCAAGGTGATTTCACCGGTCATTGCGACGTCGGCACGCACCGGGATACCGGTCAACGCCGAGACGATGGCCGTGCATATCCCGATCCCTGCACTTGGGCCATCTTTGGGAGTTGCGCCTTCCGGCAAGTGGATATGCAAATCGTTTTTCTGATAGAAATCACTGTCTATTCCCAGCCGCTTGGCACGCCCGCGCACCACGCTGATGGCAGCCTGAATGGATTCCTGCATCACCTCGCCAAGCTTGCCGGTGGTGGTGGTCTTGCCTTTGCCGGGCAACACGGCGGTTTCGATAGTCAGCAATTCGCCGCCGACCTCCGTCCATGCCAAACCGGTGACCTGCCCGACTTGATTATTCTTTTCGGCAATCCCATACGAATAGCGGCGCACCCCGAGATATTTATCGAGATTGCGCGCATTGACCACAACCTTTTTATCGCGCTCTTTTAACGAAAGTGCTTTCACCACCTTGCGGCAAATCTTGGAAATTTCCCGCTCCAGGTTACGCACCCCCGCTTCGCGCACGTAATAGCGCACAATATCGCGCAGCGCGGTTTCGGAAATATTGATTTCTTCCGGCTTCAGGCCATTATTCTTGATCGCCTTGGGCACTAGGTAGCGCGTGGCGATGTTGATCTTTTCATCTTCCATGTAGCTGGACACATGAATGACCTCCATGCGGTCCAGCAGCGCATCCGGAATATTCAGCGTGTTCGCCGTCGCCACAAACATCACGTCGGAAAGATCGTATTCCACTTCAACATAATGGTCGACAAACGTGCTGTTCTGCTCAGGGTCGAGCACTTCCAGCAGCGCGGAAGACGGATCGCCGCGCATATCCATGCCCATCTTGTCCACTTCATCGAGTAGGAACAACGGGTTTTTCACCGCGACCTTGCTCATGTTCTGCAGGATTTTGCCCGGCATGGAGCCAATATAGGTACGGCGGTGGCCGCGAATCTCCGATTCGTCGCGCACCCCGCCCAGCGACATGCGTACGAATTTGCGGTTGGTGGCGCGCGCGATGGACTGCCCCAGTGAGGTTTTGCCCACACCCGGCGGGCCAACCAGACAGAGGATAGGCCCCTTCAGTTTGTTCATCCGTTGCTGCACGGCCAGGTATTCGAGAATGCGCTCCTTGACCTTATCCAGGCCGTAATGGTCTTCTTCCAGCACGGCCTCGGCCTTTTTTAAGTCGGCGCTGATTTTGGTCTTCTTCTTCCACGGCAGGCCGATCAACACGTCGATATAGTTGCGCACCACGGTCGCTTCTGCGGACATCGGCGACATCAGGCGCAGCTTCTTGAGCTCCGCTTCAGCCTTGGTACGCGCCTCTTTCGGCATATGCGCACCCTTGATTTTCTTGTCCAGTTCATCGAAGTCTGTGCCCTCCTCGCCCTCGCCCAGCTCCTTCTGAATCGCCTTGACTTGCTCGTTCAGGTAATACTCGCGCTGGCTTTTCTCCATCTGGCGCTTCACGCGGCCGCGTATGCGCTTCTCGACTTGCAGGATATCGATCTCGGCCTCCAACAGCCCCAGCAGGTGCTCCAGACGCTTGCGCACGCCAAAAACCTCCAGCACCTCCTGCTTTTGCTCCAGTTTGAGCGGCAGATGGGCGGCAATGGTGTCGGCCAGACGGCCGGCATCATCGCTGCCGGCCAGCGAGGTCAGGATTTCCGGCGGAATTTTCTTGTTGAGTTTCACATACTGGTCGAATTGTGCGATCAACGCGCGGCGCATTGCCTCGGACTCGCTATCCGTTCCGTCTTCGGCAGGAACGATTTCCACCTCCGCATCGAAATGGCTGTCCGCGTCAAACACGCGCAACACATTGACGCGCTGCGTGCCTTCCACGAGCACCTTCACCGTGCCGTCGGGCAGTTTGAGCATTTGCAGAATGTTCGCCATGCTGCCGATGGCATACAAGTCATCCAAGCCGGGATCGTCTTTGGCCGCCGATTTTTGCGCGACCAGCACGATGCCCTTGCCAGCTTCCATGGCGGTTTCCAGCGCCTTGATGGACTTGGCGCGGCCGACAAACAGCGGGATGACCATATGCGGAAACACCACGACGTCGCGCAATGGCAGCAGCGGGTGCAGGTTGGCTGTAACAGCGTTTGAAGTATCTTGTTCTGACATGGCAATAACCTATTTGTTGACTGGAAGGTTAGATGGGGGTGGCTCGAAATAATTCAACACCCTCGGGACAAGATAAAGAACGCCCTGCTAAGGGCTTAATCAGGCTGCTTTTGGAGTATCCGCATAAATAACGATGGGTTTGATTTCCCCCGTCGAGCCTGTTTCGTCCAGCACCACTTTGCTGACATTCTCCGTCGAGGGCAAATCGAACATGATATCCAGCAACGCATTTTCGAGGATCGAGCGCAGCCCGCGCGCACCGGCCTTGCGCGCCAAGGCCTTGCGGGCAATGGCCAGCAATACGCCCTCGCGGAATTCCAGTTCCACGCCTTCCATCGCAAACAGCTTCTGGTATTGCTTGGTCAGCGCGTTTTTCGGCTCGGTAAGAATTTGCACCAGCGCGGCCTCATCCAATTCCTCCAGTGTCGCCACGACGGGTAAACGCCCGACAAACTCCGGAATCAAGCCGAATTTGATCAGGTCTTCCGGCTCCACATCGCGCAAGGTCTCGCCGGTCTTGCGCTCGTCCTTGCTGCTGATGGTCGCGCCGAAGCCGATGCTGGCCTTTGCGGAACGGTTGCGGATGACCTTTTCCAGCCCGTCGAACGCACCGCCGCAGATGAACAGGATGTTGGTGGTATCCACCTGCAGAAATTCCGTGTTCGGATGCTTGCGCCCACCCTGCGGCGGAATCGAAGCCTTGGTGCCTTCGATCAGCTTGAGCAATGCCTGTTGCACGCCTTCGCCGGATACGTCGCGCGTAATCGAGGGGTTATCCGACTTGCGCGAAATCTTGTCGATTTCATCCACATACACGATGCCGCGCTGCGCCTTTTCCACGTCATAGTCGCAGGTTATCAATAATTTTTGAATGATGTTTTCGACATCCTCGCCGACATAACCCGCCTCGGTCAGCGTGGTCGCGTCGGCCATCACGAACGGCACATCCAGCAGGCGCGCCAGTGTCTGCGCCAGCAAGGTCTTGCCGGAGCCGGTCGGGCCGACCAGCAGGATATTGCTCTTGGCCAATTCCACGCCATCCTTGTCATCGCTCTTGAGGCGCTTGTAATGGTTATACACCGCCACCGACAAAATCCGCTTGGCATGTTCCTGTCCGATCACGTACTCATCAAGCGCCGCGCGGATTTTTTTCGGCACGGGCAAATCCGTCTTGCCGGACTTATCCGTCTTGGCCTGATCATTCTGAATTTCCTCGCGCATGATGTCGTTGCACAGCGCGATGCATTCATCGCAGACGAACACCGACGGACCCGCAATCAGCTTGCGCACCTCATGCTGGCTCTTGCCGCAGAATGAACAGTAAAGCAATTTATCACTTGATTTCTTGTCGCCAGCCATCGCTGCTACCTCTGTATTGTGTTATCGGCAATTCAATAATTCGTTAAACGCGTTTTTCCAGCACCTGGTCCGCAAGCCCGTATTTAACAGAATCTTCCGCGCTCAGAAAATTATCGCGATCCGTGTCGCGCTCAATCGTCTCGATTGTTTGCCCGGTGTGCTGCGCCAACATTTGATTGAGCCTCTGCTTCAGATACAAAATCTCGCGCGCATGGATTTCGATATCCGAAGCCTGACCACGGAAGCCACCCAGCGGCTGATGAATCATCACGCGTGAATTTGGCAGGCAGAAACGCTTGCCTTTCTCTCCCGCCGCCAACAGGAACGATCCCATGCTGGCCGCCTGCCCGATACACAGCGTGCTGACGTCCGGCTTGATGAATTGCATGGTGTCGTAAATCGCCATGCCGGCGGTCACGGAGCCGCCAGGCGAATTGATGTAGAAGTGAATATCCTTGTCCGGATTTTCCGATTCCAGAAACAGCATCTGCGCCACAATCAGGTTCGCGCTGTGGTCGTTCACCTCGCCGACCAGAAACACCACGCGTTCCTTGAGCAAACGCGAGTAGATGTCATACGCCCGCTCACCGCGCCCGCTAGTCTCCACGACCATCGGGATCAGACCGATATTTTGTGGCTCTTGCCGGTGCCGGGACAAAAGTTCATCGTAATAGTGCATCGTGTCAGTCCCCCATCAATTCTTTAAAGGGAATGGCCTTGTCTGCGGTCTTTGTCTGCTCCATCGTCCAGCTTACGATATTCTCTTCCAGAACCAGATTCTCAACTTCCTGCAACTGGGAGGAATTAGCGTAAAACCAGCGCACCACATCCTCTGGCTCGTCAAAGCTTTGCGCATAGTCATCCACCAAGACGCGCACCTGCTCAGGCTTGGCCTTCAAGTCATGTTTCTGCGCCAAATGGGCAAGAATCAAGCCGAGCTTGACGCGCCTTTCGGCACGCTCGGCAAACAATTCCGGCGGCAATGCCATGTCCTTCATTTTCATCCCGCGCGATTCCATGTCCTGCAGGGTTTGCTGCATCAGGTTCCGCGCTTCCCATTCCACCAAAGTTTTGGGCACATGCCCTCAATACCAACAGACTCGGCAAACGCGGCATCCACTTCCGGCAGTTTCGGTGCCTCCACCTTGTGCAGCGTGACGCTGAAAGTCACCTGCTTGCCCGCCACCTCCTTGCCGTGATAATCATCCGGAAAAGTCATGTCGAAAGATTTTGTCTCCCCCGCCTTCATGCCGGTAACGGCCGCTTCAAACTCCGGCAGCATGCGCTCCACACCCAATACGAATGCATGGTTCCTGGCTTCACCGCCCTGAAAAACCTCGCCGTTCAACTTGCCGGTAAAATCAATATATACCTTGTCTTCGGCCTGTGCGGCGCGAGAAACAGCCTCATAAATAGCGCGCTGCTTACGCAGCGTCATAATGGTGTCGTCCACGTCAGCCTGCGTCAATTCGCAAACCAGGCGTTCCACCGTTTCGCCCGACAGGTCGCCCATCACCACTTCCGGATACACCTCGAAAGTCGCGCTGTATTCAATATGATCGGCATTCAAGTCGTTAGTCTTGATCTCGAATTGCGGATGTCCCGCCACCCTCAGATTATTGAGTTGCACAGCCTCGGCAAACGAGCGCTGCAACATATCGCCCAGCACTTCCTGGTGCGCTTGCGCGCCGTATTGCTGCTCCAGAATTTTTGCCGGGATTTTACCCGGACGGAATCCGGAAATTTTTGCGGTGCGCCCGATATTTTTCAGGCGGGCAGCGACCTCACCGCGAATGACTTGTTGAGGAATGGATGCATTAAGACGGCGTTCTAACGCGCTCACAGTTTCTACGCTGGACATGCTTGGGTTTCCTTGAATTGAAGTTGAATTAGGTGCTGGTGCGAAAGGAGAGACTCGAACTCTCACGCCTTGCGGCGCTGGAACCTAAATCCAGTGCGTCTACCAATTCCGCCACTTTCGCGCTGTTTGCTTCCAGCCTTACCCTGCGAATTATAGCACTAACCCGCCGGTTTTACCCCCACCACCGTGCGGCCGCGCAGCCTGCCTTGCAGCATCTGCGGAAACACTTGCGGCAGATCGGCGAAGGGTACGGTATGCGCCACTTGCGCCAGCAACTCTGGGCGCAGGCCTGTCCTGAGCCCAGTCGAAGGGTCGCTTGCCAGGCGTCGCCAGATTTCGCGGCGCAGCGGCATCGCAGTGGCGGCGGAATCGATGCCGATCAGGCGCACTCCGCGCAGGATGAAGGGCATCACCGTGGTGTGCAATTCCACCCCGCCCGCATTGCCGAAGCTGGCGATCACGCCGTCCTGCTGCATGGTGCGCGTCAGCCACGCCAGCGTCTCGCCGCCCACCGCATCCAGCGCGCCCGCCCATTGCGCTTTTTCCAACGGGCGCGTGCCCATCACCAGATCCTTGCGCGGCAAAATTTCCGCTGCACCCAGCGATTTCAGGTAATCGTGTTCGCTGTCTTTCCCGGTCAGCGCGACCACGTGATAACCAAGCTGCGCCAGCATCTGGATCGCGAGGCTCGCCACCCCGCCGGTCGCACCGGTCACGATCACCTTGCCGTTTTCGGGACGCAGTTCGTTCTGTTCGAGGCGATGTATCGACAGCGCGGCGGCAAAACCCGCCGTGCCGATCGCCATCGCGTCGAACAGCGTCAGCCCCTGCGGCAGCGGCACCACCCACTCGGCGGGGACGCGCATATATTCGGCAAACCCGCCATCGTGATCCACCCCCATGCTGTAGCCGGTGACCAGCACCGCATCGCCCGCATTGAAACGCGCATCGGATGAACTGACCACCACCCCTGCCGCATCCACCCCGCCGACGCAGGGAAAACGGCGCACCACCCTGCCTGCGCCGGTTGCGGCGAGCGCGTCCTTGTAATTCACGCTGGAGTAATGCACCTGAATGACCACTTCGCCGGAATCGAGATCGTCCAGCGTCAACTCGACGAAACGCCCGGCGGATTTGCCGTTTTCTTCAAAGATGCGGTAGGCGCGAAAAAGGGGCATTGGTTTCGAGAAACGGGCCGGTTCGTTCAACGTTGACCAAGAGGCACGTAATCGCGCCGTGTCGCGCCGACATATAGCTGGCGCGGGCGCCCGATTTTATGATCGTGATCGACCATCATCTCGTTCCACTGCGAAATCCAGCCGATGGTGCGCGCCACCGCAAAAATCACCGTGAACATATTGACCGGGATGCCCAGCGCACGCAGCACGATGCCGGAATAGAAATCCACGTTCGGGTACAACTTGTGCTCGATGAAATACGAGTCGCTCAACGCGACGCGCTCCAGCTCCATCGCCAGCTCGAACAGCTTGTCGTTTTCCAGCCCCAGCTCCTTCAATACCTCATGGCAGGTTTCGCGCATCACCGAGGCGCGCGGATCCATGTTCTTGTAGACGCGATGGCCGAAGCCCATCAGGCGGTATTTCTTGTCCTTCACGCCCTGCACATATTCCTGCACGCGCGATATATCGCCGACGCTTTCCAGCATGTTCAGCGCCGCCTCGTTCGCGCCGCCGTGCGCCGGCCCCCACAATGCGGCGATGCCGGAAGCGATGCAGGCAAACGGGTTCGCCCCGCTCGAACCGGCTCTGCTCCTGGTCTGCGTGCAGGATCGGGATGCGGTCTAGCGCGCGCACTAGCACCGGGTTGGGCTCGTAATCCTCCGCCGGGATCGCGAACATCATCTGCATCAGGTTTTCCACATAGCTGAGCCTGTTCTTCGGATACATGAACGGAAAACCGGTGTGGTATTTGTGTGCCATCGCCGCGATGGTCGGCACCTTGGCGAGCATGCGCATCGCGGAAATCTCGCGGTGTTCCGGGTTATTGATGTCCAGCGAGTCGTGGTAGAAGGCAGACAGCGCGCCGACCACGCCGACCATCACCGCCATCGGGTGCGCATCGCGGCGGAAGCCGGTGAAGAATTTATTCATCTGGTCATGCACCATGGTGTGTTCCTTCACCCTGGTCTCGAAGGCGGTTTTTTGCGCGGCATCCGGCAACTCTCCATTCAGCAGCAGATAGGACACTTCCAGAAAATTCGATTGCTTGGCCAGTTGCTCGATGGGATAGCCGCGGTAGTAAAGCAAGCCGGCATCGCCATCGATAAAGGCAATTTTGGAAGAGCAACTCGCCGTGACAAAAAACGCCGGGTCATAAGTAAATAGGCCCAGCTTGCTGAGATTGTGAATATCGATTACATCCGGCCCCAGGGTGCCGGACAGGATCGGCAACTCGATGCTGCGCCCGTCATCCAGGGTCAGCGTTGCGACGCGTTTGCTTTCCATAAGTGTTCTCCCTGTATTTGCAGGCAGGATGCCCGCCGTCCATCCAATTTAAGCTGCTCTGATCTTTTCCAGCAACATCTGCTGCTCGCCCGGCGCCGCTTCCAGCCTGCCCGAAATCATGTCCCACAGCGGGTTGTCCGGCATATCCAGCAACACCTCAAACGCCTGCCGCTCGGCCTCGTCAAGCTGCGCATATTGCGCCTCGATAAAACGACCCAGCACGATATCCAGTTCCAGCAAACCGCGCCGCGCACGCCAGCGCACCCGTTGCAACAAGGCAGGATCGGGGATCGGGGATCGGGGATCGAGCTTGCTGCCCTTCCCGTTTTTCTCGCTCCTCGCTCCTCGCTCCTCGTTCCTCATACGATGCGCTTGACCATCATGTCCTTGATGTTGCCGATCGCCTCGGTCGGATTAAGCTCTTTCGGGCAGACATCCACGCAATTCATGATGGTATGGCAACGGAACAACCGGTACGGGTCTTCCAGGTCGTCGAGGCGCTCGCTGGTCGCATGATCGCGCGTGTCGGCGAGAAAACGGTACGCCTGCAGCAACCCCGCCGGGCCGACGAATTTGTCCGGGTTCCACCAGAACGACGGGCAGGCCGTGGAGCAGCAACCGCACAGGATGCACTCGTACAGGCCGTTCAGGTGCGCGCGCTGCGCGGGCGATTGCAACCGCTCGGTTTCAGGCGGCGGATCGTTGTTGATCAGGTATGGTTTGATCGAATGGTATTGCTTGAAAAATTGCGTCATGTCCACGATCAGGTCACGGATCACCGGCAGGCCCGGCAGCGGGCGCAGCGTTACCGGCTCCTTCAGCGACGAGAGCGGCGTGATGCATGCCAGCCCGTTGCGCCCGTTGATGTTCATCGCATCCGAACCGCACACCCCCTCGCGGCAGGATTTGCGCAGCGACAGGCTGTCGTCCTGTTCCTTCAGCAGCAGGATGGCATCCAGCAGCATCTTATCGCCCGCCTCGATGTCCAGCTCGTAGTCGCGCATGTACGGCGCGGTGTCGGTGTCCGGGTTGTAGCGGTAGATTTTGAATTTCATAGCCTTATTTCCATGGAGCGTGCAGGGTTGAAATATGTGCAGGAGCTCGGGCATCCTGCCCGCATGCGGGCAGGATGCCCGCGCTCCCACTACTCACTCCCAAAATCTTCTCCATTTCAATAAACCCGCGCCTTGAGCGGAAACGATTCAACCGTCAGCGGCTTTAGCCGCACCGGTTTGTAATCGAGGCGCTGCCCGTCGCGAAAATACAGGCTGTGCTTGAGCCAGTTCTGATCGTCGCGCTGCGGGAAGTCGTCGCGCGCGTGGGCGCCGCGGCTTTCGGTGCGTGCCGCCGCCGCAATCATGGTCGCCTGCGCGACCTCGATCAGGTTGTCCAGCTCCAGCGCCTCGATGCGCGCGGTGTTGAATACTCTGCTCTTATCCCGAATCTCCGTGTGCGCGGCACGCTCGGCGATCTGTTTGATTTTCTCCACACCTTCGGCCAGCAATTCCGGGAAGCGGAATACGCCGCAATGTTTCTGCATGGTCTTGCGCATTGCGTCGCCGACCTCGGCGACGCTTTCCCCCTTGGTTTGAGCATCCAGCCGCGCGAGCCGCGCCAGGGAACGCTCGGCGGAATCGGCAGGCAAGAGTTTGGGATGCGGGCGGCTTTGCAGGTCTTCGATGATCTGCCTGGCCGCTTCGCGCCCGAACACCAGCAAATCCAGCAGCGAATTGCAGCCCAGACGGTTCGCGCCATGCACCGACACGCATGCGCATTCGCCCACCGCATACAGGCCGTGCACCACCTCTTCCGGCCCGTGATGATAGGGCACGACGACCTGCCCGTGATAGTTGGTGGGGATGCCGCCCATCATGTAATGTGCGGTCGGCACGACGGGAATCGGAGCTTTGGCCGGATCGACGTGGGCGAACTTCAGCGCGATTTCGCGGATACCGGGCAAGCGCTGCCGGATCACATCGTCGCCGAGATGATCCAGCTTGAGCAGCACATGATCGCCGTGCGGGCCGCAGCCGCGCCCTTCGTTGATCTCCACGGTGATCGCGCGCGACACCACGTCGCGGCTGGCAAGGTCTTTCGCGTTCGGCGCGTATTTCGGCATGAAGCGTTCGCCGTCCTTGTTCACCAGATAGCCGCCCTCGCCGCGCACCCCTTCGGTAATCAGCACGCCCGCGCCATATACGCCGGTAGGATGGAACTGGAAGAACTCCATGTCTTCCAGCGGAATTCCGGCGCGCGCCGCCATGCCCAATGGATTGGAAAATACGCCCCGCACCGCCGGTCGCGAGCAGCGTGGCGCGCGCCTGAAAGATCATCACCTCGCCGGTCTCGATTTCCATCGCAGTCACGCCGAGCACGTCGCCGTCCGCGTCGCGGATCAGATCGAGCGCCATCCACTCGATGAAGAAATGCGTATTGGCTTTTACATTCTGCTGGTACAGCGTGTGCAGCAACGCATGGCCGGTGCGGTCGGCCGCCGCGCAGGCGCGCTCCACCGGCGTCTTGCCGTAGTCCTGCATATGCCCGCCGAACGGGCGCTGGTAAATTTTGCCGCTCTCGAGGCGGTCGAACGGCATGCCGAAATGCTCCAGTTCGTACACCACCTCCGGCGCGGCGCGGCACATGAACTCGATGGCATCCTGGTCGCCCAGGTAATCCGAGCCTTTCACCGTATCGTACATATGCCAGTGCCAGCTATCCCGGCCGACATTACCCAGCGATGCGGCAATACCGCCCTGCGCCGCGACGGTGTGCGAACGGGTCGGAAACACCTTGGACAGCACCGCCACTTTCAGCCCGGCCTGCGCCAGCTGCAACGCCGCGCGCATCCCGGAACCGCCCGCGCCGACTACCACTACATCGAAAGTCCGTTTCGCCACTGCCATTGTATTTCCCTTAATTCCATGTTCCCGGTTCGAATGATCCGGAACTCAATGTAAACCAAACCCCTCCCAAGCCTCCCCTTGTCAGGGGAGGAGACTGCCTGCTCCTCCCCTGACAAGGGGAGGTCGGGAGGGGTTAGAACCCCCACAAGATTTGCACCGCCCAGATCGCATAAAGCAGCGAAACCAGAATCACCAGCACATGAATGACCAGCCGTACGCCGGCCGGTTTGACGTAATCCATCACGATGTCGCGGATACCGATCCACGCGTGATAAAACACGCTCAGCAGGAACAACAGGGTAAAGGTGCGCATCGGCTGACTGGAAAACAAGCCCGTCCAGGCGTCATAATCCAAATGGGGCTGCAGCAGCAGATATCCGGCCAGCACTACGCTGTACAGCGCCATCACCACCGCCGTAATGCGCTGGATCAGCCAGTCGCGCAGCCCGTAATGCGCACCTGTCACTACGCGGTTTACCATAGCTTGGCTCCAAGCAAAACGGTCAACACCAGGCTCACCGCCAGCACCATTTTGCTGCTCGCGCGCGCCTGCGCCAGTTTCACGCCGTAATCCAGGTCGATCGCCAGATAACGCAGCCCGGCGCAGAAGTGATGCAGGAATGCCCACAGCACGCCGAGCAACATCAGCTTCGCCAGCGGATGCGCCAGCACGGCCAGCAACTGTGTGTAAGTCTCGATGGAGCGCAGGCTGTATTGCAGCATCAGCAGCAACAGCGGCAGCGCCAGAAACAGCAATAAGCCGCTGATGCGGTGGAGAACGGAAACGAAACCGGGGAGCGGCAATTTGATGAGATGCAAGGCGAGGTGTTTCGGGCGATGTTTATTCATTACTGATCCCTGCCATGAGTAACGCCGATTTATATAATGCTACACCTTTTGCATGGCGCGAGAAAATCAAAACAATTATGATGCGGGTTTATTCGTCCCAGATATTTGTCCAGAGGAAGGAAACATGAAAGCACCCATCCGCATCACCGTCACCGGCGCAGCCGGCCAAATCAGCTATGCTGCGCTGTTCCGCATCGCCAATGGCATCATGCTCGGGCAAGAGCAGCCCATCATCCTGCAATTGCTGGACTTGCCGCAAGCGCAGACGATGCTGCGCGGCGTGATGATGGAACTGGAGGACTGCGCCTTTCCGTTGCTGCAGCAGATCATCATCACCGATGACCCGAAAATCGCGTTCAGGGATACCGAAATCGCCTTGCTGATCGGCGCGCGCCCACGCGGCAAGGGCATGGAACGCAAGGACCTGATGGAAGCCAATGGCGCGATTTTCTCCGCGCAAGGCAAGCTGCTTAACGAATATGCGGAACGCCATGTCAAGGTGCTGGTGGTGGGCAACCCCGCCAATACCAACGCGCTGATCGCGATGAAGAACGCACCCGACCTCGACCCGCGCAACTTCACCTCAATGAT
>JACPEI010000032.1 GCA_016183575.1 Nitrosomonadales bacterium | reverse complement strand
CTCGCCGCAGACATAGGCGCCGTAGCCCAGGTGGTTGTGCAGGTCGAAGCAGAAATCCGTGCCCAGGATGTTGTCGCCGAGATAGCCGGCGGCGCGCGCCAGCTCGCAGGCCTCTTCCATGCGCTCGTAGGCCTCGAAAATTTCGCCATGCACATAGTTGTAGCCGGTCTTGACCCCCATCGTATAGGCGGCGATCGCCATGCCCTCGATGAGCAAATGCGGGTTGTAGCGCAGGATGTCCCAGTCCTTGCAGGTGCCCGGCTCGCCCTCGTCGGTATTGCAGACGATATATTTGTCCCCGGTGTAATTTTTCGGCATGAAGCTCCACTTCAGCCCGGTCGGGAAGCCCGCACCGCCGCGTCCGCGCAATGCCGACAGCTTGACTTCGGAAATAATCGCATCGGGCGACATTTTCTCGGTCAGCACCTTGCGCAATGCCTGGTAACCGCCGACCTTGAGATAGTTTTCCAGCGTCCAGGGCTGGTCGAAATCCATCGTGGTGAGAATGACTGGGCCTCTCATAATTTACCTGAGCCTTTCATAAAATTATCTGGCCCTCTCATGATTTATCCAGTTCCGCCAAAATTTGATCGATCTTGTCTTTGCTCAAACGGCCGCAAAGTTTCTTGTTGTTCACGGTAAACAGCGGCGCATCCTTGCATGCCCCCATGCACTCGCCTTCGCGCAGGCCGTACCTGCCGTCTGCGGAAACTTCGCCGAAACCGATGCCCAACCTGGATTGCAGATAATCCACGGTATCCCCTGCCCCGCCCAACGTGCAGGACAGGTTGGTGCATACGGTGATGGTGTGCCTGCCCATCGGCTTGAGTTTGTACATATGGTAGAAGGTCGCCACCTCATACACCGCCATTTTCGGCATGCCGAGATAGACCGCGATGTCCGCCATGTCATCGGCGGCAATCCAGCCCTTTTCGTCCTGCACGAAACGCAACGCGGCCATCACCGCAGACTGTTTCTGGTCCGCCGGATACTTCTTCAACTCGCGGTTGATCTTCGCTTGTATTTGTTCGGATAACATCAGGGCACCTTTATAAATCCATTTTGCGGGCGATTCGCGGCGTCGCGTGCTCGCTCATTCCTCGTCTATCCATATTGATATGCCTCGTCATTCTCTGCGCGGCTCCTTGCGCTTCATCCCGCAAAAGTGAATTTCTAAAGGTGCCCATTAGCGGTCTACCTCGCCAAAAACAATGTCCTGTGTGCCGAGAATGGTCACCACGTCGGCAATCATGTGGCCGCGCACCATTTCATCCAGCGCCGCCATATGGGCAAAACCCGGGGCGCGTATCTTCATGCGATAAGGCTTGTTCGCGCCGTCGGAAACCAGGTAAATGCCGAACTCGCCCTTGGGATGTTCCACCGCCGCATAGGCCTCGCCGGCCGGCACATGCATCCCTTCGGTGAACAGCTTGAAGTGATGGATCAGCTCCTCCATGTTCTGCTTCATCGCCTCGCGCCTGGGCGGCGCAAACTTGAAATTGTCAGTCATCACCGGGCCGGGGTTGTCGCGCAGCCAGGCGATGCATTGCTTGATGATGCGGTTGGCCTGGCGCATCTCCTCGACACGCACCAGATAGCGGTCATAGGAGTCGCCGGTCTTGCCGACCGGAATATCGAAATCGAGACGGTCGTAGACTTCATAAGGCTGCTTCTTGCGCAAATCCCATTCCACCCCGGAGCCGCGCAGCATCGGGCCGGTAAAGCCGAGTGCCAGCGCGCGTTCCGGCGTAACCACGCCAATACCGACGGTACGGCGTCCAGATGCGGTTATCGGTCAGCAGCGTTTCATATTCATCCACGTAGGTGGGGAAGCGCCTGGTGAAATCCTCCAGAAAATCGAGCAGCGAGCCCTGGCGGTTTTCGTTGAGTTTTTTCACCGCTGCGGCATTGTGGATTTTCGATGGCTGGTATTGCGGCATGGTGTCCGGCAGATCGCGGTACACGCCGCCCGGGCGGTAATAGGCCGCGTGCATGCGCGCGCCGGAAACCGCCTCGTAGGCGTCGAATAGATCTTCGCGCTCGCGGAAGCAATACAGGAACATGGTCATCGCGCCGATGTCCAGTGCGTGCGCACCCAGCCAGAGCAGGTGATTTTCGATGCGGGTAATTTCGTCGTACATCACGCGGATGTACTGTGCGCGCAACGGCACTTCGATACCCGCCAGCTTCTCGACCGCCATCACATAGGCATGCTC
>JACPEI010000033.1 GCA_016183575.1 Nitrosomonadales bacterium | reverse complement strand
CCGGCCATGCACCGGGTATGTCACCAGCGATCCGCTGCTGCTGGAGCGCATTCTGGCGAACCTGGTAAGCAATGCCATACGCTATACCTACCAGAATGGCAGCGTGATGGTTGCATGCCGCCGTCGCGGGGATTCCTTGCGCATCGAGGTGCGTGATAACGGCGTCGGCATTTCAAAAGCCGATCAGGAAAACGTATTCCGCGAGTTCTTCCAGTTGGCGCAGCCGCAGCTGGATACCAGCAAAGGGCTGGGGTTGGGGTTGGCCATTGTGGACCGCCTGGTGAAATTGCTCGGGCACCGCATCGAACTACTCTCCGCACCCGGCAAGGGATCCGTGTTCGCTCTGGAAGTGCCGATTGCAGCGATCTCAGGCAGGCCTCCTGCTGCGGCAGAACAGGTCTCAAGCGCCCCCAGCCAGGAGGTTGAAAAATTACCCTTGGGCGGAAAGAGGTTGCTGATCGTCGATGACGACGCAGCGGTGTTATCCAGTACGGCCGTCATTCTGTCTTCCTGGGGCTGTCAGGTAAGCGCGGCCGCATCGATTGCGCAGGTAGAGCAATTCATGCACAACGGTGCCGAATGGGATTTGATCATCAGCGATTACCAGCTGGAAAACAATACGAACGGCATTGATGTCATCGACTTGGTGCGCCGGCACCAAGATCAGCAGATACCCTGTATTTTGATCAGCGGAGATATCAGCCAGACAGTTCTGAAGCTGGCCAGCGTCAGCGGACATCACTTATTGCATAAGCCAGTCAGACCAGCCAAGCTCAGGTCGCTGATAGTGCACTTGCTGCAGGGGAATACCACTCGGAGTTAAGGTGGTGCTTGAGTCATATATCTGGGCAGTCAACTCTTTTGAAAAACGCATAATGTATATTATGTCAAATTATATATGATGCGCTTCTGCTCACAAATTCAATAAGTTGCATTTTCAACCCTCCTCTCCTTGTTCATCCAATCAAGGGTGAATGTTATATGGAAGCCGTTCATATTCGGCGGACATCTTGGCTAATTTTTCAGTGTGCGCCTGTTCGACTTGCGGCCAGGAAAAACGCCACTCCCAATTTCCCGCCGGGTGGCCCGGAAAGTTCATTCGGTGCTCGCCGGACAATCCGAGGACATCCTGCATGGGGAAAATGACAGTATTCGCCACCGAACCTGAGAGTGCCCGCATCATGTCCCACTGAATATCCAGTCCATCGCTCTTCAGATATTGTTTGGCAAAGGTTTTTTCATTGTCAGATAACGTATTCCACCATCCCAAAGTTGTATCGTTGTCATGGGTTCCCGTATAGGCAACGGTATTCGGAATATAGTGATGTGGCAGGAAAAGGTTGGATTCACCTTCAGCGAAGGCAAAATGCAAAACCCTCATGCCAGGCAAGTTAAATTTGTCGCGAAGCTCGACCACATCGGGTGTGATTACCCCCAAGTCTTCGGCAATGATAGGCAGGTAGGGAAAGCTTTGCTGTAGCGCGCGGAGCAGCTTTTCTCCGGGAACAGGCACCCATTTCCCGCCGATGGCGTTGGGAGCGCCTGCGGGTATTTCCCAATAGGCGGCGAACCCGCGGAAATGATCGACGCGCACGAGGTCGGCAAGGTGGAGCGCATGCCGCATGCGTGCCACCCACCATGCAAAGCCAGTATTTTCGTGCGTTTCCCAACGGTAGACGGGATTGCCACATAACTGCCCCGTCTCGCTGAAATAATCGGGCGGCACCCCGGCAACCATCAAGGGATGCCCGTTTTCATCCAGTTTGAACAATTCCTGGTGCGCCCACACGTCGGTACTTTGGTAGGCGACAAAGATCGGCACATCGCCGATTATCCATATGCCGTGAGAATTTGCGTATTCTTTCAGGCGGAACCATTGGTGCGCGAAGCGCCATTGGCAGAATTTCCAGAAGCCGATCTCATCGGCATACTCAATTCTCGCCCAGCTCAATGCCGGAACGTCCCGGTGAACCAGGTCGGCGGGCCAGAGACTCCATTCCTGCTGGTTGTGGTGTTCGGCGATCGCCATGAACAGCGCGTAGTCCTCCAGCCAATCTTTTTCATCATTACAAAATTCATTAAATTCATTTCTCATCTCATTGTTCGACGAGAAAAAATTATTTGCCGCGCGACGCAGACGTTCCATGCGAAAAGGCCGCATCAACTCGAAATTGACCCGGCTGGAGCAGAATTCCGGAAGGGGTTCCAGGTCGCCCTGACCCAGCCATCCGTACCTGGCCAACTCGTTGAGGTCGATCAGCAGGACATTGCCCGCAAACGCCGACTTGCTCATGTACGGAGAATTGCCGGGGCCGATCTCGCCCAGTGGCAGAACCTGCCAATAGGTCTGGCCCGCGCTTTTCAGCCAATCGACGAACCGGTATGCATCTTCCCCCAAATCGCCGGATCCGAACCTGCCGGGAAGCGATGTCGGATGAAGCAATATGCCGCTTGCTCGCATGCTTAGCATAGGCGCGTCATGGTCCGATTAATAGAAATGGTCTCTGCTGCCCGCGTTTATTCTGAAGAACGCCGCATCGCGCCGCCCGCCTCGGGAGACCCCCTGCCCTGACTGATCGGCTCCGACAAATTCGGCGGAGGCGGCAATTTCAGCAGGCGATACAACTCGGCCAGGTTGTGACGAAACAGGCGGTCGAAGCTGGCCACCGAGTGTGCGGGGTTGTAGTCGCCAAACCACCAGAACCAGTCGGAACTCTCGCAGGAACAAAGCTGCCGTTCGGCGACCTCCTGTTCGGCAGGGCTGAGCCGGCCGCTGGACATGACCATGTCGAAGCTCTGCTTGGCGACGCACAGCAGATCCCAGGCGCGGTTCTTGTCACGTGATCCTATCCAGGTCGAAAAATTGCCGTAAACCCAGCTTCCCGCAACGATGCTCCCGAGGCTGTGGGTGCTGGCATAGTTGGACAAAGGCTGGGCCACACCCTGCTTTTCGAGGTAATCGCTGTAGGTGGTGGTGCGTATCTGTTCGTGCCTTTCGAGGGTCGCGTAGAGCTCGTCGAGAAAATAGAAACCGTTGTAGGGGTAGTATTCCCACGCGTTTTCGCCGTCCAGGATCACGCTCACCACGGGCGCTTCACCCTCTGCGGCGTGCTGGGCGATGCCAACGACCTGGTCGATGAAGTGGTGCGCGGCGTCCTTGCCGTGCCAGCGCGAGTATTCGAAGCCGATCAGGTCGGACAGGCGGTCGTCGCGGAAGAAGCATCGCAGGCCGTCGCCGCCCTTTTCCAGGCGGTAAGGCCGGTACAGGTACTGGGCGCGCGCCGGAACGGAATGCTGCATGTGGCGCAGGCTGTTGACGAGCACGTTCTCGCCGCTGGCTGTCCAGCGGCAGCCCTCGGCGGCCAGCACCTCCAGCGTCTCCGAAGAGATCGATCCCTCGGCAGGCCACATCCCCTGCGGCTCGGCGCCGAACCGTTCGCGATGGCTCTTCTTTGCCAGCCGGACATGCGCCGCCACGCGCGACCTCCCCTTTGGATAATGCGGGGATTGGGGGAGCTGCACGTCGGGCATGGCTTCCCTGGCGCTCGCGAAATCGATCAGCAGCGGCGCCAGCGGGTGGTAATGCGGCGTGGTGGATATCTCGATCTGCCCTGCTTCGGCCAGCCTGCGGTAGCGCGGAATGATCCCGCCGATCAACTCGCCGATGAGGCCGAGCAACTGCTGGCGGTCCTCGTAACTGAAGCCCACGGCCTTGCTCATCAGGCGCGCCACCAGCTCATGCTCGCGGCGCACGCTCTCGCCGCACCACACCAGGTGATACCAGGTCAGCAGGTCGGCCAGGTACTGCCCGGACAGGTAGGACAGCACGGCCTCCCCGCCCTCCTGCAGGCGGTTGTATAGTTCCGAGAGGCGCTTGTAGGCCGGATAGGGAGCGATCATCTTGGTGTGGTTGCTTCGGAAACCGGCATCGAGCACGAGTTGCCGCTGCTTTGGTGTCAGATCGTAGAGGTCTTCATGGCCCAGGAGGCGCAGCAAGGGGTCGCGCAGCTTGCCCGTGGCGAACTG
>JACPEI010000034.1 GCA_016183575.1 Nitrosomonadales bacterium | reverse complement strand
CGGTCATCAAGCGACAGGGCGCCAAGCTTATTAGCATGACCGGCAAGCCTGCCTCCAGCCTGGCACAGGCGGCAGACGTGCATCTCAACGCGGCGGTGGACAAGGAGGCTTGCCCGATGGGCCTGGCGCCTACAGCCAGCACCACGGCGGCGCTGGCGCTGGGCGATGCGCTGGCGGTGGCGTTGCTGGATGCCAAGGGGTTCGGCGCAGAAGATTTTGCCCGCTCGCATCCGGGCGGCAATCTGGGGCGGCGTTTGCTCACCCATGTGCGCGATATCATGCGCAGCGGCGAGCGCCTGCCGATGGTAAGTGTAAACGCGATGCTGAGCGACGCGATCCTGGAAATTTCAAAAAAAGGCGTGGGCATGACCGCCATCGTGGATGCCGGACAGCGCGTGCTGGGCATTTATACCGACGGCGATTTGCGCCGCACGCTGGAGAAGAAGCTGGATTTCAACACCACGCCGGTGCGCAGCGTGATGTCCGCCAATCCGCGCTGCATCGGCCCGGATGCGCTGGCCGCCGAAGCGGTGCAGATGATGGAGCAATACAATATCAGCCAGATGCTGGTGGTGGACGAACAGCATAAGCTGGTCGGCGCACTCAACATGCATGATCTGTTGCATGCCAAAGTAATTTAGAGGAGGAAAAAACATGCTATCGAGCCGCGCCAAACTGATCCGCCTGATGGCCTTTGATGTAGACGGTGTAATGACCGACGGCGGACTGTTCCTGTCCGATTCCGGCGAGGAATTCAAACGTTTCAATTCGCTGGACGGGCATGGCCTGAAAATGCTGCGCGCCAGCGGGGTGGAGGTTGCCATCATCACCGGGCGCACTTCGCGTTGCGTCGCGGCGCGCGCGCAGAACCTTGGCATCGCGCATGTCTTTCAGGGCGTGGAGAATAAACTCGAAACGATGCTCGAACTGCTCAACAGGCTCAAACTGCCGCGCGATGCCGCCGCCTATATGGGCGATGATGTGGTTGACCTGATGGTGATGCGCCATGTCGGGCTGTCGATCAGCGTGCCGGAATCCCCGCTGCTGGTGCGCGAACATTCCGACTATGTGACGCAATGCAGTGGTGGGCATGGTGCGGTGCGTGAAGCCTGCGAGCTGATCATGTCGGCGCAAGGCACGCTGGGCGCCCAGCTGGCTCCCTACCTGAAATGACCTTTGCCTCCCGCGCCCGTTACTGGTTGCCGCTGTTTCCCTTGCTTGGCTTGCTGGGCGTTACTTATTGGCTGAACCAGCAGGTGCAGCCGGAGTCGGACAAGGCAGATAACGGCAAACGCCATGACCCCGATGCCATTATGGAAAATTTTTCCGCCATCAGGCTGAACAAACAGGGGGCGCCGCGCTTCATCATGGCCGCGGAAAAAATGCAGCATTATCCGGATGACGACAGCACTATGTTGGAAGTGCCGCGCCTTACTTTGCTGTCCGCCGAGCGTCCGGCAATACATATAGTCGCCAGGCAAGGCGTCGTTTCCAAAAGGGGCGACGAGGTGTTCCTGCACAACGATGTCGAAGTGCTGCGCGAGGCAAGCGCGCAGCAGGAGGAGCTCACGCTGCACACCGAATATCTGCATATCATTCCGGATCGTGATTGGGCGGACACCGACCGTGCCGTCACTATTGTGGACGCGTACAATACCGTGCATGCGACGGGCCTGGAAATGGACAACAAGGCACGTACCCTGAAATTGCTTTCCCAAGTAAGAAGCGAACATGTGCCAGGCAAATAAAAGAACAGGAAGTGGGGCGGCGCTGGTGGAACTACTAGCCATCCGACTAAGCGAGCAAACAACGCTCGCCAAGTCGTTGGTTATGCGCGCCTCAGTGGTAAGTGGGAAGTGGATCGGCGCTGCGCGCCTCAGTGGAACGGCGCTGCGCGCCTTAGTGGAAAGTGGAAAATCCACCCCCCACTTCCCACTTCCCACTTCCCACTTTCCACTCTCCGCTCTGCGCCCTCTATTGCTGGCCATTATCTTTTTCTATACCCCGGCAAGTTTTGCCGAGCGTGCCGACCGCGATAAACCGATCCATCTGGAGGCTGATCAGGTGTTGATAGACGATGCGCAGCAGATCAGCACCTTCACCGGCAATGTGAAGTTGACCCAGGGTACGATGCTGATACGCGGCGACAAGATCGTTGTGACGCAGGATAAGGAAGGCTTCAAGCACGGCACGGCTTACGGGAATACCGCCAGCTTCCGGCAAAAGCGCGAGGGACTGGATGAATATGTGGATGGGTATGGCGAACGCATCGAATATGACACACGCGCCGAGACGGTGGATTTCTATGTGCAGGCGCGCCTCAAGCGCGAACTGGACGAGGTGCGCGGCGAACATATCACCTATAGCCAGAAGACCGAAATTTTCCAGGTGAACCGCAGCGGCGCGAGCCCGGAGAATGAGCCGCCAAAACGGGTGCGCGCGATACTGCAACCCAAGCCAAAACAAGGCGCGGCATCGCCTTCCGCGCCGGATACGCTGCCGATCAAACCCAGCGAAACTTTGCTGCCCGCAGATTGAATATGCTTCACAAAATGACACCGGCCATACCAGGGAAAAGCAGCGGGCGTAGCCCGGATGGAATGCAATGGAATCCGGGGCGTTCTTGGGTGCGGCCCGCCATCTCCCGGATTCCGCTTCGCTTCATCTGGGCTACAGCCGCAGGTCGGGTACGGGGTGCACGATCTGCGTTTTATGTGCCGCACAGTAAGCTTTATGAAATATTTTTTAGGTTTACATGATGAGTGAATTGCGTGCGGTTGGCCTCAATAAAAAGTACGGTTCGCGCACTGTGGTGCATGATGTTTCGCTGTCGCTGAAGAGCGGCGAGGTGGCCGGGCTGCTCGGCCCGAACGGCGCAGGCAAGACGACTTCGTTCTACATGATCGTCGGGCTGATCGCGGCCGATGGCGGCGAGATTTTTATCGATGAACAAAATATCACCCATTTGCCGATACACCGCCGCGCGCGCCTGGGACTGGGTTATCTGCCGCAGGAAGCCTCGATTTTTCGCCGCCTGACCGTAGCGCAGAATATTCAGGCGGTGCTGGAACTGCAAGACCTTTCCGAGGACGACCTGCAAAATCGTCTGGAAGAGTTGCTGGAAGACCTGCATATCACGCATATCCGCAACAACCCAGCCATCAGCCTGTCCGGCGGCGAGCGGCGGCGCGTGGAAATCGCGCGCGCGCTGGCGACCGACCCGCGCTTCATTCTGCTCGATGAACCGTTCGCCGGCGTGGACCCCATCGCCGTGCTGGACATTCAGAAAATTATCCGCTTTCTCAAGGAACGCAATATCGGCGTATTGATCACCGACCACAACGTGCGCGAAACGCTGGGCATCTGCGACCGTGCCTACATCATCAACGCCGGATCGGTGATGGCGGAAGGCAAGCCGGATGAAATCATTTATAATGAAAATGTGAGGAAAGTATATCTGGGTGAACACTTCAAGCTATGACGCGAAGGTATCCCGGATCTGACACCAGTCAATGAAACCCGCTCTCCAATTAAAGCTGTCGCAGCAACTGACGCTCACGCCGCAGTTGCAGCAGGCTATCCGTTTGCTGCAACTCTCCACGCAGGACATTCATCAGGAAGTTGCACAGATGCTGGATGAAAACCCCATGCTGGAATTGGCCGAAGAATCCGCGCCGGGCGCTTTTGCTCCTGATCTTCCCTCTCCGGCATCGCGCAATAACAATACCGGAGAGTCCGAACCGGCCCATGCAGACGACCGCGGCGCGGACGATTTTGGCAACGAACAGGCGGATTGGAATACCGGCGGCGGCACGGCGCACAGCACGGACGACGAGGACGAAACCTACCCCGAACAGGCCGCCGAGCAAGCCAGCCTGCGCGAATATTTGCATAACCAGCTGGCCGTCAGTTCGCTGGATGGCAAAGACCGCAGGGTGGTCGGTTTGCTGATCGATGCGCTGGATGAGAACGGCTATCTGGCGCAGGACTTGGGTGAACTGGCGGAACTGTTGCCTGCCGAGCTCGACATCACGCTGGACGATCTGGAAACTGCGCTGAAGCAGCTGCAGCACCTCGATCAGCCCGGCCTCGGCGCGCGCAATCTGGGCGAATGCCTGGCATTGCAACTCAAGGCGTTGCCGGAAGATACGCCGCAGCGCGATCTGGCGATCCATCTGGTGAGCAATCATCTGGATGCGCTTGCAGCGCACGATTACGCCCGGATCAAAAAACTGCTGCGCTGCACGGACGATGAATTGCGTGCCGCGCAGCATTTGATCGTGGACTCGAACCCCAAACCTGGCGCGGAATTCGACCGCAGCGTCGCCGATTACGTGGTGCCCGATGTGATCGTGGAGAAGCACAGGGATAAATGGCTTGCGCGGCTCAATGCGGAAGCCATGCCCAAACTGCGCGTAAACCAGATTTACGCCAATATCCTGCAACAGCGCGACGGCAGAAGCCCCTCGCAGCTTGCCACGCAATTGCAGGAAGCGAAATGGCTGATCAAGAACCTGCAGCAGCGTTTCGAAACCATCCTGCGGGTCGCACAGGCGATCGTTGAGCGGCAGGGCGATTTTTTCGAGCACGGCGAGATCGGCATGCGTCCGCTGGTGTTGCGCGAAATTGCCGATGCCCTGGAGCTGCATGAATCCACGGTATCGCGCAGCACCACGCAAAAATTCATGCTGACTCCGCGCGGCATATACGAATTCAAGTATTTTTTTGGCAGCAGCCTGTCCACGGAAAGCGGCGGTACCTGTTCTTCCACCGCAATACGCGAGCTGATCAAGCAACTGGTCAGCGCGGAAGACACACGCAAACCGCTTACCGACAGCCGCATGTCGGAAATCTTGGCACAGCAGGGCATCGTCGTCGCCCGGCGTACCATAGCAAAATACCGGGAAGCATTGCGCATACTCCCGGTGAATCTCCGTAAATCACTTTAAACAAGGAGCAAGACATGAACATCCATCTAACCGGACGCCATCTGGAAATCACCCCCGCCATCCGCGACTATGCGACCGGAAAAATCGGCAAGATCAAACGCCATTTCGACAATGTGATCGACGTGAACATCATCCTTTCCGTTGAAAAACTGAAGCAGAAAGCCGAAGCCACCATACATATCAGCGGCAAGGATGTATTCGTGGAATGCGAAGACGAGAACCTGTACGCGGCAATTGACGCGTTGATTGACAAGCTGGATCGCCAGGTGATGAAGCACAAGGAAAAACTGTCGGCGCGGCGCCATGATAATTCCGGCAAACCTGTCGTAGCAGAAGAGTAATCAACAAGGCCGGCAGCAGTGCCGCCTATTTTATGCGACCTTGATAATGAACCTGATCAGCAAAATCCTGCTGCCCGACAATATCCTGCTGGACACCGAATCCACCAGCAAAAAGCGCGTGTTCGAGCGCGTCGGTCTGCTGTTTGAAAACAATCAACAGATTGCGCGCATCCAGGTGTTCGACAGCCTGTTTGCCCGCGAGAAGCTCGGCTCGACCGGTTTGGGGCAGGGCGTGGCAATCCCGCATGGCCGCATCGCCAAGTTGCGCGATGCGACCGCCGCATTCGTAAAAACCTCTCACCCGATCCCGTTCGACGCGCCGGACGGCCAGCCGGTAAACCTGATTTTCGTGCTGCTGGTTCCGGAGCGCGCCACCGATTTGCACCTGCAAATCCTCGGTGAACTGGCGCAAATGTTCAGCGATACGCAGTTCCGCAATCGCCTGCTCGCCTGCGAGGATGCCGCCAGCATCCATCAGTTGTTTTACGACTGGAGCAGCACGTCATGAAAACCTCGATCAATCGTAGCGAGCAGTTCGAGAGCAAGGCGTACGGAGCGCAGCGAACGAGACATACCAAATGGGTAGGCGAGGAGCGAGCACCGCACAACGCAGCTATCGAACTGCGCAGTAGATTGATAGAGGTTTTCTGATGAGCCAGGTTAACGTCCGGCAATTATTCGAAGACAAACAGCAACGGCTGCAGCTCAGCCGTGTTGCCGGCACGGATGGCGCCGAGCGTATCATCGACAGCGACAAGATCAACGCTTCCAACCACGGACTCATCGGCCATCTCAATCTGGTTCACCCGAATTGGGTGCAGGTGCTCAGCGAAACCGAACTCGATTATCTGCGCCACCTAAGCGCGAAAGAGCGCGCCGGCGCGTTCCGGCAAATCGAACAAAGCGTCACAACCTGCTTGATTGTGGCCGGCGCCGATGACATTCCGGCCGAACTGATCGACTTCGCCAACCAATCGCATATTCCGTTATTCCGCTCGCCCAAACCCAGCGTACACCTGATGTGGCTGATCCGCCATTACCTCGCCAAGGAGCTGGCCGAGTCCACCACGCGCCACGGCGTGTTTCTCGATGTGCTGGGGGTCGGCGTGATCATTACCGGCGAGAGCGCGGTAGGCAAAAGCGAGCTCGGCCTGGAGCTGATCACGCGCGGCAACGGGCTGGTTGCCGACGACATCGTCGAATTGCACCGTATCGCGCCGGATACGCTGGAAGGGCGCTGCCCGGAATTGCTGCGCGATTTTCTCGAAGTGCGCGGCCTGGGCGTGTTGAACATCCGCACGATGTTCGGCGAAACGGCGGTACGGCGCAAAAAGAGCCTGAAGCTTATCGTGCATCTGCATCGCCCGCAGGGCGGCGATCTCTCGCAAATGGAGCGTCTGCCGCTCAATGCCACTTACCAGGAGATTCTCGGCGTGAACATCAGCACCGTGAACATTCCGGTGGTCGCGGGGCGCAACCTCGCGGTATTGGTGAAAGCCGCCGCGCGCAATTTTGTCATGCCGCAGCGCGGCATCGACAGCATGCAGGAATTCATCACGCGGCATGACCAGATGCTGGGCGATTAGCGGGAGCCTGAATGCAACTCTTCCTCATCAGCGGCCTCTCCGGCTCCGGCAAGAGCGTCGCGCTCAAAACGCTGGAGGATGCGGGTTTCTATTGTGTGGACAACCTGCCCGCCGAGATGCTCTCCAGTCTGGTCGAGCATCTGTTGCCCGCAGGATATAGCAATATCGCGGTCAGCATCGATGTGCGCAGCGCCAACAGCGTGCAGAGGCTGCCTGAATTGATGCTGCAACTCATGCAAAAAGACCTGGCGGTGCATGTGCTGTTCCTGGATGCGCAAAATGACACGCTGGTGAAGCGTTTCTCCGAAACTCGCCGCCTGCATCCGCTTAACGATGCCGCTTCCCTGGCAAACGGTAAACAGGGGCGCACCCTGCCCGAGTGCGTCGCCTATGAACGCGAGCTGCTTGCCGAAATCAGCAGCATCGGTCATCACATCGACACCACCGAGCTCAATGCCAATGCGCTGCGTGCCTGGATCAAGCAGTTCATCAAGCTGGACCGGGCGCGCCTGACGCTGTTGTTCGAGTCGTTCGGCTTCAAGCATGGCATCCCGCTGGACGCCGATCTGGTATTCGATGTGCGCTGCCTGCCCAATCCTTACTACAACCCGGTGTTGCGCCCGCTTACCGGGAACGATGCGGCGGTGATCGAATTTCTGGAAAACACACCTGCCGTGCAGGACATGTTTGGCGATATCCGCAATTTCGTGGAGCGCTGGCTGCCGTGTTACGTCGCGGATAACCGCAGTTATCTCACCGTTGCCCTCGGCTGCACCGGCGGGCAGCACCGCTCTGTCTATCTCGCCGAAAAACTCGCCCGGCATTTCGAGCAACAACAGCAAGTGCTGGTGCGCCACCGTGAACTCGCATGAGCCCAGCGGGCACGGAAGATAGTTGCTCCTGATGTGATCCGCCATGCCCGCTCCCCTCTCTCCTAACTCTCTCCCGCCTGCGGGAGAGAGGGATGCGGACTCGCTACACGAGTTCCATATTAACCGCGCGGCCATCCTGCCACACCTCAAGGCCGGCGACTGGCTGACGCTGCTGCTCGGCGGCTTATGCGTGGTGTTGCTCACGCTCAAGCTGTGGAGCGGCGACCTCGCCGACAGGGCCGTCATCCGCAGCGGCGGAAAGATTTTCCGCGAAGTGCCGCTGTCGCGCGACCAGCAGATCGAGGTTCCCGGCCCTCTTGGAGTCAGCGTCATCCGCATTCAGCAGCGCAAGGCGCGTATCGTCTCCGATCCCAGCCCGAGACAATATTGCGTGCGCCAAGGCTGGCTGCAACAGGCCGGGGAGATCGCCATCTGCCTGCCCAATCAGGTCAGCGTCGAGTTGACCGGCAGCACCAAGAAATATGACAGCCTCAATTACTGAAATGCAGGATCGAGGAGCGAGGATTGAGGAGCGAGGAAACACCACCGCTCCGCACCAAACTCGATCCCCGATCCCCGATCCCCGATCCTCGATCCTGCTGAACACCACTGCCGAAGACCACCATATCGCGCGCATGGCGGCGGTCGCGCTCGGGCTCACGATACTGGAGAACGCCATTCCCTCGCCGCTGCCCGGTGTGAAACCGGGGCTGGCCAACATCGTCACGCTGATCGTGCTGGCGCGCTACGGCTGGCGCGCGGCGGCCTGGGTGTCGCTGCTGCGCGTGGTGGCGGGCAGCCTGCTGTTCGGCAGTTTTCTGGCTCCCGGCTTTTTCCTCAGCCTGTCCGGCGCGGTGCTCAGCCTGCTCGTGCTGGCCGTCGCGCAGCACTTGCCGTCGCGCTGGTTCGGCCCGGTCAGCCACAGCATCTACGCCGCCTTTGCGCATATCGCCGGACAGATGCTGGTGGTGTACGTCTGGTTGATCCCGCATGCCGGTATCGCCTATCTCATCCCGATATT
>JACPEI010000036.1 GCA_016183575.1 Nitrosomonadales bacterium | reverse complement strand
GTGCCCGTATTGCCTCAAGATAGGCGCGTCGCTCTTGTTTACCCATGTCAGATTACCCTTGTTGTTTCGGTAACCTTTAACTTGAGGCAACGATCCTTTCTTGCGACTACTCTCGGTAACTTTTATCTTGAGTCAATTCGGGCGGATTGTATGAACGAAAAATCAACTTGGGAATGTGGCATATTGTCGCGCGGCAATTTGTCGCACCCCTCAATTCAAGGCGATCAGCATCAATGCGATACTGCAAAGAGAAAACAATTTCTTACAAAAGAAACATTGCTGGATAATATCGAGCCGCTATACTTGAAAAAAATAAAACCCTATTTTCCGCTCATGCGCCCTCGCCCAATGCATTACGTTTGCGCCCTGCTCTGCCTTTGGAGCAGCCTGGTGCTGGCAAAAGAAACTTCCGATCCATTCGGCACGGAAGCGGTGCTGCCGCTCAAGCCCGCGTTGCGCCTGGGCGGCGCAGTCGGCGATCCCTGCGCGGAGGCCATGCCGGCTGGCGCGCTCAATCGGGTGCCCGGCCAAAAGCCCTTCGGCTTGCTGGAGGTGGTCAACCTCGCGTTGTGCAATAACCCGCAAACCCGCGAGGTCTGGGCGAGTGCGCGGGCGCAGGCGGCGCAAATCGGCGTGAGCAAGGCGAGTTACTTGCCCAGCGCCAGCCTGAGCGCTTCGGGTAATCGCACCTCGCCCGGCGCGGGCCAGCGCAGTTATGGCCTGACGCTTTCCTATCTGCTGTACGACTTCGGCACGCGCGCCGCCGGCGTGGAAAGCGCACGCCAGTTGCTCGCTGCCGCAAGCGCCACGCAGGACAGCACGGTGCAGACCGTTTTCCTCCAGGCGGTGCAATCCTTTTACCAGACGCAGGCAACACAGGCCGCGCTGGATGCCGCTCTGGAATCGGAACATGCCGCAAAAGAAAGCTTTGCCGCCGCCGAGGCGCGCTACGTCGCCGGCAGCGCCACGCCCGCCGATAAATTGCAGGCGCAGACCGCTTATTCGCAAGCCACGCTGAACAGCATTACCGCTGACGGCAACCTGAAAAACACAAGAGGCAGCATGGCGAACATGCTCGGACTGGATGCCAACCGGAATGTGATGCTGGCGGCGGCAAACATTGCGGCCATTCCCGCAAGTTTCGACCGCGACATCAGCGCGCTGATCGAGGAAGCCAGGCTGCGCCGCCCCGATTTGCAAGCCGCCGCCGCGCAGGTGAAAGCCGCGCAAGCCAATGTCGATGCGGCGCGCGCATCAGGCAAGCCCTCGGTCGCACTGACCGCTTCGACCAACCAGACCAACGCCGCGGGCATCACCTCTCATGGCTCGTCGCTCGGCATCAACCTGAGCGTGCCGCTTTTTTCCGGTTTCGCGCCGACTTACCGGATACGCGCCGCCGAGGCGCAAATGGAAGCGCAGACCGCGCAACTGGAGCGCTTGCGCTTGCAGGTGGCGCTGGACGTGTGGACGGCTTACCAGAATCTCATCACCGCGACGCAGTCGTTGCGCACCACCGCCGACTTGCTCAGCAGCGCCGGGCAGTCGGAACGCGTCGCGCTCGGCCGCTACAAGGCCGGGGTGGGCAGCATATTGGACGTATTGAATGCGCAAAGCGCCCTGGCCAGCGCGCGCCAGCAACGTATCCAGTCCACATTTAACTGGAACATCAACCGCGCCACACTTGCCCAGGCAATGGGTAATCTGGATACCAGCTTGTTGCAGGATTTATCAGACGGCAGCCGACAGCCCGGTGCGAATTTCCAACGCGAAAAAAATCAGCCATGAAAAAAATATTACGCTCCCCGATAGCCCGGTTTTTTCTTGCCCTTGCCATCATCACCGCAGGCATCGCCACCTACCGGCAGCTCTATATGGTCGCGCCGGAGCAGCAATACCGGTTGCAGGCCGTGGAAAAAGGCGACATCACCCAGACTGTTTCCGCCAACGGCACGATCAATCCGGTAACGCTGGTCAATGTTGGCACGCAGGTTTCCGGTACGGTGAAAAAACTGTATGTGGATTTCAACAGCAAGGTGGAAAAAGGGCAGGTGTTGCTGGAACTGGATGATGCGCTGCTCGCCGCACAGCAAAAGCAAAGCCTGGCCAATGTGCAAAGCGCCAATGCTTCGCTGGAACTAGCCGCCGCCAACGAAGCGCGCATGCGCAGCCTGTTTGCGCAGGAATATGTTTCGCGGCAGGAACTGGATACCGCCGTGCAAGCCAGGAAAGCCGCCGAAGCGCAATTGCAATTGGCGCATGCGACCGTGGAAAAAGACCGCGCCAACCTCGCTTATTCGGTAATCCGTTCGCCGGTGTCCGGCGTGGTGGTAGATCGCTCGGTGGATGTCGGGCAGACCGTTGCGGCCAGCTTGCAGACCCCGACACTGTTCAAGATCGCGCAGGATTTATCCAAGATGCAGATCGATGCGAACTTTGCCGAGGCGGACATCGGCAGCATCCGCGTCGGGCAGACGGTGCGCTTCACGGTGGATGCCTTCGCGGGGCGCAACTTTCAGGGCGAGGTCAAGCTGATACGGCTTAATCCGACCACCGTACAAAATGTAGTGACCTACGATGTGGTGATCAATGTGGATAATCCCGAGCAAATTCTGCTGCCCGGCATGACCGCTTATGTGAGCATCGCGGTAGCCGAGCGCAAGGACGTGTTGCTGGCTCCCAACGCCGCGCTGCGTTTCAAACCGGCCAATGCCGGCAATCAGAAGCGTGCTGGCGGCCATCCCGGCGGCGCTGCGAACGGCGGTATCCCGAAATCCGCTCAAGATGCTTTTTCCGCCAAGGTGTACGTGCTGGAACAAGGCGAACTGGTACCGGTCAGCGTGTCGCTCGGCATCACCGACAACCGCAATACCGAAATCGTCGCCGGAGAACTTAAAGCAGGTGACCAACTGGTCGTTGGTGATGCACAGGCGGCGGATAAATCGAAAAGCTCCAGCAGCTCCGGCAGCAGGCCACCGATGAGAATGTTCTGATGGCTGACCCCGTTATCCGCATCGAAGGCCTGCACAAGTCCTACGAAACTTCCGCCGGATTGTTTCCGGCATTGAAAGATGTCAGTCTCGGCATCGCTGCCGGCGAATTCGTCGCGATCATGGGGCCGTCCGGTTCCGGCAAATCCACCTTCATGAATCTCCTCGGCTGTCTCGACAAGCCGAGCGCCGGGCGCTATGTGCTGGATGGCCGCGACGTTGCGGAACTGGGCAAGGACGAGCTGGCCTTGCTGCGCAATCGCACCATCGGCTTCGTGTTCCAGGGCTTCAATCTGTTGCCGCGCATGTCGCTGCTGGAAAACGTGGCCCTGCCGCTGATCTACTGCGGCGTGGAACGCGAGGAACGCCAGCGGCGCGCCCATGAGGTGCTCGCCAAGGTCGGCCTGGAAGACAAGGCGAACTCCATGCCCAACAAGATTTCCGGGGGGCAACAGCAGCGCGTGGCGATTGCGCGCGCCCTGATCAACCGCCCGCGTCTGATTCTTGCGGATGAACCCACCGGCAACCTCGACAGCCAGACCAGCGAGGAAATCATGGCGTTGTTCGAAGAGCTGAACCGCGAAGGCATCACCATCGTGCTGGTCACCCACGAAGCGGATATCGCGCGTCACGCGAAACGCCAGGTGCGATTCTTCGACGGGCGCATCGTCAGCGACCAGCTCACGCCGCATATCGGGGTGGTGGCATGACCACGGTACGTACAGTAGTCGTAGGGTGGGCTGCGCCCACCATGTCGGGCATAGCCCGACCTACATTTGGCTGCACGCGACCGGCGAATCGCACGCAGGGCGTGCTCCTACAGGGAGCCGCCGCATGATCTTCGCGATGCTCGGTGAAGCCTGGCGCGCGATGGGCGCAAACCGGCTGCGTACCATGCTGACCATGCTCGGCATGGTCATCGGCGTTAGCGCGGTGGTATTGATGATGTCCATCGGGCAGGGCGCGCAATATGCGATCAAGCAAACCATTGCAGCGATGGGCAGCAACCTGTTTGTGCTGCTCTCCGGACATACTTCGACAGGCGGCGTGCGCTCCGGCAGCGGCGGTGCCCATACCCTGACCGTCAGCGATGCGGAGGCCATCGCCGATCTGCCCGGCGTGCAGGCCGTCGCGCCAATTCATCCCGGCAACGCGCAAGTTGTATATGGGCCGAACAACTGGAATACCTCCGTCATCGGCACCACCCCGGCCTATCTGGAGGCACGTTCCTGGCCGGTTATTTCTGGCTCGGCTTTCACCAACTCGGATGTGCGCTCGGCCACGCGCGTCGCATTGATCGGCAAGACTGCTGCGGAAAATTTATTCGGCGACGAAAATCCGGTCGGCAAGACCTTCCGCATCCGGCAAAGCCCGTTTGTCGTTCTCGGAACATTGGCGGTCAAGGGTCAAGGCATGGATGGGCGTGATCAGGATGACACCATCATCATCCCGCTTCCCACCGCGCAGCGCCAGGTTTTCGGCACCCAGTTCCCGGGATCGGTGCGCATGATCATGGTGCAGACCGCCACCCAGGAAATCATGCCATCGGTGGAAAAATCCATGAATGAACTATTGCGCCAGCGGCACCGCATCCGCGAGGGCATGGAAGACGATTTTTTCCTGCGCAACCTGACCGCCGTGGCCGATTCCGCCGAGGAAAGCACGCGCACCATGTCGCTGCTGCTCGGCGCGATTGCCTCGGTTTCGCTGCTGGTCGGCGGCATCGGCATCATGAACATCATGCTGGTTTCGGTCACCGAGCGCACCCGCGAGATCGGCATCCGCATGGCGATCGGCGCGCGCGAACGCGACATCCTGCTGCAATTCCTGCTGGAAGCGATCATCATCTCGGTGGCCGGCTGCTTCGTCGGCCTGCTGCTGGGCATCGGCGGCGCGCTGCTGGTCAATGCGCTGACCGGCACGATGGTCATCATCTCGGGCAGTTCGGCCGTCGTCGCATTCGGCGTGGCGGCAACAGTGGGCATTTTCTTCGGCTTCTACCCGGCGCGCAAAGCCGCGCAACTCGACCCGATCGAAGCGCTGCGCTATCAGTAAACCGTTCGTCCTCTCTATTTCGCGATTGTCGGTAATCCGAACCGCGTGATATTCTTGGCCATTCTGAAATAATTTCCCTGAAGCAGCGCAAGCCAGATGCCCGTATCCATCAAGACCCCGCAAGAAATCGAGAAAATGCGCATTGTCGGCCGCCTGACCAGCGAGGTGCTCGACTACATCACCCCGTTCGTCAAGGCAGGCGTGACGACCGGCGAACTGGACAAACTGTGCCACGACTTCATCGTCAATGTGCAACGCGCCATCCCCGCACCGCTCAATTACGCGCCGCACGGGCATACGCCCTACCCCAAATCGATTTGCACCTCGATCAACCATCAGATATGCCATGGCGTGCCGGGCGACAAGGCACTCAAGAGCGGCGACATCGTGAACATCGACATCACCGTCATCAAGGACAATTACCACGGCGACAGCAGCCGGATGTTCTATGTCGGCGAACCGTCGATCCAGGCCAGACGCTTATGCGAGGCCGCCTGGCAGGCGCTGTGGCGCGGCATCCGCGCAGTAAAACCGGGCGCGTATCTGGGTGACATCGGCCATGCCATCCAGAGCTTCGTCGAGCCGCTCGGCTACAGCGTGGTGCGCGAATTCTGCGGGCATGGCATCGGCAAACGTTTCCATGAAGAACCGCAGGTATTGCATTACGGCCGCCCGAAGACCGGATTGAAACTCGAAGCGGGCATGACCTTCACCATCGAGCCGATGATCAATGCCGGCAAGGCGGCCACCAAGCACCTCGGCGACGGCTGGACGGTGGTCACCAAGGACCACAGCCTGTCGGCGCAATACGAACACACCATCCTCGTCACCGATACCGGCTTTGAAGTATTGACCGTTTCCGATGGCTGCCCTCCCCCGCCATCCCCGTGATGAAACTACTGGCCATCTGACTAGGCGAGCAAACGACGCTCGCCAAGTCATTGGTCATGACGATGTGACCGCGCTGCGCGAGTCGTTGCGCAACGATCGTGCGGCACTCGAGCAGGGCTTCCTGAAACACAACAACGCGGCGCGTTTGCTCGCTGCGCACAGCCGGCTGGTCGACCGCTACCTGCGCCGCGTCTGGCGGCAGCTCGCGATGCCTGGCCGCATTGCACTGGCGGCGGTGGGCGGCTACGGACGCTGCAAGCTCTACCCCAGATCGGACATCGACCTGCTGATCCTGCTGGATGCCGAATCCGAAAAACTCTTGGCCGGGCACCCGCCGGATGATGCCCTGCAGCAACAGTTGCATCGGCTGATCGGAATGCTGTGGGACATCGGCCTGGAAGTCGGACACAGCGTGCGCACCGTTGGACAATGCATGAAAGAGTCCACCGACATCACCGTGCAAACCAACCTGCTCGAAGCGCGCCTGCTGTGCGGCAACAAGGAACTGTTCGATGAATTGTGCGATAGTGTGCAACAGCACCTCGACCTGCGCGCCTTTTATCTTGCCAAGCTGCAAGAGCAGCAGCGGCGTCACGCGCGCTACGCGGAAGCCGATTACAACCTCGAGCCGAACCTGAAGGAAAGCCCTGGCGGCCTGCGCGATTTGCAGACCGTCACCTGGATCGCGCGTGCGGCCGGCCTCGGAACGCATTGGAGCGAGCTCGCGCAAATCGGCCTGCTCACGGCTGCCGAGGCGCACCAGATCGCGCGCCACAGCGCGCTGCTGGCGACGCTGCGCGCCCGTCTGCATTACCTCGCCAGGCGCCACGAAGACCGCCTGCTGTTCGATTTTCAAACGCCGCTCGCCGAACAACTGGGCATCGAGGCCTCGGCCAACCGCCGCGCGAGCGAACATCTGATGCAGCGCTATTACCGCACCAGATTGGCTGTGCGCCAGTTCAACGCCATCATGCTGCAGAATCTGCATGACTATTTGTTCGGCGAAACGCCGGTGCGGCGCATCCTGAACGGCCGCTTCAGGGTGATCGGCACGCTGCTGGATATCCGCGACGAGCAGTTATTCGAACGCACGCCCGAGGCGCTCCTCGAACTGTTCCTGCTGATGGAGCAGCATG
>JACPEI010000031.1 GCA_016183575.1 Nitrosomonadales bacterium | reverse complement strand
GCCCTCGACAATGGTCCAAGGCGCCTCGGCCGTGCTGGTGTGGCGCATCACGCTTTCGCTCACGACATGAAACTTGTCGTACAGCTTGTAATGCTCCCAGTCGCGTTCGGTGACGCGCCAGCGGGTTTTCGGGTCTTTTTCGAGGAGTTTGAGGCGTTTTTCCTGCTTCTCTTTGGATAGATGCATCCAGAACTTGAGGATCAGCGCACCTTCATCCACCAGCATCGTTTCCAGGCGTTTGGCGCGCTCCAGGCTCTGGTCGAGATCGGCAGTCTTGGTGCGGCCGGCCACCCGGTTGAGAATCGGCCAGGTATACCAGGAGCCGAGAAATACGCCGATCCTGCCCTTCGGCGGCAACTCGCGCCAGAACCGCCACATCATCGGGCGATCCAGCTCCTCGTCCGATGGCTCGCCCATGCCGTGGGTCTGGATGAAGCGCGGGTCCATCCACTCGTTGAGCAGGTTGACGGTTTCGCCCCGCCCCGCGCCATCCACGCCGCCGACCAGAATGATGACCGGGAATTTCGCCAGCTTGGCAAGATCCAGTTGCGCTTCCAGCAACGCCTCGCGCAACGGCGGCACTTCCTTGTCGTAAGTCTCCTTGTCTATCTTGTGTCCGAGTTCGGCTGATTCAAACATGATGCCCTCCCAAGTTTATAAACTTATAAACAGCCATTGGCCCACGAAAAGCACGAAATAAGAAAATTCGTCACGCCGGCGTAATCTGAATTTTTTTATTTTTAGTGTTTTTCGTGGGTCACTGTTTTTTTCCAGGGTAATGATTCTCACAGAAAGTCCGGTGAGATAACCAGGCGCAGCGTGGTCTGCGCCGAACCCTCGCGCTCGCGCCGGCTGAACCACCACAGCGCACCCTTCTTGATGTTCAACGAACAGTCATTGCAGCCCAGCAATTGAGCCGCAACTTCACCCAGGGTCGGCTGATGCCCGACCACCAATACCGTGCCGCCCGCCTCCGGCCAGTGTGCCGCCTGTAATACCGCTTGTGTGGAAGCGCCGGGTGCGATGCTGGGCGCGAGGGTGTAGCGCTTGGTGAAAGCCGCTGCTGTTTGTTGCGCGCGGGTTGCCGGACTGACCAGAATGCGCGAGTGCTCGGGTAAATGCCGCTGCAGGAAGGCAGCAATTTTCTCGGCCTGCTTGACGCCTTTAGCGGTGAGCTCGCGGTCGTGATCGGGTGTGCCATCCGCCGCCTCCGCATGCCGCCACAGAATCATGTCCACCATGGCCTCCAAATATTACTTTCGTTTGTCAGCATATACCGTATAAACTGCTGCTGCCACTTTAATCCGAAGGGGCACTTTAATCCGAAAGGAATGGCATGACAACCAAAAAGGCAGCTGCGGCTACAGTAAAAGCCACTGCAAAAAAGGTACCGGCGGAAAAGGTTCCAGCCCCGGCGAAAGCGGCGGCGAAGAAACCAAAGAAAGAACATAAGGAAAAAGTGGTGCGCGACAGTTTCACGATGCCGCAAAGCGAATATCAGAAAATTGCCGAAATTAAAGAAACCTGCCTGAAGGCCGGGTTGCCCGTGAAGAAAAGCGAAGTGTTGCGCGCCGGCTTGAAAGCATTGGGTGAAATGAATGCGACACAGTTGAAGCGCGCCCTTGCCGGGCTGGAAAAGATCAAGACCGGCCGCCCGAAGAAACCCTAAACCTAGAAAACCCAGTTACCCACGAAAAGTACGAACATATTCAGATAGATGCCACAATAAACGGCTATACCTATCGGGTAATTCGCCACACTGTGGTAACCAATTGATTGATTTCGTGTTTTTCGTGGATGAAAAGAGGTTTTAAGGTTAAACCGTCTTGTCCGATGAACTGGCGAGTTGCCTGAGCAGTTCGTCTTGCGCGCATTTCGGCGCGGCGCGGCGAATGTTCTTGTGTCGGTAATGACCCTCGCCATCCATGTCCCACGCCTGGCAATTGTCCTGCAAATAAACCTTCAGCCCCTCATCGATCACGCGCTTCTTGAGCTTCTTGTCGAGCACCGGGAAGCACACCTCGATGCGGCGGAAAAAGTTCCTGTCCATCCAGTCCGCGCTGGCGAGATACACATCGTGTTTCAAATCGTTGCGGAAATAGAAAATACGTGTATGTTCCAGAAAACGTCCGATCACCGAACGTACCCGGATATTTTCCGACAAGCCCTTCACGCCGGGGCGCAATGCGCATACGCCGCGCACGATCAGGTCCACCTTCACGCCCTCGTTGGAGGCTTCATAAAGCGCGTTGATGGTTTCCGGCTCCAGCAGCGCGTTCATCTTGGCGATGATATGGGCGCGCTTGCCCGCCTTGGCGAGACGGGTTTCATTCTGGATCGCGCGCAATACTTCAATATGCAGTGAAAACGGTGACTGCCACAGGTGATTCAGCTTGCGCGCCTTGCCGAGGCTGGTGAGCTGGCCGAACACTTCATTCACGTCCGCACAAACTTCCTCGTTGCAGGTAAACAGGCCGAAGTCGGTGTAGAGCCGCGCGGTGCGCGGATGGTAGTTGCCGGTGCCGAGATGCACGTAACGGCGCAACTTGCCGTCCTCGCGGCGCACCACCATCAGCATCTTCGCGTGGGTCTTGTGGCCGACCACGCCATACACCACATGCGCGCCCACTTCCTCCAGGCGGGTCGCCCAGTTGATGTTGGCCTCCTCGTCGAAGCGCGCCATCAGCTCCACCACCACCGTCACTTCCTTGCCGCGCTGCGCCGCGCCGAGCAAGGCTTCCATCAGCGCGGAATCCACGCCGGTGCGGTACACGGTCTGCTTGATCGCCACCACACCCGGGTCGCTGGCGGCCTGCTGGATGAAATCGATCACCGGCTTGAAGGATTGAAAAGGATGGTGCAGCAGAATATCGCCCTTGCGGATCGCCTTGAACATATCCGCGCCTTTTTTCTGGATCACCAGCGGCACGCCGGGCATGAAAGCGGGAAACTTCAGGTCATCGCGTGCCACCAGATCGGGAATCTCCATCAGGCGCACCAGATTCACCGGGCCATGCACGCGATATAAATCCTCCGGCGCGAGACTGAATTCCTTGAGCAATAATTCGGCGATTTGCGGCGAGCAAGTGTCGGAAATTTCGAGGCGCACCGCATCGCCGAAATGGCGTTGCGGCAGCTCGCCCTGCAGGCTGAGGCGCAGGTTTTTCATTTCCTCCTCGTCCACAAACAGGTTGCTGTTGCGCGTCACGCGGAACTGGTAGCAGCCGAGTACTTCCATGCCGGCAAACAGCTCGCCGACATGCGCGTGCAGAATCGAGGAAAGAAACACGAAACCGTATTCGCAGCCGCTGATTTCCGGCGGCATCAGGATGGTGCGCGGCAGCACGCGCGGGGCCTGCACGACGGCGCGCGCCGAATTGCGCCCGAAGGCATCCTTGCCTTGCAGCTCCACGGCAAAATTCAGGCTCTTGTTGAGCACGCGCGGGAAGGGATGCGCCGGGTCGAGCCCGATCGGGGTCAATACCGGCATCACTTCGCGGAAGAAAAAATCCTTGATCCAAGCCTGCTGTGCTTCGTTCCACTGGGTGCGGCGCAAAAACCAGCCGGTATTGCCGCTCGATCAGCTGGCGCGCCTGTTCGCGCACCAGCTTGAGCATCCGTTTGGCGGACATGCCGTCGGCACCGACGGCAATACCGCCCAGCTTGATCTGCTCCTTCAGCCCCGCCACGCGTATCTCGAAAAACTCGTCGAGATTGCTACTGACGATGCACAGATATTTCAACCGCTCCAGCAATGGAATGGTTGCATCTTCGGCCTGCACCAACACACGCCTATTGAACTCAAGCTGACCGAGTTCGCGGTTCAGGAATTGCTGCGGGGCGAATTTTTTGGCCAAGGCAGGGTGCTATCAATTTCTGGGGGGGGTATACCCCTGCGGCATTTGCGTACCCTCGCCGAAGAAATAATTTTCCATTTGCGCGGCAAGGAACTTGCGTGCCGACGCATCGGCGAGATTAAGGCGGTTCTCATTCACCAGCATGGTCTGGAACTTGATCCAGCCATGCCAGGCCTCCTTGGAAACATTCTCGAAAATCCGCTGACCCAGCGGGCCGGGGTAGGTCGGACGATCCAGACCTTCGGCTTCACGCCCCAGTTTTACGCATTGCACCATTCTTGCCATTTGTGAATCTCCGTGTGAGTAATCGTGTGCCGCAATTATGACATCAGGATGAATTTTTTGCGCGAGTCTGGCTGAAAACCGGCAAAGACGAGGGGTGTGACATATTGTGGCTACGTCGTAACCTGAAGGTGAGCCTACGCCGCAATATACCGCACCAAAGCAGGTGCGACATATTGTCGCGCGGCAATATGCCACATTCCCAAGCAAAGACATTGCAATGATAATCGCACCGCAATTTTTTATTTTAAGGGGAGAAGAACAATGCAATTGAAGCGTATAACTATCTGCATCGCGCTGGCGTTCGCGCCCGGTGCGTTTGCAGCCGAAGCAACCGAGACGGCTTTGCCCGATGTCGAGGTGATTGGAGAAAAAATCAAACCCCTGCCCGCCTTGAGCGATTCCGCTCTTGGTGGAGGCAATATTACCCATCTACGCGCCTCCACCAGCGATACGGCCAAGCTGCTTGAAGATCAGCCGGGGATCAGCCTTTATGGCGCCGGCGGCGTTTCCAGCTTGCCCGTGATTCACGGCATGGCGGATGACCGTGTGCGCGTTAAGGTCGATGGCATGGACTTTATTGCCTCCTGCCCGAATCACATGAATTCACCTCTTTCCTCTATTGACCCAACCAACGTTGGCAGCGTCAAGGTATATGCCGGTATCACACCGGTCAGCGTCGGCGGTGATAGCATCGGCGGCTCCATCGTCGTCGATTCGCCTGCACCGGCGTTCGCCGCCCCCGGTCAGGGCAGCCTCACCAAGGGTGAGATTGGCGCTTTCTACCGCGGCAACGGCAATGCGAAGGGTGGCAACCTTTCCGCCACCTATGCTACAGAGTCCATCAATCTGACTTACTCCGGCGCGACTGCGGAATCCGGCAATTACAAAGCGGGGGGTAATTTCAAGACAAGAATGGATACCGGCGTTACCGGGCATACCCTGCCACTCGACGAAGTCGGTTCGTCGGCTTACAAGACTCGTAATCACACCCTGGGTTTCGCAATGAAAGGCGGCAATCACATCGTCGAAGCCAAACTGGGCTTGCAGGACATCCCTTATGAGCTTTACCCGAACCAGCGCATGGACATGATGGGTAATACCCAGCATAGCTTCAATCTGCGCTATCTCGGCCAACTTGATTGGGGTGCATTGGAAGCGCGAGCCTATCACGACAAGGTTGACCACTTCATGGAATTCGGCCCCGACAAAAAGTTCTTATATACCGCTGGCAATACATCCCAGGGCATGCCGATGAACACCCAAGGCAAGACGACGGGTGCCTCCGTCAAGGCCAGCATCGTTCTGAACGAGCAGGATCTCCTGCGCGTCGGCGGCGAATACCAGAATTATCGTCTCGATGACTGGTGGCCAGCCGTAGTTGGCGCCGCGGGAATGGGGCCAAACCCTTTCTGGAACATCAACAACGGCAAGCGCGACCGCACGGCACTGTTCGGTGAATGGGAAAAGAACCTGAATCCGCAATGGCTGACGCTGCTTGGCCTGCGCTATGAGCGGGTGAACACGAATGCCGCCCAGGTTCACGGCTACAACTTGGCCACTTTCCCGACGGTGGGAGCGGGTGGAATGATGAACCAGACCAGAGATGCCGTCAGTTTCAACAACGCCAACCGCGACAAAACCGACAACAACTGGGATATGAGCGCCTTGGCGCGTTACACGGCAAACGCCAATAACGACATCGAATTCGGCTTTGCCCGCAAGGTGCGCTCGCCGAACCTGTATGAACGCTACACATGGTCTACCGCAAACATGATGTCGATCATGAATAATTTTGTCGGTGACGGCAACGGCTATATCGGCGACGTCAATCTGAAACCGGAAAAAGCGCATACGCTTTCTGTCACCTTCGATCGGCATGATGCGAACAACGATTGGGAGTTCAAGGTCACACCCTATTACACAAGAGTCACCGATTACATCGATGCCGTGCAATGGAATGGCACGACCAATGTGCAACGCACCCCGCTTCTGCAGAATCAATTCGTGGTGTTGCGCTATGCCAACCAGTCGGCACGGCTCTATGGCCTCGATCTCTCCGGCCACATGCCACTGGCCAAGACCGGCATGGGCGAACTCGGCCTCAAGGGCTTGCTCACCTACACCAACGGCAAGAACCGCGACACGGGTGACGACCTTTACAACATCATGCCGCTCAACACCAAGCTCACGTTTACACAGAAACTTGGGGGCTGGGACAACGGCATCGAGCTTGTGGCCGCGAAGGCCAAGAACCAGCTTTCCGATGCGCGCAACGAAATCCGGACACCGGGCTATGGCCTTGTTAATTTGCGTGCGACCTATTCATGGAAGCAGGCGCGCGTCGATTTCGGTGTCGAGAACCTGTTCGACAAACTTTATGCCCTGCCGCTCGGCGGAGCCTATGCCGGGCAGGGAACGACTATGTCGATCAACCCCGCCGACATGCCTTGGGGCATTCCCGTTCCCGGCACGGGACGCTCGCTTTATGCCGGCGCAACTTTGAAGTTCTAAAATTGCAATAGGGAACAAAAAAGCCGCCGGATAAAACCCTAGCCGCTCACTTAACGTGTTGGTTTTTGAGTGAGGCGGCGTAGAATCCCCTTATGTCTTATGGCATAAGGGGATTTTACTTTGAAGGCAAAAAACTCATTAATTAAACCAGCGCGCGTACCAGAAGCGGTGGGCGGAATTCAGGTCAACTACTGCAAGAATCCGATATGCCAAAACTTTGGTATTCCAGCATCGGATAAATCCACCCGCAAAAATGTGAATGACGGCTATACAGCCAGTGGTGGTGGAACAAGTGTTCATGCGTTGAGATGCAAATTTTGCGGCGAAAGCCCCGCCATCAAGAGCAACCTCGCTATTTATGAAGAATTGACCAGGCTGCTGGATGACATTAAAACTGCGCCAACCCCGTCTTGCCCTGACTCACAGTGCGCCAACCATATTATTCCAGTGAACGCCGGCAAGAGGCATTACCAGTCTTTCGGGAAGGCTGCATCTGGCTCCAAGCGTTATTTATGTAAGGCATGCGGGCGAACCTTTGCCGTTTCCTCTAAGTCCACGCTGCGTCAGCGCCAACCGGACAAGAACCAGATAGTGTTTTCTCTGCTGATGAATAAATCACCTATGCGGCGCATCTGTGAAGTGGCGGACATCCATCCAGAAACCTTGTATCAACGCATCGATTTCTTTTATCGGCAATGCAAAGCATTTGTGGCGGCCCATGAGCGCCTATTGCTTGATGGCATGGCCATACCGCGCCTATACATTGCGGTGGATCGACAGGACTACACGGTGAATTGGTCAAACCAGCACGACAAGAGGAATGTTGTCATGCACGCAGTCGGAAGTGCAGACCATAGCAGCGGATATGTATTCGGCATGCACCTCGATTTTGATCCCTCTCTGGATCCGGCCCAGATAGAAGCGGATGCCGCCGTGCGCAATGACCAGGTAATCAGCCACCCATTCCGTCAATATGCAAGGCTTTGGCTCAAAGCCGACTACGTTGACTCGCTACGCCAACGCCGTCGCATGAGAGGTCGTAAAAATAGAATAACGAAGGATGTAACCACTGATGTAACGGATACCTATGACACGCATGCCGACCGCCAGGATGTTGAAGCACCACTTTCGCAATCATTCGACACCACGTTGCCCGACAAGGGCATGCAGGTACATTCAGAATATACGCTCTACGGGCATTTCTTCTACCTCAAGCGACTATTCGGTGGCGTTGAAAGGTAATCCCCCCTGAAATTAGCGCGAGTTAGAAGTAGAATTTTCTCACCAAGAAATGGAGGAAGTTTTACATGAAGCAATCACGCTTTTCAGACAGCCAGATCATTGCCATCCTTAAACAAGCTGAGGGTGGCAGCCCGGTTCCGGAGCTCTGCCGGGAGCACGGCATCAGCTCCGCCACGTTCTACAAGTGGCGCAGCAAATTCGGCGGCATGGACGCCTCCCTGATGTCGCGGCTCAAGGAACTCGAAGACGAGAACCGGCGGCTCAAAAAGATGTATGCCGAAGAACGCCTTAAAGCCGAGATCGTCCAGGAGGCCCTGCAAAAAAAGTGGTGAAGCCATCTTGCCGCCGCGAGATGGCACAACAAACAGTAGAACACCGAGGTGCCAGTATCCGACTGGCCTGCCTGGCGTTCGGCATCAGTCAGACCTGCTACCGCTACCAGGCAAAGCAGTCGGTGGAGAATGTCGAGATCGCCGATCACCTGATGCGTCTGACCCATAACCAGCGCAACTGGGGATTCGGGCTGTGCTTTCTGTATCTGCGTAATGTGAAGGGCTACCGATGGAATCACAAACGGGTGTATCGCATTTACCGCGAGCTGGAACTGAACCTGCGGATCAAACCCAGAAAGCGGATCGTGCGGGAGAAACCGGAACCGTTAGCGGTGCCGGAAGCCATCAACCAATGCTGGTCCATGGATTTCATGCATGACCAGTTATCCGATGGGCGAAGCTACCGACTGTTCAACCTGATCGATGATTTCAACCGGGAAGCCCTGGCTATCGACATTGATCTGTCGCTACCGGCGGAGCGGGTCGTGCGGGCGCTGGATCAAGTCATCGAGTGGCGCGGCAAGCCGCTGGCAATTCGTAGCGACAATGGGCCGGAGTACATCAGCAGCACGCTGACTAACTGGGCTGAACGGCAAGGAATACGGCTTGACCACATCCAACCTGGCAAGCCGCAACAGAATGCCTATATCGAACGGTACAACCGGACGGTGCGCTACGACTGGTTGAGCCATTACCTGTTCGAGTCGATTGGCGAGGTGCAGGACTATGCAACTGACTGGATGTGGACCTACAATCACGAACGCCCCAACATGGCGCTCGGCGGCATTACCCCGAAACAGAAGTTGGCTTTAACCAACTCTACTTCTGACCGCTGCTAATAATGGGGGGATTACCGAAAAAGTCCGCTTCTTTCTGGATCAGGAGTCAGGTATCAGGGCTGCCTGCCTATCGGCATTTTGCGACGAGGTGAAAGCTCGAAAAGCCGATGCTTTCTATGTACGGATCAATAAGGACTTGACGGTTAATGAACGACGGCATGCATTGGCTATCAGTCGTGATGAATTCGATAAGGCCAAAAACCAATACCCCGCACTAGCGGATAGTGAAGTTGAAATGCTCCTGATCCAGGATCGTCTGCGCCACATGGCCACCATCGGCAAGTGGAGCGACCGCTGGCTGCTGCATCCGTTTCCCAGCATGAGTGAGCCGGAAAAGGCTGTCTGTTACCTGACAGACTATGGTGATTACGCGCCTGATCATTTGGCTAGGCTGTATTCAAAGGCCAGCCTGCACTCCATTGACCGATTCTTTATGCAGTTGCGGCGGAGAATTTCGCTATTTGAGCGCCCCATTGCTACGTCAAGCGCACAAGGGCGATCATGGTTTGGCTATAGCCCATACAACCCTGAGGTTGCGATGAAGATGCTGATGATATTCCGGGTGTTCTACAACTACGTGGCAGTGGGAGAGGATAAGAAAACGCCGGCGATGCGGCTTGGACTGGCGAAGATGAAGGCCAGCTTGGATGACATCATTAACTTTTCCGCGAGCTAAAGTTCTAGCCACAGGTGCCTGATAGTAATATCGCCAGGCTTACGTTTGCCATCAGGTGGATACCCCCAAGACCTGCTGTGCACTGTGCGACAAACCCGATATACAGTGCGCCTATTTGATTGTGGACACATTACCGGGTCGCCCTGAAGGTTATAGACTGTTGGTACGCGTTGAAAATTACCCAGAAATTGTAGTTTCTGCGCGCTGAAAATTACCCAGGTGATTAACCTCCTCTATTCCAATTTTGGAATGGAGAAAACAAGGAGATGATCATCATGAATTTACTGGGTAAAGTAAG
>JACPEI010000030.1 GCA_016183575.1 Nitrosomonadales bacterium | reverse complement strand
GTGGCAGCGGGCAAGGTCGGGCGCAGCGGAAAGGTAATCGCACTGGCTCTGCTGCCACTCGATCCGCTGGCCGGGGTGGAGTTCATCCAGGGTGATTCCCGTGACGATACTGTGCTGAAACAACTGGAAGGCTTGCTGCAAGACAAACCGGTCGACCTTGTAATTTCCGACATGGCCCCCAATATCTGCGGCATAGCATCAGCCGATCAGGCACGTGCAATGCATCTTGCGGAACTGGCAATGGAATTTGCGCTCGAACATCTGAAGCCGGCAGGTAGCTTTCTCGTCAAAGTCTTTCAGGGCGAGGGATTCGAGGAGTTTTACAAGCTGATGCGCAGCCGTTTCGCCAAAGTGGCCACGCGCAAACCCAAGGCATCGCGCGACCGGAGCAGCGAGTTATATTTATTGGCCACCGGAAAGCTGTAGGGTGGGCTTCGCCCACCATGCCTGTCCTGAGCTTGTCGAAGCGGTCGGGCGAGCTTTGCATAACCATTCGACTAGGCCGCCAAAATACGGCAGCCAAGTCGCTGGTTAAGCCCGACCTACATTTGGCTCAGGCTTAGGATGCTCTTGAGTAATCAGGCAATACATAGTCTAATGAACGACCTCGGCAGCCGTTGTGTTGCCGCTTAAGGAGCTATTTTGAATAACATGTTTAAAAGCATTGCAATTTGGTTGGTCGTCGCCTTGGTGCTGATGACCGTTTTCAACCAATTCAACACCCGCCAGCAGCAGGCTTCGCCGTCGCAACTCGACTATTCGCAATGTCTCGAGGAAGTGAAGCAGGGGCATATCACCAAGGTGACCATCGAGGGGCGCATCCTGAAGGCGACGACTGCCGATGGCAAGCTTATCACCAGCTATGCGCCGAGCGACTTGTGGATGGTCTCCGACCTGCTCAAGAATGGCGTGAAAATCGAAGCCAAGCCGGAAGAAGAACAATCCCTGCTGATGAATATTTTTGTGTCCTGGTTCCCGATGATCCTGCTGATCGGCGTGTGGATATTCTTCATGCGCCAGATGCAAGGCGGCGGCAAGGGCGGCGCATTCTCGTTCGGCAAGTCGCGCGCACGCATGCTGGACGAAAACAAGGAGCGCTTCACCTTTGCCGACGTGGCGGGCTGCGACGAGGCCAAGGAGGAAGTCTCCGAGCTGGTCGACTTCCTGCGCGACCCGTCCAAATTCCAGAACCTCGGCGGGCGCATTCCGCGCGGTGTACTGCTGGTAGGCAGCCCCGGCACCGGCAAGACCTTGCTGGCGAAAGCAATTGCCGGCGAAGCCAAGGTACCGTTCTTCTCGATATCCGGCTCAGACTTTGTGGAAATGTTTGTCGGCGTCGGCGCGGCGCGCGTGCGCGACATGTTCGAACAAGCCAAAAAACATTCGCCGTGCATCGTGTTCATCGATGAAATCGACGCGGTCGGCCGCCAGCGCGGCGCCGGCCTCGGCGGCGGCAATGACGAACGTGAGCAGACGCTGAATGCGTTGCTGGTGGAAATGGATGGCTTCGAAGGCGCCAGCGGCGTGATCGTGATCGCCGCGACCAACCGACCCGACGTACTCGACCCCGCGCTGTTGCGCCCGGGGCGCTTCGACCGCCAGGTCGTGGTGCCGCTGCCGGATATCCGCGGTCGCGAGCAGATCCTGATGGTGCCTAGGCGCAAGGTGCCGGTGTCTTCCGATGTGAAGGCCGACATCCTGGCGCGCGGCACGCCGGGCATGTCCGGCGCGGACCTGGCGAATCTGGTCAATGAGGCAGCCTTGTTTGCGGCGCGACGCGGCAAGCGTTTCGTCGATATGGATGATTTTGAGGCTGCCAAAGACAAGATCATGATGGGAGCGGAACGCCGTTCCATGGTGATGCCCGAGGAAGAGCGGCGCAACACCGCCTACCACGAGTCCGGCCATGCGTTAGTGGCCAGGCTGCTGCCGAAGACCGACCCGGTGCACAAGGTGACCATCATCCCGCGCGGACGTGCGCTGGGCCTGACCATGCAGTTGCCGACGGAAGACCGCTACAGCATGGACAAGGTGCGCATCCTGTCCACCATCGCGGTATTGTTCGGCGGGCGTATCGCCGAAGAGATTTTCATGCACCAGATGACCACCGGCGCTTCCAACGATTTCGAACGCGCCACCGACATGGCGCGCAAGATGGTCACCCAATGGGGCATGTCCGAGGCGCTCGGCACGATGGTGTATGGCGAAAACGAGGGCGAGGTATTTCTGGGGCGTTCGGTGACCACCCACAAGAACATCTCCGAGGCGACCATGCAGCAGGTGGATGCCGAGATCCGCCGCATCATCGACCAGCAGTACGCGCTGGCGCGCCGCCTGATCGAGGAAAACCGCGACAAGATCGAGGTCATGGCCAAGACTCTGCTGGAATGGGAAACCATCGACGCCGACCAAATCGACGACATCATGTCCGGCAACCCGCCGCGCCCGCCCAAGCCCAGCCAAAGCACTCAGGCGCCGCAACCGCCGCAGGACACTGCGCCGACTGCGCCTGCTACTACACCTACGCAACCCGCGCAGGAAACCTGAAAGGCGGGGAAGGGTGAAGGGGGAAGAGAGAAGGGGCAAACCGCTCTCTTCCCCCTTCCCTCTTCTCCCTTCCCCAATGTTTTTACACTGTGGCAACTTCCAGTTCGATCTCTCCCGCCCTCTTGTGATGGGCATTGTCAATGTTACGCCTGATTCATTCTCCGATGGCGGACAGCATTTTCAACGCGATGCGGCACTGGCACATGCGCAGCAACTCATCGCCGAAGGCGCGGATATAATCGACATCGGCGGCGAATCGACCCGTCCGGGCGCGCAGCCGATCGGCGTGCAGGAAGAACTGGATCGCGTGCTGCCGATTATCGAAGGCTTGCGCGGTGCACCGGTGCCAATTTCAATAGACACCTGCAAGCCGCAGGTGATGCAGGCGGCGATTGCCGCCGACGTGCAGATGGTCAACGATATCAACGCACTGCAAGATGCCGCCGCGATGAATGCGGTCGCTACCGGCAATGTCGCTGTATGCCTGATGCACAAGCAGGGCAACCCGCAAACCATGCAAACGCAACCCCATTATCAGAATGTCGTCGCCGAGGTAGGCGAGTTCCTGCGCGAACGCATCGCTGCGGCGGAGGCTGCCGGAATCAGGCGCGAGCATATCGTGATCGATCCGGGCTTTGGCTTTGGCAAGACGCTGGCGCATAATCTCGACCTGTTGCGCCGCTTGGACAAACTGCGCGAACTGGGTGTGCCGGTGCTGGCGGGACTGTCGCGCAAATCGATGCTCGGCGCGTTGACCGGGCGGGAGGCGGGAGACCGCGTTGCGGCGAGCGTGGCAGCGGCCCTGATCGCGGTGCAGAACGGCGCATCCATCGTGCGCGTGCACGATGTGCGCGAGACTGTGGATGCACTGAAAATCTGGAATGCAGTGAAACTATAAACAGCGGCGTAGGGTGGGCTCTGCCCACCGCGTCGGGCAAGCTTTGCATAGCCATTCGACTAGGCCGCCAAAATACGGCAGCCAAGTCGCTGGTTAAGCCCGACCTACTTGTCCGATTTAGAGCGAACGGAGCAATGGAGTGAGCAGAAAATATTTCGGAACCGACGGAGTACGCGGACGCGTGGGCGAACACCCCATCACGCCGCAATTCGTGATGCATCTGGGCTATGCGGCAGGCAAGGTGCTGGCAGGCTCCAGCGATATGCGCGGCGAACGTCCCGGCGTGCTGATCGGCAAGGACACGCGTATCTCCGGCTACATGCTGGAATCGGCGCTGGAAGCCGGTTTGATCGCGGCGGGCGTCGATGTGTACCTGGCCGGGCCGGTACCGACCCCGGCGGTGGCTTACCTGACGCGCGCATTGCGCCTGCAAGCCGGCATCGTGATCTCCGCCTCGCACAACCCCTTCGACGATAACGGCATCAAGTTTTTCTCCGGCAACGGCACCAAATTGCCCGATGAGACCGAGCGCGCCATCGAAGCCGAACTGGATAATCCGATGCAGACCAACGCCTCGGACGGGCTGGGTAAAGCCAAACGTATCGACGATGCGGTCGGTCGTTATATCGAATTTTGCAAGAGCACTTTTCCATGCGAACTGGACCTGCGCGGCTTGAAGATCGTGGTGGACAGCGCGCATGGCGCGACGTACCACATCGCGCGCCATGTGTTCCACGAACTCGGCGCGGACGTGATCGCCATCGGCGCACAGCCGGATGGCAAGAACATCAACGACGGCTACGGTGCGACCGCACCCGCGAATTTGCAAAAGGCCGTGATTGAACATAAAGCAGATATCGGCATCGCGCTGGACGGCGATGGCGACCGCCTGGTGATGGCGGATGCGTCTGGAAAACTCTACGACGGCGACCAGTTGCTGTATGTGATTGCAAAGCACCGTCAAAAATTAGGCAGGCTGCACGGCGGCGTGGTCGGTACGCTGATGACCAACCTGGCGTTCGAACATGCGATGCGAAGATTGGGTATCCCATTTCTGCGTGCAAAAGTGGGCGACCGCTACGTAATGGAATTGTTGCAGCAGCAAGGCTGGCAGCTCGGCGGTGAAAATTCCGGTCACATCATCTGCCTCGACAAGCACAGCACTGGCGACGGCATCGTCTCGGCGTTGCAAGTACTGCACGCCCTGCGCATGAAGCAGCAGACCCTTGCCGAAGCAGCGGGTGATTTGCAGATGTACCCGCAGATACTCGTCAACGTGCGCGTGACAAAAGGTGTCGATTGCCTCGGCCACGACCAAGTCAAAGCGGCAGTGTCTGATGCAGAAAAGGCGCTGGACGGCAAAGGCCGCGTGCTGTTGCGCCCGTCCGGTACCGAGCCGTTGCTGCGCGTGATGGTGGAAGGCGAAGATGGAGTGCTGGTGAAACAGTGTGCGGAGAGGATTGCGGGAGTGGTTAGGGATGCGGCGGGGTGATGTAAAACGTGAGGGGAAGCGCTTTTGCATCGCTTCGCTTGGCGGGACAGTTTGAAAATGAAAGCCCCCGAAAAGCCCCCACGGAAAGAAAAAGGGCTAAGCATTTCTGCCTAACCCTTTGAATTACTGGTGCGCCAGAAGAGATAAATCCGGGCACTGGGAAACGGTTATTTCATTGCCTTAACCATCCGCAAGACTGAGCAGACGTTCAGAAACGTCTATGAAAGCGGGTGAAGTCCAATCGGTTGATTTATGAGATGAGCAAGTTCAGGTATCATGGCCTCCGTTGGAGGTTTGGGTGAGTGGTTTAAACCAGCAGTCTTGAAAACTGCCGAACAGAAATGTTCCGTGAGTTCGAATCTCACAGCCTCCGCCAGTTTATGGCAAGTTGTGAGAGCAGCTAAGTAAAGCCGCTTGCATGTATGATCTATTTCCAGAAAAAATGCACTCTTAAAATTGCAAAATACATCCGCGCACGTTCAACAACAAGTTATTGACTACCTCCTTCGGCGCAAGACCGTTGAACAAATGTCTGGCCTAAGCAGAGCAACAATTTACCGCTTGATAAAATTAGGGAAATTTCCCCGCCCATTATCCATCGGTACGGGATCGGTGCGCTGGCGGCAATCGAGGGTGTCCTGAATTTTGTGTAAACGGGATTCGTTAATGCTGCGGCATCCTATCACCGAACTGGATAGTAAAGCGGTTCAGCGCCGCTTTCCAGTCCCTGATCGGCATCGTCCATTTCTTGCTGATGTTTTGCTGGGCCAGGTAGAACAGTTTTAACAGCGCCTCATCGGACGGGAACGAGCCACGGTTCTTGGTAATCTTCCTCAGGCTCATGTTCAGCGATTCGATCGCATTGGTGGTGTAGATCACCCGGCGAATCTCCGGCGGATATTCAAAGAACGGCGTGATGCGCGCCCAGTTGCGCCGCCAGCTCTGGCCGATGGCAGGATAGTCCCGATCCCACTTGGCCTCGAATGCTGCGAGATGTTGTTCAGCTTCTTCCGCTGTGGCGGCGGTGTAGATGGCGCGCAGGTCAGCCGCCACCTCCTTGCGCAGTTTCCAGCTCACGTAGTTCAGGCTGTGGCGCACCATATGCACGATGCATAGTTGCACGGCAGTCTTGGGGAACACGGCTTCGATGGCTTCCGGGAAACCCTTCAGGCCGTCCACGCAGGCGATGAAAATGTCCGATACGCCACGGTTCTTGAGCTCGGTTACCACTTGCAGCCAGAATTTCGCGCCCTCGGTCTGGGCGATCCAGATGCCCAGCAGTTCCTTCTCGCCGTCCAGCTTGATGCCCAATGCCAGATACACGGCCTTGACGCGCACCGCGCCGTTATCGCGTACTTTGGCGTGGATGCAGTCCAGGTAAACGATGGGGTACAAGGCATCGAGCGGGCGGGATTGCCAGGTTTTGACCTCTTCGATCACGGCATCGGTCACCGACGAGATCAGACTGGGCGATACCTCCGTGCCGTACATTTCTTCCAGGTGGCCTTGTATCTCTCGCACGGTCATGCCGCGGGCATACAGGGACAGTATCTTGTCGTCGAACCCCGTCCAGCGGGTCTGGTGCTTGGGGACGAGTTGCGATTCGAAGCTGCCTTGCCGGTCGCGCGGGATTTCTATCGGCAGTTCGCCGAATTCGCCTTTGAGCGTCTTGCGGCTGGTGCCGTTGCGGGTGTTGCCTGCGGCATTGGCGACCGGCTCATGCTTGTCATGCCCGAGGTGGGCGGCCATCTCGGCTTGCAGGGCGCGCTCCACAACGGCCTTGGTAAGCTGCTTGAGCAGGCCATGCTCGCCAATCAGGTCTTCGGGTTTACGGTAGTCGGCCAGCAGCTGGTCGATCAAATCCGGCGATGGGGTTTTCTTTACTACGGTCATGTTCACTCCTCCTTGAAGTTAGGCAGTTTCCTGCCAAATGACCGTTTACACAAAAATTCTTACACCCTCTGTCGCGCTTCTTCCGTGATGGCATCGAATTCGGCGTCTATGAACGCAAACTCGCCAAGAACAAGGTTAAGGTCGTTTCCATCACACAACCGACGAGCGATGATGCTGGCGGGGAAATGATGCGGCGTATCATTAATCTGTTTGACGAGCATCAATCCAAGGAGAATTCCAAGCACGTTTCACGCGCCATGAAGGAAAACGCACGCCAAGGCTATTTCAACGGCTCAAAACCGCCATTCGGTTATCAGGCGGACGCAACCGATAGAGCCGCAAGCCGTGGCCGTAGCAAAAAGAAGCTGGCAATCAACGAAGCGGAAGCGGGCATCGTGCGTCTGGCTTATGACTTGTATCTACATGGCTTGGATGGCCGCGTGATGGGCTGCAAGGAGATCGTCAAGCATCTGACAGGCAAAGGGCTGCTCATGCGCGGCAGTGCGTGGAATGTCTCTAAAACCCACAAGCTGCTCTCTGATTCGCTTTACATGGGCGATTATTTCTTCAACGTGATTGATTCCAAGACAGGCCAGAAACGGCCACCGGATGAATGGGTAAAAACGGCTATTCCCGCCATCATAGATGCGGCAACCTTCGAGCGTGTCAGGGCTAAACGTGAGGAACGCGCACCGAGTAAAACACCCCCGCGCCGCGTGTCTTCCCCTACTCTGCTTACTGGCTTGCTCAAGTGTGGCATCTGCGACCATGCAATGACGCTGGTCACGGGCAAGAGTGGCAAGTATCGCTATTACAAATGCGCCAGCAGGCACAACCAAGGCAACCACGCCTGCACAAGCGGCAATCTGCCAATGGAGAAGCTCGACGCGCTGGTGCTGAAACAACTGGCGCAGAAAGTCTTTGCACCGGAACGCCTGCAAGTGATGATGGCAGAATTACGCAAGCACATTAAATCGTCCAAGGATGACCAACAGGAACGCATCAACGAGCTAAACCGCCAGATCAAGCTGGTCGAGAAAAAACAAGAAAATTTACTGAATGCCATCGAGATGGGCACGATTGAACTGGATGAAACCACGCAACGCCGCGCACAACAGCACAAGGCGGCACGCGAGGCATTGTTCATCGAACTGGCTGGGGTGCGCCGTGATACTTCCCTGCCGGCGGTGGAATACCTCAAAGCAAGTCAGGTGGAGGTATTCGGCAAGGTGCTGCGGCAAAAACTGTTGGCCAAGGGTTCACCATTGGCGAAAAACTATTTGAACATTCTGGTGGATGAAATCGTGGTGGAAGATAAGACGGCAACCATCAAGGGCAGTTATGCGGCCTTGGCGGAAACGATGCAGCAAATAAAAATGGGCAGCTTGAATAATCAAGTGCCCAGTTTTATACCTAATTGGTGCGCCCGGAGCGATTCGAACGCCCGACCCCTTGGTTCGTAGCCAAGTACTCTATCCATCTGAGCTACGGGCGCGCACTTACATATTTACCTTGGCGGAGAGGGAGGGATTCGAACCCTCGATACAAGTTTAAGCTCGTATGCGCCCTTAGCAGGGGCGTGCCTTCGACCTCTCGGCCACCTCTCCGAAGGCCGCGCATATTAATGTATCCGGCCCGAAAGGTCAAACGATTACGCATCTTCCTGATCGAGGTCGAAAGCCTTGTGCAGCACGCGCACTGCCAGCTCCAGATATTTCTCGTCGATGACCACGGAAATTTTTATTTCCGATGTGGAGATCATCTGGATATTGATGCCCTCTTCCGCCAGGGCGCGGAACATTTTGCTGGCGATGCCGACATGCGAGCGCATCCCGACGCCGACCACCGAAACCTTGGCGGCCTTATTGTCGCCGGCCACATCGCGCGCGCCGATATGCGGCTGCACCTTGCCCTTCAGGATATCCATCGCCTTGGCGAATTCGTTGCGATGCACGGTGAAGGAGAAGTCTGTCGTGCCGTCCACGCCGACGTTCTGGATGATCATGTCCACGTCGACATTGGCGTCGGAGACCGGCCCCAGAATCTGGTAGGCGATGCCGGGTTTGTCGGGCACGCCCAGCACGGTGATCTTGGCTTCATCGCGATTGAACGCGATCCCGGAGATGATGGCTTGTTCCATTTTGTCGTTTTCCTCAAAAGTAATCAGCGTGCCTTCGCCCTCTTCCTCGAAACTGGACAGCACGCGCAGCTTGACCTTGTATTTTCCGGCAAATTCCACCGAGCGGATTTGCAGCACCTTGGAGCCGAGGCTCGCCATTTCCAGCATTTCCTCGAAGGTAATGCTCTTCAGGCGGCGCGCCTCGGGAACCACGCGTGGATCGGTGGTGTAGACGCCGTCCACATCGGTGTATATCTGGCATTCGTCGGCACGCAGCGCCGCGGCAATCGCCACGCCGGTGGTGTCCGATCCACCGCGCCCCAGCGTGGTAATGTTGCCGTGTTCATCCATCCCCTGAAAACCTGCAACCACGACCACGCAGTCGTTCGCCAGGTCGGTGCGGATGCTCTGCTCGTCGATGCTGACGATGCGCGCCTTGGTGAAGGCGCTGTCGGTGAGTATCTTCACTTGCCCGCCGGTGTAGCTCTTCGCCTTCAGGCCGATGTCCTTGAGCGCCATCGCCAGCAGGCCGATGGTGACCTGCTCGCCGGTGGAGATGATCACATCCAGCTCGCGCGGATCGGGATGCTTCTGGATTTCATGGGCCAGCGCGACGAGGCGGTTGGTTTCGCCGCTCATCGCGGAGACCACCACCACGACCTGATGCCCCTGCGCCTTGAATTTCGCAACGCGCCGCGCCACGTTCTTGATGCGCTCCGGGCTGCCGACCGATGTGCCGCCGTACTTCTGGACTATCAATGCCACGATTTTATGCCTGACTTGAAAAATGAGCGCAATTCTAGCGCACCTGCCCAAAAAAAACGAGGCTGCAAAAAGCCGGTAGCCTGTAGCTGGTAGCTTGTAGCGCAAAAACCGCACGCAAAATTCACACATTGATTGGCTACCTGCTACAAGCGACCGTAGCCCGGATGAAATGCAATGGAATCCGGGAAGACTTCGACCGCGACCGCCAAACCCCGGATTGCGCTACGCTGCATCCGGGCTACTCCATAGGCAAACGGAGTTGCGTAGCAGCGTAGAGTGCACCCCACATGCTATCGTTGTATCAAAGGTGGCTTGCAGCAATAAAGGCTGGACGCAAAACGCACACCTTGATTGGCTACCTGCTACAAGCCACCCGCTACAGGCTATATACTGTCGCCATGCCAGAAATCACCCCGCGCAGCATTCCCTCCTCAGCCGTTCAGCACCTGCTCGACAGCGGCTATGCGTCAGCCCTGGCCAGGATTTTTGCGGCGCGCGGCATCACGGACAGCCGACAACTGGATACTTCATTGGCCGGACTGCTGCCATTCGACAGCCTGAAAAATGCGCGCAAAATGGCCTGCCTGCTGGCTGACGCCATCGCCGCAAAGAAGAAATTCCTGGTCATCGCCGACTACGATGCCGACGGCGCGACCGCCTGCGCGGTGGCCGTGCGCGGGTTGCGCGGCTTCGGCGCGCAAGTCGATTTCATCGTGCCGAACCGCTTCGAATACGGTTACGGGCTGACGCCCGAGATCGTGCGACTCGCCGCAGAACGCGAACCTGATATTCTGCTGACGGTGGACAACGGCATCGCCAGCGTCGAAGGTGTGGCCGAAGCCAACCGGCTGGGGATGCAGGTATTCGTCACCGACCATCACCTGCCCGGCGATGCGCTGCCGGACGCGGCCTGCATCGTCAATCCCAACCAGCCCGGCTGCTCCTTTCCCGGCAAGCACCTGGCCGGCGTCGGCGTGATGTTCTATGTGCTGCTGGCGTTGCGCGCAGAACTGCGTATCAGAGGACAGAAGACAGAAGACGGAGGACAGAAACTCGTTGAACTGCTCGATCTGGTCGCGCTGGGAACGGTCGCCGATGTGGTAAAGCTGGACCAGAACAACCGCATCCTCGTGCAGCATGGCCTGCAACGCATCCGCGCCGGGCGCGCCTGCGCGGGCATCAACGCGCTGTTGCATGTTGCGGGGAAAAAACCGGAGAAAGCCTCCAGCCAGGATCTGGGTTTCACCGTCGGGCCACGCCTGAATGCGGCGGGCAGGCTGGATGACATGAGCCTGGGCATCGACTGCCTGCTGGCCGACGATGCGGAGACCGCGATGCAGATCGCCGCAAGGCTGGACGCGCTGAACCGCGAACGACGCAGCATCGAAGCGGAGATGCAGGACAGCGCGCTGGCGGCGCTGGAGCAGATCAATCGCAGGGTGCGCCATGCGCACTATGGTGCCTGTCCTGAGCCTGTCGAAGCGGCCTGCCTGGTATTGTTCGACGAAACCTGGCACCAGGGCGTGATCGGCCTCCTCGCGTCGCGCCTCAAGGATAAATTCCATCGCCCGGCGATCGCCTTCGCGCGCGCGAACGACGGGGAGTTGAAAGGCTCCGGGCGCTCCATCGCCGCATTGCATCTGCGCGACGCGCTGGACTTGGTCAGCAAACGCCATCCGTCTCTGATCAGGAAATTTGGCGGGCACGCGGCGGCGGCTGGCTTGAGCATCGCCGAAGCCGATTTTGGGAATTTTGCCACCGCCTTCGAGCAGGTCTCCGGCGAACTGCTCGATGAAAGCGACCTCGCGCAGCGCATCGAAACCGACGGTGCGCTGGAACCTGTCGAGATGAGTCTGGAGGTGGCGCGCTTGCTGGATGGACAGGTTTGGGGCCAAGGCTTCCCTACCCCGCAGTTCAACGACAATTTTGTCGTGCAGAGCCAGCGCGTGGTCGGCGAAAGGCACCTGAAATTGCGTTTGAATATGCAGGGCAAACTTATTGAGGCGATACTGTTCGGGCACAACGAGCCTCTGCCCGGACAAATCCATGCCGTGTACAGCCTGAGCGTCAATGAATACAATGGCACGCAGAGTTTGCAGCTCATCATTCGCCATTGGCGGAATGCGAAGAAATAAGGTTTTGTAGGTTGGGTTAGCGGTCTCATCGCGTAACCCAACAGCCTTTTTTAATGATGTTGGGTTACGCAAAAAACGCTAACCCAACCTACCAAAAGCGAAGGCAACCATGGAAACCAGTCTTCTGCAAGGCAACGGCATCGGAGCATTGCCGCAATTCCTCACCAGCCTCGCCATCGGCCTGCTGATCGGGCTGGAACGCGAACGTAACCCGTCGGCCAAGGCCGGGCTGCGCACCTTCGCGCTGGTTGCCTTGTTCGGCACTATGGCCGCACTGCTCGCCGAAAAACTCGACTCGCCCTGGCTGCTGATCGCCGGCCTGCTGGCCGTGGCCGGCACGATCATCGCCGCGTACATCAGCAAGCCCAGCGAGCCACTTCGACAGGCTCAGGACAGGGAAAACGATCCGGGCACCACGACCGTAATCGCGCTTGTGCTGTGTTACGGCCTGGGCGCAATGATCTGGTACGGCCTCGCCAAACTCGCCGTGATGCTGGCAATCGGCGTCACCGCCCTACTCTATTTCAAGCCGGAACTGCGCGGGCTGTCGCAGAAACTCACGCGCCGCGATCTGGTCGCCGTGCTGCAATTTGCCGTGCTGACTTTCATCGTGCTGCCGATCCTGCCCGACCAGAACTACGGCCCCTACGGCGCCTTCAATCCGCATCAGGCCTGGCTGATGGTAGTGCTGATTTCCGGTATCAGCCTGGCGGGCTACGCCGCACTGCATGTAGTGGGAACCCGCTATGGCGCGCCGCTGCTGGGTTTTTTCGGCGGCCTTGTTTCCAGTACCGCAACCACGATGATTTATGCGAAACACGGCAAGAGCAATCCGGTCATGTCTAATCTGGCCGCATCGGTGATCGTGATCGCCAGCATGGTGGTGCTGCTGCGCCTGCTGATGGTCAGTGCCGCAGTCGCCTATGGCGCGCTGCCAAGTCTGCTGCCGGTGCTGGCGGGCGGCCTGCTGTTTGGTTCGATGGTCGCGTTGTACAACTGGCGCAAGATGGGCAAGGCCACCGAACTCTACATCCCGGAAACCTCCAACCCGGCCGAACTGCATACAGCAGTCGGCTTTGGCCTGCTGTATGTAATAGTACTGCTCGGTTCGGCGTGGATGGCGGATATTGCCGGCAGCCAAGGCTTGTATGCCGTGGCATTGGCATCGGGGCTGACCGATGTGGATGCAATCACCCTGTCCAGCCTGCGCCTGTTCAACCTCGGCCAATTGAGCGAACAACAGACCGTCACGGCGATTGCGCTCGCCGTCCTCGCCAATCTCGCGTTCAAGTTCGGCATGGTGGTTTTCATCGGCGGCTGGGCTCTCGCCAGACAGGTCGCCATCGGCTTCGGCGCAATCGCTTGCGGGGTGCTGCTGGGGCTGTTTGCGCTATAATCGCGCCCTTTCAGCACGCGACAACATCATGGAAATCGAACAACTCAACGTCCTGTCCAACCAGCTGCAAGACCTAGGTCTGCGCAGCGCCGAACTGCGGAGGTATCTTTGACTTCGATACCAAGCAGGAACGCCTGATCGAAGTCAGCGAACTCGCCGAAGACCCCGCCATCTGGCAGGACGCCAAGCGCGCGCAGGAGTTGGGACGCGAGCGCAAGATGCTGGAAGGCGTGGTGCTCGGCCTGAAGCAAATCCAGCAAAATCTCTCCGATGCCGCCGAATTGTTTGAAATGGCGAAGGCGGAAAACGACGACGAGAGTCTGCAGGGCACCGCCGCCGACATCCAGGACATCGAGAAGCGCGTCGCGGCGATGGAATTCCGCCGCATGTTCGCGCACCCGATGGACCCGAACAACTGCTTCCTCGACATTCAATCCGGCTCCGGCGGAACCGAAGCGCAGGATTGGGCCTCGATGCTGCTGCGCATGTACCTGCGCTACTGCGAACGCAAGGGGTTCCAGGTCGAAGTGCTGGAACAATCCGACGGCGAGGTCGCCGGTATAAAAGGCGCAACCATCAAGGTGGTCGGCGAATATGCCTACGGCCATCTGCGCACCGAAACCGGCGTGCACCGGCTGGTGCGCAAGTCGCCCTTCGATTCCGGCAACCGCCGCCACACCTCGTTTTCCAGCGTGTTCGTCTACCCAGAAGTGGACGAATCGATCGAAGTCGAAATCAACCCGGCCGATCTGCGCGTGGACACCTACCGCGCATCGGGCGCAGGCGGCCAGCACATCAACAAGACCGATTCCGCAGTGCGCATCACCCACCTCCCGACCAACATCGTCGTGCAGTGCCAGAGCGACCGCTCGCAACACCGCAACCGCGCCGAAGCGATGGCAATGCTGAAATCGCGCATGTACGAAGAAGAGCTGCGCAAACGCAATGCCGAGAAACAGGCGATGGAAGACGGCAAAACCGACATCGGCTGGGGCCACCAGATCCGCTCCTACGTGCTCGACCAATCGCGCATCAAGGATTTGCGCACCAACCATGAAGTCGGCAATACTCAGGCCGTACTGGACGGCGACCTGGACGATTTCATCTCGGCCAGTTTGAAGCAGGGCGTATAAACCGGGATTGCCAAAATTTTGAGGTCACAATTTGTGACCACCTCGCGTCGTGGAAAGAAAAATGAGAGGGTGACCCTGAATTACTCCAGCGCCGCTTCCTCATGCTACCGGGGCGTACGGACAACTCCCCGGACGGGACTTTAACCCACTAGATTTACTGCTGTTACTGCGAATGGTCAGGGTCAATTTAATTTCCCTCCACCCGCACTGCGCCAAATTTTGCCGGCTTCGATGTCTTGCCAAATTTTGCCAAGCCCACTAGACTTGCCGCCATGTCAACGATGAATATCTCTCTCCCTGAAGTCCTCAAGGAATTTGTGGATCAGCAGGTCAGCACGGCGGGTTATGGCACCTCCAGCGAGTATGTGCGCGAGTTGATCCGTCGCGACCAGGAGCGGGCGCAATTGCGCAACCTGCTGCTGGAAGGCGCGCAGTCCAGGCCCTCGGGTTTGGCCGATGCCGACTACTTTGCCTCGCTGCGTTCCGGCATCAAAAAACGCCTGGCCAAAACCGGATGATGCCGTCCAGATGAAGCTGCTGGTTTGCCACGAGCGGGCAGACAAGGATGTGCTGGAGGCAGTCGAATACTATCTGCAAAATTCGCCAGAAGTCACTTTGGCGTTTATCGATTCTCTGGAACAAGCCTATCTCCACATTCAACGCCGCCCGGGCGCAGGTTCTCCGCGTTATGCCCATGAATTAAATTTGCCCGGCCTGAGGTTCTGGCGCTGCAAGCGTTTCCCTTATCTGGTGTTCTATGTGGAGACTGCCGACCAAATCAGCATCTGGCGCGTGCTGCATGGCAGCCGGGATATTCCCGCCTGGCTTGGTGATGAGGCATGACGGCGCTGCGCTGCACGCAAAAATTGCTGACTGCGATGAAGGTCGCACCAAGCGCGCCGCCTGCGCCGGGCGCGAACCGCTTGGGCGATTGGTCGTTGAATCTGTTGCACACGCGCCCGAAACTGGTGGTGGCGATCAGCGAGCATGACCGTCTGGGCTTGGTGCTGGAAGCCGCACCCTTCGCCACCTTACCGCAGCGTTTCATCGAGGCGCTGTTCGTGCAGTTGCTTGCCATCGGCGGGCCGCCCGATCTGGCGCAGCGCGAGTGCGAAGCGATGCAGCCGTTGACCCTCACCGCCACAACGCCTTATGCCAATCGCCTGAGCCTGCAAGCCAACCTGAAGGATTACGCCTGGCTTGCGGAACTCATGTGGTCTGAACGCGACCAGTCACTGGCGGAGATCAATGCACGGCTGGCCGACAATCTTGTGAGCATCAACGGCAAGCTGGAGTTTCCGTGGAAATTTGCACTCCACAAACTGACGGCACAGTATCCAGCAGCAATGGTGACCGCGCCTTCCAAGGGCGCACCACGCAAATTGATCGATTTCGACCCAGCTACTCTGATACACAAAGACGCATGACAACGCTTGTGACACAAGTGTACAATTCGTGACACGTAACACAAAAGGAGATTACTCCCATGAAAACCCTGACCATCCGTGAAGCCCGTGAAGGCTTGAGCCATCCAGAGCAGATGTTTGCCGACAACGACGAAGTGCTGGTCGTTTGCCGGGGTGAGCCAGTGGCGCGCATCCTGCCGGTGAAACCCAAAATGCGAGTGCGTTCACTTGCAGCTTTCCGTGCGCGCCAGCCGATGCAAACCGTTACAAGCGAAGAAATCGTGGGCGAAGATCGTTCCAATCGGTTCTGATGATTTACCTTGACACCAGCGCTTTGCTCAAGCGCTACATCATGGAACCGGGAAGCGCCACTTTTGAAGATTTTTTTGCGGCAAATGCTCCTTTCCATTCCAGCCGTTTGACGCTGGTTGAAACGCGCAGTGCGCTGGCTCGCCGTCGTCGGATCGGACAGATCACCCGCAAGCTGGAATCGGATGCGTTCGAGGAACTGCGCACCGATATTCAGGATGGCGCGCTGGTGATACATGCGCTTAACGATTCCCATGCCACCCATGCGCTCGACATACTGGCGAAAGTACCCAAGGTTCCGTTACGCACACTGGATGCTTTACATTTGTCTGTTGCCCAGGAAATCGGCGCTACAAAATTCGCCACCTCCGACCAAAATCAAGGCGAAGCCGCACGCCTGATTGGATTTGAACTATTTTACTTTTGAGAAATATACCGATGAACGAACAAACTCTACCCCCGCAAGACGAAAACCAGATCATCACCGAGCGTCGCAACAAGCTTGCGGAGATCCGCAAGGCAGGCATCGCTTTTCCAAACGATTTCGAACGCAAGCACCTGGCGGGCGACCTGCATGCGGAATTCGGCGAAAAGACGCATGACGAACTGGAAGCCGCGCAAATTCATGTCGCGGTCGCGGGTCGCATGATGTTGAAGCGCGTGATGGGCAAGGCCAGTTTCGCCACGGTGCAGGACATGAGCGGGCGCATCCAGTTGTTCATCAGCAACAACGACACCGGCGAGGAAGCGCATAACGCGTTCAAGCATCACGACCTCGGCGACATTCTCGGCGCGGTCGGTGTGCTGTTCAAGACCAAGACCGGCGAGCTTTCCGTGCGCGTTTCGCAGGTGCGTTTGCTGACCAAGGCATTGCGCCCGCTGCCGGAAAAATTCCACGGCCTGACCGATCAGGAACAGAAATACCGCCAGCGCTACCTCGACCTGATTACCAATGAGGATGCGCGCAAGGTGTTCATGACGCGCACCCGGATCATTCAGGCGATCCGCGAATTTTTCATCGGCCACGGCTATCTGGAAGTGGAAACGCCGATGATGCACCCGATCCCCGGCGGCGCGGCGGCCAAGCCGTTCGAGACACACCATAACGCGCTGGACATGAAGATGTATCTGCGCATCGCGCCGGAGCTGTATCTGAAGCGCCTGGTGGTGGGCGGCT
>JACPEI010000028.1 GCA_016183575.1 Nitrosomonadales bacterium | reverse complement strand
GAACTCTCCGGATTGGAGAGGCCGCCGAGGCTCAGGATGAAAAGAATCGTCGCGCCAATATAGGAGACGGTTGCCAAGCTTTCAGACATGATTGATTACCTTGTGTTGTTTTTACGGCCTTATTTGCGGAACATCGCCAGCATGCGCTGGGTGACGGCGAAACCGCCGAACATATTGACTGCGGTGAGCGCGATGCCGGCCACTGCCAGCCAGCGTATCCAGTCATCCGGGCGCGGGCCTCCGCCACCCATCAGCGGCGGCGCGATCTGCACCAGCGCGCCGATCGCGATGATGCTGCTGATCGCGTTGGTGACGCTCATCAGCGGCGTATGCAACGCGGGAGTGACGTTCCACACCACCATGTAGCCGACGAAGCAGGCGAGCACGAACACGGTGAAGTGCCCGAGGAATGCCGCTGGCGCGCTGGCGCCGATGAACCAGAATACCGCCGCCGCGACGCCGAATATGATCGCCGTTTTTGTACCCGAGGCCGGAGCGCCGCCTTTGCCATGGCCCTTGGCGGCGGGTGCCGCCGGCTTGGCAACAGCCGGTTTGGCCGGTGCAGCGGGCAGCTTCGGTGCGGGCGCAGGCCAGGTGATATTGCCTTCCTTGATGACCGTCAGGCCGCGGATGGCGTCGTCTTCCATGTTGACGTTGATGATGCCGTCCTTGGTCTTGCACAGTTCCTCGGTCAGGCGGAACAGGTTGGTCGCGTACAGCGTCGAGGATTGCTTGGCTAGACGCGAGTTCAGATCGGTGTAGCCGACGATGGTCACGCCGTGCTTCACCACCGCTTGGCCGGGCTCGGTCAGCTCGCAGTTGCCGCCCCGCTCGGCCGCCATGTCGACGATGACGCTGCCGGGTTTCATGGATTGCGCCATTTCGGCGGTGATCAGCTTCGGCGCGGGCTTGCCGGGGATCAGCGCGGTAGTGATGATGATGTCCACCTCCTTCGCCTGCTTGGCGTACATCTCGCGCTGGGCCTGCTGGAAGCCCTCGCTCATCACCTTGGCGTAGCCACCACCGCCACCACCTTCTTCCTCATACTCGACTTTCACGAACTCGCCGCCCAAGGACTTGACCTGATCGGCCACTTCGGCACGGGTGTCGTTGGCGCGCACGATGGCGCCCAGGCCGGCGGCGGTACCGATCGCCGCGAGGCCCGCCACGCCGGCACCGGCGATGAAGACCTTGGCCGGCGGAACCTTGCCCGCAGCGGTGATCTGGCCGTTGAAGAAGCGACCAAAGACGTTGGCGGCCTCGATGACGGCACGGTAGCCGGCGACGCCGGCCTGTGAGGTCAGGGCGTCCATCTTCTGCGCGCGGCTCAACATGCGCGGCAGCGCGTCAATGGCCAGCACGGTGGCCTTCTTCGCCGCCAGCTGCTGCATCAATTCCGGGTTTTGCGCCGGCCAGATGAAGCCGATCAGGGTGCCGCCCTCGTGCATCATGCCGACTTCCTCCGTCGTCGGCACGCATACCTTGAACACGATGTCGGACGCGGACCACAGTTTGGCGGCGCCGCCGATAATTTCTGCGCCTGCGGCGCGGTAAGTATCGTCGCTGAAATTCGCCGCATCGCCGGCGCCGGATTCCACGGCGACCTTGAAGCCCAGCTTGATGAGCTTTTCAACGACATCGGGCACGGTGGCCACGCGTTTTTCACCCGCGGCTATTTCCCGGGGAATTCCTATCATCAGAGTCATGGAGTTTTCCGTTTCGATTAAATTGTTCTTGTTGCGCGCCATTAAAACATCGCGTCTGAATGGGCGGAAACGCGATGGTACTTCAAAAATCTTCCGGCTATCAACCTTCTTTTCAGCTTCTTTTTAACGTCCTCTTTCCGCCGCTCGATACCGATAGTTTCAGACCACCGTTACGGGCACCTCTCTTTTAGCCGACTGCCATGCGGTCAGCTTGGCGCGCATGCGCTTGTAGTGCGAGCCGCGCCAGTAAATCCGCCCGCACGCCGGGCAATGGCACAGCGGCTCATCCGGCCTGAGCGCATCGGCGGGCGCGCGCGCCAGCGCAGCGGCGTCTGCCGCAACCAGCGGCGCGTTGTCCTTCAGGCAGCGGGTGAAGGCATGGCCGAGCCAGTCGAGCCTGAGGTGCGCGCCGAGCGCGGCGGCGAGCCGGTCGAGATCGCCTTGCGGCAGCAGCAGCGCCACGCCGCGCGCTGCCTTGTGTTCCTGCACCAGTCGGTCCTGCGTCAGGAAGTAGCGCCCTTCCTCACGGCACTGCCGCAGCAGCTCGCCGTCGCTGCGGCCGCCGTTGGCCAACAGCGCGTCATATCCGGCGGCGCGCAAATAGCGGCATAGCCGGCCGAGCATTTCGTCGCACAGAAAGCGGGGCAGGGTGGTCATGGCGTCATGTTACACTTCGCAAACAGCAGGAGCCAAAAACAGAAATGGATTTGCTGCGATAATTGTTTGCCACCCGAAGTTTACTTTCTAAAGGAGACTGAAATGGAACATACCCTGCCTGCATTACCCTATGCGATGGACGCGCTGCAACCGCACATGTCCAAGGAAACCTTCGAATATCATTACGGCAAGCACCATCAGGCCTACGTCACCAATCTCAACAACCTGATCAAGGGCACCGAATACGAGAACCTCGATCTGGAAGCTATCGTGAAGAAGGCGCCCGCCGGCGGCCTCTACAACAATTCTGCGCAGGTATGGAACCACAGTTTTTTCTGGAACTGCATGAAGCCGAACGGCGGCGGAGCACCGGGCGGAGCGCTGGCGGACGCGATCGACAGGAAGTGGGGCAGCCTCGACGATTTCAAGAAGGCGTTCCAGGCTTCCGCGGTGGGCAATTTCGGCTCCGGCTGGACCTGGCTGGTGAAGAAGGCCGACGGCAGCCTGGACATCGTCAACATGGGTGCGGCCGGCACGCCGCTGACCACCGGCGACAAGGCGCTGCTGTGCGTGGACGTGTGGGAGCATGCCTACTACATCGACTACCGCAACCTGCGCCCAAAGTATGTCGAGACCTTTCTCAACAATCTGGTGAACTGGGAGTTCGTAGCGAAGAACTTTGCGTAATGCATCAGGTTGGTTGAATACGAAATCCCGGGGGCGGCCTCGGGATTTTTTGTTGTGAAAGACCAGCGGAGTTCTGCAATCTGGCGGGATAGGGCGCATGGAATGCTCCAGGCAGTGACTCATTTTTGGAAACAACTCGGCCGGTGCGTACAGACCGCGCTGTATGTGTTGCTGTCATTCTCATTTACGGCCGGCGCCGCAGAGTTTTCGCTGAACATCGCCGACATCGCCGCGCCGGATTTTTCCGCGCGCGGCATTGCGCTGTCTTTGCCGGAGAACGGCTCGGCGGATTTGCGCATCGCCGAGCTGCATGTGCGACAGCGCGGCCTGCGCAACGTGTCGCTCCATTGTGCGAGTTTCGCGCTTTCCACGGTAAGCATGAGCTGTCACGGCGGCAGCCTCGCGCAACTGCCGGGCATGACCCTGGAATTCGATTACCGCTTCGCTACCGGCAGCTGGCAAGTCTCGGCAGCTTTGCGCAATGTGCCTGGCAAGCAACTCGCGATTTTCCTTCCGGCGGCCATGCCGCAGTTCAATCAGGGCGAGTTGAGCGGCATGTTGCGCATCAGCGGCGAGGCGTCCGGCGTGGCCGCAATGGCCGCCGACATGCAATTGGCCGATATGGGATTCAGCGATGCCAGCGGCCTGCATGCGGCGGAAAAACTGCGCGGAACCGTCAAGTTCGCAGCCGCGCGCAAGGCCGCCCGCTGGAATTGGCAAGGCAATATCGCGTGGCAGTCCGGCGAGCTGTTCTGGCAGCCGTTGTATCTGCGCGGCGAACATCGGATCAGCGCGTCCGGCAGCCTTGATGGCGCATCTCTTAAAGTTGAACGGGCCATCATCGATCTGCCGGAAGCCGGGCGCGTGCAGTTTGCCGCGCTGTGGGACATGAAGCGGGGCGTGCTGGCGGAATGCAAGGCGCGCGGCGACAACCTCGCGCTGGGAAAACTGTTTGCCGATTATGCCAGGCCGTACCTGGACAAGGGCGCATTGGCCGAATCTTCCCTCTACGGCCATGCCGATATGGACTGGCAATATCGCGACGGCGCGACGCAAGCGCTGCACCTGGTGTTGCGCGGTGCGGGCATCGCCGACGCGGAACGGCGTTTCGCGCTGCTCGGCGTGAACAGCGAGATCGACTGGCAGGCGGATGCGCCGCGCACCGCCAACATCGCCTTTGCCGGAGGCGCGCTGCTCGGCGTGCCGCTGGGCAGCGGTCAGTGGGCGGTAGAGATGCGCGGCATGGAATTCGGCGTGGCGCAGGGCGTTCTGCCGGTGCTGGACGGCGAGCTCGAATTGCGGGATTTTAGGCTGCATCGCGAAGGTGCCGCATGGCATTGGCAATTCGCCGCCTCGCTCAGCCAGGTTTCGATGGAGCAGTTCAGCCAGGCGGCGGGCTGGTCGAAGATGCTCGGCACCCTCGCGGGGAGCATCCCCAGGGTCAGCTACGACGGCGATGCAATCAATGTCGACGGCGCGCTGCTGTTCAATATGTTCGACGGCTCGGTGGCGGCGACGCAGCTTAAGCTGGCCGACCCGTTCGGGCGCGCGCCGCGCCTGTCCGGCAACCTGAGCATGCGCGAACTCGATCTCGACCTGCTGACGCGCACTTTTTCGTTCGGCAACATGCAGGGGCGCATCGACGTGGACGTGAACAACCTGGAGTTGCAAAATTGGCAGCCGGCGCGCTTCGATGCGCGTCTGTCCAGCAGCGCCGGAAACTATCCCAGAAAGATCAGTCAGAAGGCGGTGCAGAACATTTCCGCGCTGGGCGGCGCGGGCGCGGTGGCGGCGATCCAGCGCAGCTACCTGCGTTTCTTCGAGAATTTCGGCTACGAGCGCATCGGCTGGAGCTGTGCGCTGCGCAACGGCGTGTGCGCGATGGGCGGCGTGGATAACGGCAACGGCGGGGCTTACGCCATTGTTAGGGGCGGAGGCATTCCGGCAATCACCGTGATGGGCTACAATCGCAGCGTTTCGTGGGACGAACTGATTACGCGCCTGAAGCGCGTGACGCAGGGCAATATGCAGGCCGTTGTTAAATGAAAGGAGCTGTGATGAAAAAAGTTTGGGTAGCCTTGCCGCTGGCGGCATTCGCATTGAGCGCCTGCGTGACCATCAATATTTACTTCCCCGCCGCGGCCGCCGAAAAAGCGGCGGACAAGATCATCGAGGAAGTGTGGCAAACCCAGAAGGCCGACAAACCTGCCGCAAATCAACCCGCCGCGAAGGAGATAAAATGAACGCCGTGCTTAAATTCCTTGTTGCGTTAGTCGCGCTGACTGCCGCGCTGAATGTATTCGCCGCCGCCGACCTCGAAGTCAACACGCCGGGCGTGAACGCCATCAAGCAGAGCATGCAGGCGCGTCATGCGCAGCTTGCCGGGCACTACAACAGCGGCGCGGTTGGCCTGACGGCAGACGGCCTGATCGCGCTGCGCGATGCCGGCGCCGTGCCGCTGGCGCAACGCCAGGCGGTGAATGCGCTGGTTGCGGCCGAGAACAATGACCGCAATGCGCTGTATGCCGAAATCGCCAACGTCAACGGCCACCCCGAATGGCAGGCGGAAATCCGCAGCACCTTCGCGCAACGCTGGATACAGCGCGCCCAGCCGGGCTGGTGGGTGCAGAGCGGCGGAGCGTGGAGGCAGAAGTAGAGCCAAGGGGAGTGTAGGGGCGATTCATGAATCGCCCGTACTCCCGCCGTATGAGAACCCATTCGGCGGATAACGCCTGCGGCTCATCCGCCCTACGACCTTCTCAATCCAATCTGTGATGTGAAATGAATCCAACCCTAGTTTTTGATATTGAAACCATTCCCGACATCGTCGGGCTGCGTGCGCTGCATGAACTGGACAGCGCGGTCGGCGATGCGGCAGTGGCGGAGATGGCCTTTCAGTTGCGCCGCCAGAAGACCGGCAGCGACTTCCTGCCGCATCATCTGCAACGCGTCGCGGCGATCTCCTGCGTGCTGCGCGAGGGCGATAACTTCAAGGTGTGGTCACTGGGTGAACCGGGCGAGGACGAAGCCAGCATCATCCAGCGTTTCTTCGACGGCATCGATAAATACACGCCGCAACTGGTGAGCTGGAACGGCGGCGGCTTCGACCTGCCGGTGCTGCATTACCGTGGGTTGATCCACGGCGTGCAGTGCCCACGCTATTGGGATATGGGCGAGGATGACAAGGACTTCAAGTGGAACAACTACATCAGCCGTTACCACTCGCGCCACCTCGACCTGATGGACTTGCTCGCGCTGTACACCGGGCGCGCCAACGCGCCGCTGGACGAGCTGGCCAAGCTGATCGGCTTTCCCGGCAAGCTGGGAATGGACGGCAGCAAGGTGTGGGATGCCTATCAGCAAGGCCAGCTCGCCGAGATCCGCAACTACTGCGAGACCGACGTGGTGAACACCTGGCTGGTGTTTGCGCGCTTTCAGTTGATGCGCGGCCAGTTCACCAAGGCGCGCTACGTGCAGGAATGTGCATTGATCCGCAGCACGCTCGCCAAATCCGATGAACCTCACTGGAAAGAGTTTCTGGCTGCCTGGCCTGACAAGAAAACCGCATGAATCCAGTCATCATTGAATCGCTCGACCAGGAAGGCCGCGGCATCGCGCATGCCGACGGCAAGGTGATTTTCATCGAGGGCGCGCTGACCGGCGAGTGCGTCACCTATTCCTCTTACCGCAAGAAGCCCAGCTTCGAGAATGCGCAGGTAACCGCCATTCTCAAGCCGTCGTTCATGCGCGTCGAGCCGAAATGCATCCACTTCGGCGTGTGCGGCGGCTGTTCGATGCAGCACCTCGAGCCGCGCGCGCAGGTCGCCGCCAAGCAGCGCGTGCTGGAAGACAACCTCGAACGCATCGGCAAGGTCAAACCCGAGACCATCCTGTCGCCGATCTATGGATTGCCGTGGGGCTACCGCCAGCGCGCGCGGCTGTCGGTGCGCCATGTGCTGAAGAAGGGCAAGACGCTGGTCGGCTTCCGCGAAAAGCGCGGCAGCTACGTGGCGGATATGTCGCGCTGCGAAATCCTGCCGCCGAAGATTTCCGGATTGATTCCCTTGCTGGCGCAGTTGATCGAAGGGCTCTCGATCCGCGAGCACCTGCCGCAGATCGAGGTGGCATGCGGCGATAACGTGGACGTGCTGGTGTTGCGCGTGATGGCGCCGCCCACCGCCGGCGATGAGGCCGCGTTGCGCGCCTTCGCCGACGCGCACGGCATCCAGTTCTGGCTGCAGCCGAAAGGGCTGGACAGCATCTATCCTTTCCATCCTCTCGACGCGCCGGCGTTGACCTACACGCTGCCGGAATTCGCTGTCGAGATGCCGTTCGCGCCGACCGAATTTACCCAGGTCAACAGCGCGCTCAACCGCGTGATGGTGCATCGTGCGATCCGTCTGCTCGATCCGCAGCCGGGCGAGCGCATCGCCGATTTCTTCTGCGGGCTGGGCAATTTCACGCTGCCCATCGCGCGCAGCGGCGCGCAAGTGCTGGGCATCGAAGGCAGCGCCGCGCTGGTAAAACGCGCCGCGCACAACGCCGCGCACAACGGGCTATCGGGCAACACCGAATTCCGCGCGATGAACTTGTTCGAGATGGACGAGGCGGCGTTGGTAAAGCTGGGCAGCTCATTTTTGGGGAGCGAGAGTTCGGCGCTTGAAGATTCGCTGCCGGGCGACCATTCCTGCAATCGGCTTGCTTCGCAAGTAACGTGTCATGGTCGCCATTTCGATAAATGGCTGATCGACCCGCCGCGCGACGGTGCGGCGGAACTGGTGAAAGCCATCACCCCGGAGACCGCGCCGCGCCGCATCGTCTATGTGAGTTGCAGCCCCGCCACGCTGGCGCGCGATGCGGCGGAACTGGTGCAGGGGCATGGCTACGCGCTCAAGGCGGCGGGTGTGATGAACATGTTTCCGCAGACTTCGCATGTCGAGTCGATTGCGGTGTTCGAGAAGATGTAACCCGCGTAAGGCGGAAGCTTGGTAGGGCTACAAAAATGCGAGCGTAAAAAAAGGCGACCGATCGGTCGCCTTTTTCGTTGTCGCGAAACGGTTAATCCCGCTCGCCGCTGAACGCCATCAGCAGTTGCAGCAAGCTGATGAACAGGTTGTAGATGCTCAGGAACAGCCCCAGCGTCGCCATCACGTAGTTGGTTTCGCCTCCGTTCACGATGCGGCTGACGTCATACAGGATATAGGCGGAGAAAATCAGCACGCCAATCGCGGAAATGGTCAGCGACAGCGCGGGGATCTGGAAAAACAGATTCGCCAGCGACGCGACGATCAGCAGGATCAGCCCGATGAACAGGAACTTGCCCATGAAGCTGAAATCCTTCTTGGTCACGGTGGCGAGGGTGGCCAGCGAGAAGAAGATGATGCCGGTGCCGCCTGCGGCCATGCCGATCAGTTGCGCGCCGTTCTTCAGGTGCAGCGCCACTTGCAGGATCGGGCCGAGCAACACGCCCGCCAGGAGGGTGAAGCCGAACAGGGCGGCGATGCCCCATATGCTGTTGCGCAGCGCGCTGACGGCGAACATCATGCCCATCATCGCGCCGAACATCAGCAGCGAGGACATGATCGGGCTTGCGGCCATGAACGAGAAATTCATCGACATGCCAACGAACGCGCCGATCACCGTCGGAATCATGGTCAGCGCCAGCATCATGTAGGTGTTGCGCAGTACCTTGTTTTGTTCGGTCGCGATGGTGCCGATTGGCGTTGCGGTTTGGTATTGCATGTATGGCCTCCTAAGGTTGATCATTAAACAGCAGCGGGCATAAGACTATAGAAATACCGGAAAAGTTTCAATCGCAAATGACGGATTGCGCTATCGATCCTTGTTTTTCCGTCCCTTGCTGCGGCGATCTATCCACCACGCAAGCAGCGGCAGCACCAAAATACCGCCGGGCATGAGGATCAGGATCAGGTAAGGGCTCAGGTGGGACAGGGCGCGCAAGTCGCGCAGCAATAGCTCACGCTCCTCCTTGCTCCATTGCTCGCCGTTGCGGTGCTTCATCAGAATCTGGATCAAGCCGCGCACTTGGGAAAGCTCGTTATAGATATATAGGCGCTGGGTTTCCTGCATCAAACGCACTTTGATCCATCCGCGTTGCAGCGGGGAAATGATTTTCCTGCGGGATGGTTGTGTCATTCGCTTATATGAACTTCATCATCTGGATGGTTGCCGGATTATCCCGGCAGAAAATCGCCTGAAGGTTTTTTTGTTTGGCGGGGGCGTGAGATTCGAACTCACGAAGGGCGCAAACCCTTGCCAGTTTTCAAGACTGGTGCATTCAACCGCTCTGCCAGCCCTCCGAGGCTATGCATTTTGAAGCATGGCGCGCGGTGTGTCCAGAAGAAGCCTGTACTTAACGCAACAAGCTCTTGCATCCCGGCGCGGATATCAGTAGCCTCGCCTGATGCAAAACAATATCTTAAAAGCCACTTACCGCCAGGCGGCTTTCGTCATGCTTGTGTGGACGATGGTGGTAATCACATCACTTGCGTGGGGTGCCTATGGCCACCACCGCGAGGCGCTGAATATTGCCTACCAGAACGCAATCACCATCATAACCAAGGACATCGCTTTCCGTAATTGGGCCGCTTCGCATGGCGGCGTCTATGTTGCCCCGACTGAACAAACCCCTCCCAACCCTTATCTTCACTTCATGCCGGAGCGTGACGTGGCGACCACGACGGGCAAGAAACTCACGTTGATGAATCCCGCCTATGTGCTGCGGGAAGCCCAGTCTCTCTATAAAGGCGAGTATGGAGAATCGGCGCATATCACCAGCCTGAAACCCATAAACCCGAACAATGCGCCGGATGAGTGGGAGACGATGGCGCTCGTTCGCTTTGAGCGCGGTGAAAGGGAAGTCAAGGAGGTGACGCAAACCGATGGGATTCAGAAAATGCGTGTGATGCGCGCCTTTATGGTGGATGAGGTTTGCCTGAAATGCCACGCCCACCAGGGCTACAAGATAGGCGACATACGCGGGGGCATTTCCGCAACCATTCCGCTTAAATTGTTATTTGATGCCGAAGCGCAGGACATCCGCAATCTCTCGATCAGCCATGGGATCATCTGGCTGCTGGGCCTGACCGGGATCGGTGCCTACAATCTTGTCCGCAGGCGCGAAATCGAACGCATTTCCCGGCAACAGGAGCTTGAGCATCTGGCCAGCACGGATGCCCTCACCGGGCTGGCCAACCGGCGCACCTTCATGCTCCGGGCGGAACAAGAGCTGGCGCGCGCGAAACGCTATGGGAGCGAACTCTCGCTGCTGATGGTGGACATTGATTTCTTCAAGAAGGTGAATGACACCTACGGGCACCAGGCGGGAGATATTGTCCTCAAGAAGTTGGCCGGTGTTTTTTTGCTGGTGTTGCGCGATATTGATTTCGCCGCGCGTTTCGGCGGCGAAGAATTTGTCGTCCTTCTGCCGGAAACCAATGCTGAAAACGCGTTGAAAACAGCCGAGCGGTTGCGGGCATCGGTTAATGACATCCAGGTTCCGCTGCAACAGGGGGAGATGGTTAAATTCACCATTTCTCTCGGGGTTGCCAGCTACTCTGCTTCCGGCAACGATAGTGTCGAGAAATTGATTTTCGCAGCCGACAAGGCTCTTTATGCAGCCAAGAAATCCGGCCGCAACAAAGTCTGCCTGGATAGCAGCGCCGAAGAACAACAGCGGCTTGACCCTGAAAAAAACAGTTGAAATCCTACAGGTTAGGGATTCGCGGCGCGCACGCAGTCCGCCCAGTTGTTGGGAGTTTCGTAGAGGCGGACTCTCTCCAGGCGCAGGCGGTTGCCGTAAGTGTCCCGGTAAGCGGGATCGAGGATGTTGAACGCGATTTGCGCGAGATTTTCGGCCGTCGGGACGGCGTCGAGGATGACCGTCTTGTGTTCCGGCAGGCTGGCGAGGAAATCGCTTACCACGCGGTCGCCGTGATACACCAGGAAGGCATGATCCCATGCGTCGACCAGCTTTTCATTGGCGATGCGCTTCACATCGGAGAAGTCCATCACCATGCCTTGTTCGGACTGGCCTTCCGCGGTGATGATGTCGCCGGACAGGGTGATTTCGATGGCGTAACGGTGCCCGTGCAGGTGCCTGCACTGGCTGGTGTGGTTGGGGATGCGATGTCCGGCATCGAATTCCAGGCGGCGGGTAATGAGCATGGTGTGTAGGTCGGTTGAAGTAGTGCGGATTATACCCTGTCAGGTTTTCAAAGCAGTGGCGCGTCGCAGAAATTCCCGTTGCGCTTGCTCGTCTTGAACCGCACCGTAGCGTAGTGCGCCGTAGCGCGATGCAAGGTCGCGGATGGCATCGGCAAGCTCCGGGCGCGCGGCGGCGATGCGTGTGGCGTAGTCCTGCGCGCCTTCGTGCGCGGCGCGCGGCAGTCCGGCTTTTGCCAGTTTGCGGCACAGTTTGAGCCACGCCGCCTGCACCTTGTCCGGCTGGCGTTTGATGAGGTGGCGCAGCATGAACAGCGCGAACAGCGCGACCAGCAGGCCGATGCCGGCCATCATGTTCAGCGCCATTTTCTGCCAGGTGATGGATTTCATGCCGAGGCGGGTCAGGAAGGCGAACTGGCGTTCCGTGTCATAGCCCAGCACCCACTGGTTCCACTGGTTGGATAGCGCGTCCCAGTTCATGCGCAACTCGCGCAGCCACTGCGGCGGGTTGCGCGCCATGAACGGCAGGGCGGCGTTGTTCATCACGGCGGCGGACAGGCCGCGTTCGACGCGCGCCGGGGCAATCGCCGCAGTCGGATCGATGCGCTTCCAGCCCTGTCCGGCGAGCCATATTTCCGCCCAGGCATGCGCATCGGACTGGCGCACGATGTAGTAGTTGCCCAGCTCGTTATATTCGCCGCCCTGATAGCCGGTCACAACGCGCGCCGGAATATGTGCGGCGCGCATCAGGAATACGAAAGCCGACGCGTAGTGCTCGCAGAATCCCAGCCGGGTTTCAAACAGGAAATCGTCCACGCCATGAACGCCGAGCGGCGGCGGCTCCAGCGTGTATCGGAAATTCTGCTGGTTGAAATAGGCGAGGGCGGCGCGCGTGATTGCTTCATCAATTCCCGCAAGGGAACGATTGCCCCCTTTCCCTCCGGGTAGGGGCACGGCGCGCCGTGCCCGTACGGGTGGGGGAGCTGCTTCGGTCTGCGCTGCTTCGGTCTGCGCTGCTTCGGCTTGGGCGCGCCATGTTGCGGCAAGCTGCAGCGTGCGCGGATTGAGCGAGGGCGGCAGTTGCAGGGCGCGCTGGAGCTGCCGTTCGTCTTCGTGCAGGTTGGCGTGATAGCCGAGATGGGAGCGCGCCTCGTAGCGCAGCCGCGCCTTCACCGGCTCCTTGCGCACCACCCGGAAATCGTAGGTGAGGTTGGCAGGTACGGAGATCCGTTCGGGCAGGTCGAGCGCAAACAGCCAGGTCTTGTTGTGCGGCTCCAGCGTGACGCTGTAATCGATCGCCTGTTCGGTTTCGGTGAATTGCGGTGCGACGCCGGCAACGGTTCTGCCTTGTGTCCAGGTGCGCCCGTCAAAATTCCACAACACCGGCCCGCGCCAGTACATTTGCTCGCGGCGCGGCGGCTTGTCTGCGTAGCTGACGCGGAACGCGACTTCCTCCGACAGGGTCAGGCGGCTCAAACTGCCCGGCGCCATCTTGTCGTCCAGCCCGCTGCTGGCGAAGGCATCCTGCGGCAGCCCACAGCACCAGCGTCAGCGGAACGGCCTGCACCAGCAGGGTCGCGGCGATGTGCGCACGCGGCCTGAGCGGAACGCGCTGTCCGTGCAGGTTCACCCAGGTGGTGACGATGACAAACAGCGTGGCGAGCATGTAGAGCGCAGTTGGGATGCTTTGCGAGTAGAAGAAGTTGGTGATGATGATGAAGCAGGCGAGGTAGATCAGCACCGTCGCATCGCGCGGGCTGCGCAGCTCCATGAATTTCAGCGTGGTGAGCAGGATCAATAAGGTGACGCCGACCTCGCGCCCGAACAGCGTGTGGAAGCCGACCAGGATGCCGCCCATGCAGGCGAAGGTGATCGCCAGCAGCAGCCAGCGTTTCGGCAGTGGATTGCCGCTGTAGGTGAGGTAGGCGCGCCACGCCAGCAACGTGGCGCACAACGCGCTGACCCATAACGGCAGGTGGTCGGCATGCGGCGCGGTGACCATCAGGACGGACAGCAGCAGGCCGTAGATGAGTTGTTTGCTCATTACTTCGTCATTCCCGCGCAGGCGGGAATCCAGATAATTGAAAAATCCCCCGCGAAGCGGGACGACCTTGCCGCTTTGTCTGCTTCGCAGGATGTTTGTTTCTGCTGGATTCCCGCCTGCGCGGGAATGACGGAAATTAAGCAGGTCATTTTGTTTCAATCACTCCAAACAGCGCAATCCGGCGCAGGCATTCGTCGCGCTGTGCCGCGCCGTTGCTGGCGGGTAATTCGCCATCCGGCAGGCGCAGCCCGTAACGCAACCCTAGCGCCTCGGCATCCAGCACCCAGCGCGTCATGCGTGCCAGTTTGTCTTCGTCGTTGCGGTCGGGTGCGCTGGCTATATCCAGCCACAATTCTTCGCCGGCCGGCGTGGAAAACTGCTTGACCTGCAAGCCCTGGCCGCGTGCAAACGCTTTCCAGGCGATGCGCGGCAGCGCGTCGCCCGCCACATAGTTGCGTAGTCCGCTGAAGTCGTCATCGCCGGTGATGCTGCGCTTGCCCGCGCCATCCGGCGCGTCGCCCGGCGGCAGCGGTGCTTCCGCCAGAGGCTTCGGATAGACCAGACAGCGCGTGTCGAAATGCAGGTACGACCACGCATGAAACAGGCCGAGCGGGAATTCGGTATAGAGCGTCAATTTGCCCAGGGCCAGCCAGCCGCGCTGCGCGGCGGCTACGGGGAACGCGACCTCGCTGTCTTGCCGGGCGGGCACGTTGAAGCTGACCGTGTTGCCATTATCGTTGCGCAGGCACAACTGGTAGCGCGGCAACTTGCCGTGATTGTGAAAGTGCAGCACAAATTGTGCGGCCTCGCCGCTGAATACGGCATCGGTATGGCCGGCGCGGATCTCCATATGCGCGAGATTGCGAAAGGTGTGCAGCATGGACATCACCGCCATCATCGCCAGCAAAAAAGTCAGCACGTAGCCGAGGCTGAGGTTGTAGTTGATGTCGCCGAGCAGCATCAGCACCAGCACGAAGGCGAGCGCCAAGCCTCGCCGGGTGGGCAAAATGAAGATGCGGCGTTGCGTGAGGGTGACGGTTCCGCTCTCTATCTTCGGGCGGAACAGCCAGGTGAAAAAACGGGTTTTGAGTGCGGTCAGCACGGGGGTATCAGAAAATTCGCGTAGCGATTCGTTTGCCTCCTCTCCCGCAAGCGGGATAACCAGCGACTTGGCTGAGGTCGTTTGCAGCCTAGTCGAATGGCTAGTTGTTTCACCCAGAGGATTGAGGTGAGGGGCTTCTCCACGGGAGAGGATTGAGGGGAGGGAGCAGGCATGGCAATTTCCATATTCAGAAGTGACAAATTGCCATGCCCGCTACGGAATCGCTACCGCCTCGATCAACTCGCGCGCCAGCGTATCGCCGTTTTGTTTCTGGTGTTCGCCGACCGCCTGCAGGCGGTGGCTGACCACACCGGGCAAGACTGCCTGCACGTCTTCCGGGATGACCGCGTCGCGCTCGTCGAGCAATGCCCAGGCGCGTGCGGCGGAGAGCAGCGCAAGTCCGGCTCGCGGGCTGAGGCCGTGCGTGTAGCGCGCCGCTTCGCGCGTATGGCGCAGAATGGCCTGAAGGTAGTCGAGCAGCGCGGGAGAGACGAATACCTGCCTGACGCGCTGTTGCAGCGCCAGCAGTTCCGCGCTTTCCATCTGCGGCTTGAGGTGGGCGATGATCTCGCGCCGATCCATGCCGGACAGCAGGCCGCGTTCCGCCTGCGCATCGGGATAGCCCATCTGGATACGCATCAGGAAGCGGTCCAGCTGCGATTCCGGCAGCGGAAAGGTGCCGATCTGATGCAGCGGGTTTTGCGTGGCGATGACGAAGAACGGCGCGGGCAGCGCGCGCGTCGTGCCTTCGATGGTCACCTGCTGCTCTTCCATCGCTTCCAGCAGCGCGCTCTGCGCCTTGGGCGTGGCGCGGTTCACTTCGTCCGCGAGGATCATTTGCGCGAAATATACCGACACGCCGAGGATGTCGGCGGGCAGCAGGTCGCTGGTGAACTGGATGCGCCGGAACTGCAAGTCCAGCGTGCGCGCCAGCACCTGCGCCAGCGTGGTCTTGCCCACGCCCGGCATGTCCTCGATGAGCAGATGGCCGCGCGCCAGCAGGCAGGCGAGCGCGAGGCGGATCTGCTGCGGCTTGCCGAGGATGATCTGCTCGGCCTGGCGGATGACGTTTTTCAGGGACTGGCTCATTGGGTTTTAGTAAGTGGTGAGTAGTCAGTGGTGAGTAGTCAGTGGTGAGTAGAGGAAACATCTTCCCACTTACTACTCCCTACTTACCACTTACCATTCAAAACAAAATCGCCGCGACCACTTTGCGGCCTTCCGCTACCAGAATGTTGTAGGTGCGGCATGCCGCCGGGGTGGTCATGCTTTCCACGCCGATGCCCGCATCGGTCAGCGCGCGGTACAGGCGCGGGTGCGGGAAGCGTTGCAGCGCGCCGGTGCCGAGCAGCAACACGTCCGGCTTGAATGCGAGGAAATAGGCGAAATGGGATTCGTCAAGCGCGTCGAAACCGGCGGCAGCCCAATCACTGCGCACCTCTTCCGCCAGCACCACGATGCTGCGGTTATGGCGCTCGCCGCAGACCATGACATGATCCGCACCATGTGCGGTGAACAGTTTGGTGTCGCCGAGATTGGCCAGTTGCAGTTTCAAGGACTCACTCTCCTTCGTTGTATGGCATTTGCTGTGCAGGGGCGGCGCGGGTAAAATCGCGCCCCTTGCTGCTTCAGGCAGAATTTTATCATGTAGGGGCGCGATTGATCGCGCCCGCATAGGTGAACCGTGAAACCAATATTGAAATCGACCAAGCTTTCCAACGTCTGCTACGACATCCGCGGGCCGGTGATGGAGCGCGCCAAGCAGATGGAGGAGGAGGGGCAGCGCATCATCAAGCTGAACATCGGCAATCTCGCGCCATTCGGCTTCGAGGCGCCTGAGGAGATCCAGCGCGACGTGATCCTGAACATGCCGAATTCGTCCGGCTATTCCGATTCCAAGGGAATGTTCGCGGCGCGCAAGGCGATCATGCACTACTGCCAGTCGAAGAACATCAGGGGCGTCGGGCTGGAGGATATCTACATCGGCAACGGCGCATCGGAACTGATCGTGATGACGATGCAGGGGCTGCTCAACACCGGCGATGAGGTGCTGGTGCCCGCGCCGGATTATCCGCTATGGACGGCGGCGGTCACGCTGGCGGGCGGCACGCCGCGCCATTACATCTGCGATGAGGCCAACGACTGGATGCCGGATCTGGCCGATATGCGCAGCAGGATCACGCCGAACACGCGCGCGATCATCATCATCAATCCGAATAATCCGACCGGCGCGCTGTATTCCGATGAGTTACTGCGTGAAGTAGTGCAGATCGCGCGCGAACACGAGCTGATCATTTTCGCCGACGAGATTTACGACAAGATGCTGTACGACGGCGCGACGCACACCTCGATTGCCTCACTGGCCGACGATATCCTGTTCATCACGATGAACGGGCTGTCGAAGAACTATCGCGCCTGCGGTTATCGCGCCGGCTGGATGGTCGTGTCCGGCGAGAAAAAGCATGCGCAGGATTACATCAACGGCCTGACCATTCTGGCTTCGATGCGCTTGTGTTCCAACGTGCCCGGACAGTTCGCGATTCAGACCGCGCTGGGCGGCTATCAGAGCATCAACGACCTGGTCGCGCCTAACGGGCGGCTGTGCAAACAGCGCGATCTGGCTTACCAGCTGATTACCGCGATTCCCGGCGTGACCTGCGTCAAGCCGAAAGCCGCGCTGTATCTGTTTCCGCGCCTCGATCCGAAAATTTACCCGATCAAGGACGACCAGCAGTTCATTCTGGAATTGCTCGAAGCGGAGAAGGTGCTGGTGGTACAGGGCAGCTGTTTCAACTGGATACACCCCGACCATATCCGCGTGGTGTTCCTGCCGAATGTGGATGACCTGGTCGAAGCGATCGGGCGCATTGCGCGTTTCCTGGAAAGCTACCGTAAAAAATGCGGCACGAATTAAATGGCTATAGGAAAACGTAGGGTGCGCTTTGCGCACCATGGCGCATAAAATGCACCCTACACTGCTAACTTGCGACTAACAACTTACGACTAACAACTGACTTTATGAAACCAATCAACGTAGGGCTGCTCGGCATCGGCACGGTCGGCGGCGGCACTTTCACCGTGCTGCAACGCAACGCGGAGGAGATTGCGCGCCGCGCCGGGCGCCCGATACGCATCACCGTGGTCGCCGATCGCGATCTGGCCTTGGCGAAGCAGGTCACCGGCGGCGCCTGCCGCGTGACCGATGATGCATTTGCGGTGGTGAACGATCCCGAAGTGGACATCGTCGTCGAACTGATCGGCGGCTACGGCGTGGCGAAAGACCTGGTGCTGAAGGCGATCGCGAACGGCAAGCATGTGGTCACCGCGAACAAGGCCTTGCTGGCGTTGTATGGCAACGAGATATTCAAGGCGGCGCAGGACAAGGGCGTGATGGTCGCGTTCGAGGCGGCGGTGGCGGGCGGCATCCCGATCATCAAGGCGCTGCGCGAAGGCCTGACAGCGAACCGTATCCAGTGGATCGCGGGGATCATCAACGGCACGACCAATTTCATCCTGTCCGAGATGCGCGACAAGGGACTCTCCTTCGACACCGTGCTGAAGGAGGCGCAGCGTCTGGGCTACGCCGAAGCCGATCCAACCTTCGACATCGAAGGCGTGGATGCGGCGCACAAGATCACGATTCTTTCCGCGCTTGCATTCGGCATTCCGATGCAGTTCGACAAGGCGTATATCGAGGGCATCAGCAAGCTGGACGCAATCGACATTCGCTACGCCGAACAACTCGGCTATCGCATCAAGCTGCTCGGCATCGCGAAGCGCACGCCTGAAGGCGTGGAGCTGCGCGTGCATCCGACGCTGATTCCGGCCAAGCGCCTGATCGCCAATGTCGAAGGCGCGATGAATGCGGTGCTGGTGCAGGGCGACGCGGTCGGCTCGACGCTGTATTACGGCAAGGGCGCGGGCGCGGAGCCGACCGCCAGCGCGGTGATCGCCGATCTGGTCGACGTGACGCGCATGCACACCGCCGACCCGGAACACCGCGTGCCGCATCTGGCGTTCCAGCCGGACCAGCTTTCCGACCTGCCGATCCTGCCGATGGATGAAGTCACCACCAGCTATTACCTGCGCCTGCGCGTGCAGGACAAGCCGGGCGTGCTGGCCGACATCACGCGCATCCTCGCCGACGAGCAAATTTCCATCGATGCGGTGATCCAGAAGGAACCGGGCGAAGGCGAAGACCAGACCGACCTGATCCTGCTGACCCATCAGACGCGCGAGAAGCGCATCAACGCGGCGATTGCCAAGATGGAAGCGCTGCTGGTGGTGGCGGGCAAGGTGACAAGGCTGCGGCTCGAGCAACTTGGCTAAGAACTCGTAGGGTGCAATAAGCGTAGCGCATTGCACCGAATGTTTTGCCGTACATACGGCGCAATGCCCGTTGGTTATTGCGCCCTACCGTTGAGGAATTTACCGAATGAAATACACCAGCACCCGCGGCGGCATGGCCGCAAAATCCTTTACTGAAATCCTGCTCGGCGGCCTCGCCGACGACGGCGGTTTGGCGATTCCAGACCATTACCCGAAACTGGGTAAGACCGACCTTCAGGCGATGCGCGGCATGAATTACCGCGAGCTGGCTTTCGAGGTGATCAGCCGCTTCGCCACCGACATTCCGGCGGACGACCTCAAGGCCATCATCGCCAAGACCTATACCGCGCAGGCTTTCGGAAGCGACGAGATTACGCCGCTCAAGACGCTGGAGCCCGGCCTGCATATCCTCGGCCTGTCCTATGGCCCGACGCTGGCGTTCAAGGATGTCGCGATGCAGTTGCTCGGCAACCTGTTCGAGTACGCATT
>JACPEI010000027.1 GCA_016183575.1 Nitrosomonadales bacterium | reverse complement strand
CGGCAACGTAAAAATCCTGGTGCCGATGCTGTCCAGCGTGTCGGAACTCAACCAGACTTTGCAGTTCATCGCCGCGACCAAGCAAGGCCTGGATGACGAAAACATCCCCTATGACCGCGAAGTCAAGATCGGCGGCATGATCGAGATTCCCGCCGCCGCGCTGGCACTGAACGTGTTCGCCAAAAAACTCGACTTCCTGTCCATCGGCACCAACGACCTGATCCAGTATCTGCTGGCCATCGACCGTACCGATGAAGAAGTCGCGCATCTGTACGACCCGCTGCACCCCGCGGTGCTGAATCTGCTCGCGCATGTCATCGGCACCGCCAACAAGCTCGGCGTGCCGGTTTCGGTATGCGGCGAGATGGCCGGCGAGCTGGCTTACACGCGGCTGCTGCTGGGTTTGGGGCTGCGCCAGTTTTCGATGTTTTCGGCGCAGGTACCGAGTATCAAACAGCGCGTGCTCACCACCAGCCTGCCGGAAATCGCCGCGCTGACGCAAAAGATCCTGCGCGCCGACGACCCGCTCAGGATACGCGAGTTGCTCGACCGCCTGAACGCGTAGGGGGCACGGCGCGCCGTGCCGGTGCCGGAACAAATGCTTCTTGTGCCCCTACCATCTGATTGACAGCATCACGCAAAAACCGGAAACTGCACATCAGTGCCGATTTGACATCAGCTTGCGGGGCACTTTAAACATACCAGCTAAAGCGAGGCAACCCGCTCCGTTTTAGCCGAGCGGGTTTTGTTTTTCCGCTTCAGCAAAAGAGGGTTTTATTTAAGGTACTCATTTTGAACGCATCAAATAGCATCGGCATCGTCAGCGCGAAACGCGCGCAATTCGACACCCCGCTGGTTTTCCGCAGCGGCGCGGTGCTGCCGCGCTACGAGCTGGTGTACGAGACCTACGGCAGGCTGAATGCCGGCAAATCCAACGCGATCCTGATCTGCCACGCGCTGTCCGGGCATCATCATGTCGCGGGCCATTACGCGGACGAACCCGGAAACATCGGCTGGTGGGACAACATGGTCGGCCCCGGCAAGCCGATCGACACCAATAAATTTTTCGTGGTCGGGCTGAACAATCTCGGCGGCTGCCACGGCTCAACCGGCCCTTCTTCGATCGACCCGGAAACCGGCCAGCCCTACGGCGCGAATTTCCCCGTCATCACGGTGGAAGACTGGGTGGCATCGCAGGCGCGCCTCGCCGACCTGCTCGGCATCCGGCAATTCGCGGCGGTGATCGGCGGCAGCCTGGGCGGGATGCAGGCGTTGCAATGGTCGCTGACCTTCCCCGACCGGGTGCGCCATGTGCTGGCGATTGCTTGCGCGCCGCACCTCACCGCGCAGAACATCGCGTTCAACGACGTGGCGCGCAGCGCGATCCTGACCGACCCGGACTTTCACGGCGGCAATTATTACCGGCACAACGTGGTGCCGACGCGCGGCCTGCGGCTGGCGCGCATGCTGGGGCACATCACCTACCTGTCCGACGACGCGATGGCGGATAAATTCGGGCGCGAACTGCGCGACGGGAAACTCAATTACAGCTACGGCATCGAGTTTGAGATCGAGTCCTATCTGCGCTATCAGGGCGACAAATTCGCGGCCTATTTCGATGCCAACACCTATCTGCTGATGACCAAGGCGCTGGATTATTTCGATCCGGCGCATGATTTTGGCGGCGATCTGAACCGGGCATTCGCCGCTGCCCGTGCGGATTTTCTGGTGGTTTCGTTCACCACCGACTGGCGTTTTTCGCCCGAGCGCGCGCGCGAAATCGTGCGGCCTTTGCTGCACAACCGGCGCAACGTCAGCTATGCGGAAATCACCTCGACGCATGGCCACGATTCCTTCCTGATGGAGCAGCCGCACTACTTCGACGTGGTGCGCGCCTACCTCGATAACGTAGCCAGCGAGTTCGTCAAATGAGCCCGAGCGACATTTCCAAACTCGCAACAGCACGGCCCGATTTTGCCGCGATCGCCGCGTGGATACCCAGGGGCGCGTCGGTGCTCGACCTCGGCTGCGGCGACGGCAGCCTGCTGCGCTACCTCAAGGAAACCCGCGCGGTGCGCGGCTACGGCGTGGAGATCAACGACCCCGACATCGTGTCGTGCATCGCCAACGGCATGAACGTGATCCAGAACGACCTGGAATCCGGCCTGTCAGATTTCGAGGACGGCTCGTTCGACTTCGTGATCCTGTCGCAGACGCTGCAGGCCACGCGCCACACCGAGGCGCTGATCCGGGAAATGCTGCGCGTCGGGCGCGAGGGCATCGTCAGCTTCCCCAACTTCGGCTACTGGAAAAACCGCCTCAACGTGCTGCTCGGCCACATGCCGGTTTCCAGCGAGCTGCCCTACCAGTGGTACGACACGCCGAACGTCCACCTGTGCACCCTGCGCGACTTCGAGACATTCTGCCGTGACCACCAGGTGACGGTGCTGGAACGCCGCGTGATGAGCGGCGAAAGAGCAGTGAGTCTGCTGCCGAACCTGCTGGGCAGCACGGCGGTGTACCGGTTTCAGCGTGGGGCATAAATTTGATGAATGTGAAAGCCCCACGCACAACGTTACGAGCGCAGTAGTTGTGCAGAGGGATTCATGACCGTCTGGCAACAACTCTTCACCCGCCGCATGCTGATCTGCGTGTTCACCGGCTTCGCCTCGGGCCTGCCGCTGTATCTGCTGTTCAACCTGGTGCCCGCATGGCTGCGCAGCGAGCAGGTCGACCTCAAGACCATCGGGCTGTTCGCGCTGATCCAGTTCCCCTATACCTGGAAGTTCCTGTGGTCGCCGCTGCTGGATCGCTACGTCGTGCCTGTGCTCGGGCGGCGGCGCGGCTGGATGCTGCTGACCCAGATCGGCCTGCTGGCGGTGATCGCATCGATGGGCGCGTTCTCGCCGCAAAGCGACCTGCACATCATCGCCTGGATCGCCACGCTGCTCGCCTTCCTCAGCGCGACGCAGGACATCGTGCTGGACGCCTACCGCCGCGAGTTGCTGAGCGATGTCGAATTGGGGCTGGGCAATGCGGTGCATGTGAATGCCTACCGTGTCGCCGGTCTGGTACCGGGTTCGCTGTCGCTGATCCTCGCCGACTTTTTGCCGTGGAGCACGGTGTTCATCGTCACCGCGCTGTTCATGCTGCCCGGCGTAATGATGACGCTGCTGGTGAAAGAGCCGCACCGCGCCGCGCCGCCCAAGACGCTGCGCGAAGCGGTGGTCGAACCGTTCCACGAATTCATCACGCGGCAGGGCTGGGGCAGCGCGCTGCTGATCCTCGCGTTCCTGTTCTTCTACAAGCTCGGCGACAGCATGTGCACCGCGCTGGCCACGCCGTTCTATATGGACATGGGGTTTTCCAAGACCCAGATCGGCCTGATCGCGAAGAATGCCGGGCTGTGGCCCGCCGTGATCGGCGGCATGATCGGCGGCCTGTGGATGGTGAAGATCGGCATCAACCGCGCGCTGTGGCTGTTCGGCGTGGTGCAGGTGGTTTCCATCTTCGGTTTCGCCTGGCTGGCATCGGTGGGGCACCATGCCGAAATCACCGCCGTGGAACTGACCCAGCTCGCCATCGTGATCGGCCTCGAAGCGCTGGGCGTCGGTCTGGGCACCGTCGCCTTCGTCGCCTTCATCGCGCGCACCACCCATCCGGCGTACACCGCCACGCAGTTCGCGCTGTTCACCAGCCTGATGGCGGTGCCGCGCACCTTCGCCAACGCCGCGACCGGCTGGCTGGTCGAGGCAATGGGCTGGACGGGATTCTTTTTGCTGTGCGCCGCGCTGGCGCTGCCGGGAATGCTGCTGCTGTTCAAGGTCGCGCCGTGGAATGAAACTCGACCTGTTTCGGAGGCCACGCCATTTGGTAGGGCGCAATAACCAACGGGCATTGCGCCGCATGTAGCGACTACCATCCGGTGCAATGCGCTACGCTTATTGCACCCTACATGAGCTCTTTGCCTGATCAATAAAACGGCGGAAATAAACGATGAAGCATTTCCTGATGTGCGAGCCGAGGTTTTTTGAAGTGTGCTACGTGATCAATCCCTGGATGGAAGGCAACTTGGGGAAAGTAAACAGCAAGCTGGCGCAGCAACAATGGCAAAACCTGTATGACATCGTGTCAGGCTTGGCCTCGGTCAGCCTGATCGAGCCCGTTGCGGGGCTGCCGGACATGGTGTTCACCGCCAATGCGGGGCTGGTTAGAAACAAGGAAGTCATCATCTCGTCGTTCCGCCATGCCGAGAGGCAGCCCGAAGCAAAGTTTTTCGAGAAATTCTTTGCCTCGCTGGGCTACCGGGTGCGGCGCCTGAAGGAACAAACGATATTCGAAGGTGCGGGAGATGCGCTGTTTGATTCGCAGGAAAGGCTCTGGGTCGGATCGGGAATCCGCAGCGAATCGCAGGCGTTGGATGGGATTGTTGACATGCTAAATATCGAAGCCTGCGGGCTGGAACTCGTCGACCCCCGCTGGTATCACCTCGATACGGCATTCTGCCCGCTGCCGCAAGGCCAGGCCATCGCCTACAAAAAGGCGTTCGCCAGAAAAAGTGTGGCTGCCCTTGACCATGCCTTCGGTGCAAACATCATCTGGGTCGCGGAACAGGACGCAAGGAATTTTGCCTGCAATGCGATCGCCATCGGCCGGAGCGTCATCATGCACAGTGCATCGGCCGAATTGAAATTCACGCTGAAGCAACGCGGCCTCGAAGTCATCGAGTCGGATGTTTCAGAATTCATCAAGGCCGGCGGCGCATGCAAATGCCTGACGCTGGAAATTTGAAGCGAGCGCGATTGAAATGCAATGGAATCCGGGGCACTCTTTGGTACGCCCACTGCTCCCCGGATTGCGCTTCGCTGCACCCGGGCTACGCTCGCTCCGTTTTTTGGTAGGACGCAATAACCAAAGGGCATTGCGCCGCATGTGTTTATCATTCGGTGCAATGCGCTTCGCTTATTGACACCCTACGCCTTACGCGAGTTGCGAGCCTGATTTATCAATAGCGTCAGATTTTTCTGACAAACACCTTCGATTTCCGCTGGTAGTTGTACAGCGACTTTTTCTGTGCCGGCAGCGCCGAGACATCGGCCTCATTGAAGCCGCGCTCGATGAACCAGTGCGCGGTGCGCGTGGTGAGCACGAACAGTTTTTTCAGCCCCTGCGTCTTCGCGATGCCGATCATATGGTCGAGGATGAACTGGCCGTAGCCGCGATCGCGGCATTGCGCGTCCACCGCGAGGCAGACCAGTTCGGCTGCGGCCTCGTCGGGGAACGGGTACAGCGCGGCGCAACCGACGATGCGGTGGTCGTGTTCCAGCACCACGAAGCGCGCGATTTCGCGTTCCAGCAATTCGCGGTTGCGCCGCACCAGGACTCCGGCGGCTTCCAAAGGGCGCAACAAATGCAGGATGCCGCCGACATCCTCGATCGTGGCGGCGCGCAGGGTGTTGAGCGTGCTTTCCACCACCATCGTGCCGATGCCTTCGTCGCTGAACAGCTCCTGCAATACCGCGCCGTCGGTGTGGCGGCTGATCAGATGGGTGCGAGCGACACCGGCTTCGCAGGCGCGTATCGCGCAGGGCAAATACATGCCCACATCGTCCGGCAGTTTGCGTTTGCCGGATAGCACCGCCTGCGCCTGGATGATAGTGAGCTCCTTGAGCAGATTGCCCTTCTTGTCCTGCACGCCGTCGGTATCCATCAGGAACACCAGCTTGTCGGCGTCCAGCGCAATGGCGGTGGCGGTGGCGACATCTTCCAGCGTGACGTTGAACACCTCGCCGGTCGGCGAATAGCCGAGCGGCGAGAGCAGCGCCACCTCGCCGAAATCCATGCGGTCGTTCAGCGCCGCAACATCCACCTTGCGCACGCTGCCGGTATGCATCAGGTCCACGCCGTTGATGATGCCGATGGGCTGCGCGGTGATGAAGTTGCCGCCCGCCACGCGGATATCGGCGTTGGCCATCGGCGAATTCGCCAGCCCCATCGACAGCAGCGCCTCGATCTCCACGCGCACCCGGCCGACAGCTTCCTTCACGCACTGCATGGTTTCCGCATCGGTCATGCGGATACCCTGATGGTACCTGTCGCCGAGATTGTTTTTCGCCAGATGCTGCTCGATCTGCGGGCGCGCGCCATGCACCAGCACCAGCCGGATGCCGAGCGCGGCCAGCAGATTGAAATCATGCGTCAGTTCGACAAATTTGCCGTCGGCGACCACCTCTCCGCCGAACGCGATGACGAAGGTCTTGCCGCGAAACGCGTTGATGTAGGGCGCGACGGAACGGAACCAGGCGACGAAATTGGGTGTAGTGGTAATGGGCATAATAATATTTGCTCGCATTGTATTGGGGGTTATTCTTCGCGAATAATGCCATGAACCAAGCGAATTGTGCGTTATCCTAAGCAAAATTTTCGGACTAACATCGGCGCGTTGAGCGGGGGCCATAATGCAAATCAGGCAAAAACTATTGTTGGGCGTGTTATCGGTTTTATTCGCCGGTATCGCATTCGCCGAAGACAGCGGCGCGCCGCGCTTTGAAATAACCCGCTTTGTCGTCGAGGGTAATGCGCTGCTGCAACCCGAAGAAATCGAGCAACGCGTTGCGCCCTTCACGGGGAAGGACAAGAATTTTGCCGATGTGCAGGACGCGCTGGAAGCCTTGCAGGCGGCCTACAAGGAACAAGGCTACACCGCCGTCCAGGTTCTGTTGCCCGAGCAGGAGCTGGAACAGGGGGTGATCCATATCAGGGTGATCGAGGGGTATATCGCCAAGGTAACGGTCAAGGCCAACCAGCATCACGATGCCGAAAACATCCGCAACAGCCTGCCGGCGATCGCCGAAGGTCAGCCGCCGCATTCCGGGCGTCTTGCTGCCGCGCTGCGCGTGGCCAATGAGAATCCTTCCAAGCGTGTCACGTTGCTGTTCAAGGACGGCGCAAAGGAAAAGGATATCGACATCACCCTCGATGTGGCCGATGAAAATCCGCAGAAGTTTTTCGTCAGCCTGGACAACAGCGGCACACACCAGACCGGCGATTATCGTCTCGGCATCGGCTCCCAGCATGCCAACCTGTTCAACCGAGATCAGGTGCTGACCATGCAGCTCATCACCTCGCCGGAAAAGGCCGATCAGGTGAAAATCTTCGGCGCCGGTTATCGCATTCCGCTCTACCGGTATGGCGACATGCTCGAGCTGGTGGCCGGCTATTCCGATGTGAATGCCGGCGTGGTGCAGGACCTGTTCAATGTGAGCGGCAGCGGCACGGTGCTGGGTGCGCATTACAACCAATTTTTGGACAGGGTCGGCGACAGCTACGATCACAAGTTGATTTACGGCCTCGACTATCGCGCCTTCAGCAATAACGTCACCATGCTCGGCGCCGCTACCCAGCTCATTCCCGATATCACGGTGCATCCGCTCAGTCTGGCCTACCACGGCAACTGGCATCTGGCCGCCGGCAGCGAACTCGGCTTCTCGCTCAGCGTCGCGCAAAACCTGTCCGGCGGCTCGCTGGGGCGATCTGCCGATTTCCAGGCATTGCGCGCACCGGCCACGGCGAACTACCGCATTTATCGTTATGGCATGAACTGGGCGCATAGCTGGTCCGGCGACTGGCAGGCGCGCGTGGCCCTGCAAGGACAGGAAACCCCTGATGCGCTGGTGCCGGGCGAGCAGTTCGGCGCGGGCGGTGCCGACAGCGTGCGCGGTTTCAACGAGCGCGAAATCGCCAACGACCATGGCTATCGCACCTCACTGGAAGGCTACACACCGGACTTTGGCAGCGATTTGGGTTCGGCGGATTTGCGGCTGCGCGGGCTGGCATTTTTCGACAGCGCTACGATGCGGCGCAATGCCGTCTTGCCCGGCGAATCGGCGGGACAGTCAATATCAAGTGTGGGTCTTGGTTTGCGTATGAACCACGGCGACAATCTCAGCGTGCGTGCCGATCTGGCGCAAGTGCTGGATGGCTCGGATGCGCGCCGCTCGGGCAGCAATATCTTGCATGTCGGCATGGCTTACTTGTTTTAGTTTTGGGGGATTGAATCTTCCCGTGAACAGGCGTAGCTTGCCTCTCGTTAGTCGAAAAAATGCAGGGGTCAAAATGAAAAATACCCACCATTGTAAAACCTGGCAGTGCAAGGTTGCCGCCGTCGCGGTGGCATCCTGTTTCGTCATCGCCAGTCCGGTGTATGCCAACCCGATCGGCGCGGACGTGGCCAGCGGCGTGGTCAGCATGGCGCAGCAGGGCAATACGCTCAGCATCACCAACAGCCCAGGCGCGATCATCAACTGGCAGGGCTTTTCCGTCGGCGCGAATGAAGCGACGCGCTTCATCCAGCAGTCGGCATCGTCCAGCGTGCTCAACCGCGTGGTCGGTCAGGATCCCTCCAGCATTCTCGGCGCGTTGCAATCCAACGGCCGCGTGTTCCTGATCAACCCCAACGGCGTGCTGTTCGGCGCGGGCGCGCAAGTGGATGTGGCCGGGTTGGTGGTCTCAACGCTCAATCTTTCCAATGCCGATTTCCTGAACGGCCGCTATAACTTCACCGCCAACGCGAATGCCGGAGGCATCGAGAATCAGGGCAGCCTCACCGCCCTGCCCGGCGGGCAGCTTTACCTGATCGCGCCGAACATCAACAACAGCGGCGTGATCACCAGCCCGCAGGGCGATGTGATACTCGCCGCCGGCAACAGCGTCGAACTGGTCAATGCCAGCTCGCCCGACATGCGCGTGGTCATCGATGCGCCGGACAACCAGGCGATAAACCTCGGCAGCATCGTCGCCAACAGCGGGCGCGTCGGCATCTACGCCGGGCTGATCACCCATCACGGCATCGTCAGCGCCGATACCGCGACGGTCGGTGCGACCGGCAAGATCATCTTCAAGGCGACCAAGGATGTCACGCTTGAAGCGGGCAGCATCACGACCGCGAACGGTCCGCAGGGTGGCGGTATCACGGTGCAAGCCGAAGGCGGCACGCTGCTCGCCTCCGGTGCGATCGAAGCGAAGGGTTCGGCTGACAAAGGCGGAGAAATCCGGCTTCTTGGCAACCAGGTCGGGCTGATCGAAAATGCCGCAGTGGACGCGTCCGGCCAGACTGGCGGGGGAAGCGTGCTCATCGGCGGCGACCGTCACGGAGACAATCCGGCAATCCAGAACGCTTCGCAGAGTTACGTCGGCACCAACGCGGTGATCAACGCCGATGCGATCACTTCCGGCAATGGCGGCAAAGTCATTGTGTGGGGTAACGATACAACGCAGTTCTATGGCACGATTAACGCCCGCGGCGGTTCCTTAGGCGGCAATGGTGGTTTCGTCGAAACTTCCGGTGGGTGGCTGGACGTTTTGGGCCGCGTCGATACCAGTGCTACCGCTGGAGGCATTGGCACTTGGCTGCTCGATCCGACGAATCTTGTCGTCGCTACCGGAGGGGTGGCCTATGCCGCCGGGACAAACAACCTCTTCGCCAGCGCGGGCGCTACGACGACCATTACCCCCGCGTCGCTCGCAGCGGCGAATACTTCGATCGTTCTGCAGGCGACCAACGACATCACGATCTCGAACGCGGTCAACCTGACGACCGTCGGCGCGGGCTTTGTGGCGCAGGCCGGCCACGATATCAACATCAATGCACCGCTACATCAATGCACCGCTTACCACGACTGGCGGCAACATCGTTCTCGAAGCGGATTCGCCTCACTCCGGGGCATCTTTCGACGGCAGCGGCATGGTCAACATCAATGCCGCAGTCAATGCTTGCGGCGGCCCGCTGGACGGCTGTGTCGGCGGCAACATCACCCTGATCGGCGGCGGTAACAGCTCCCCGACAGGCGGATTCGGATTTTCCTTGAAAGCGAATGTTCAAGCCGGCGATGGCGGCATCAATGTCGCACTTTCGCAAACGCAAAATACTCCACCGCTTAATTTCTTTATCGGGGCCGGCGGCAACGCCCAGTTGAGCAGCAATGACACGGGTTACCTGCTCTCGACGGGCCGTCTCGTATTGGGAACAGCGACGACTGCCGGAACCGATGGATACGGCACTGGTGCCATTTCGCTGCTCGTAAATTCGCTCAGCCAGCTCAACGCCAGCCCGATGGATCTCTCTCTGGACTCCGGTTCCACGTTCGAACTGTTCGCCGGCGTTGGCGGCATTACGCTCGACAGGAACCTGACGACATTACAGACAACGATTATCGACACGACCGGCACGTTCACATTGAATGCCGCACTCGATACCTCGAATCATGATCTCGTCATCACGGCGGCGACCGTAAACCTTAGCGGCGGTTCTATCACGACCGGAACCGGCACATTTAGTTGCTCTGGTACAGGATGTCCGGCCGGTTCCACAAACAACATTGATCAATGGACAGGGGGTGGTAATGACGGGCTCTGGCTGACCCCGGCTAATTGGAGCTTCAATGCGGCGCCCACATCGGGACAGGTAGCGCTAATAGGAACCGGAACCGGGGGGCCATTTACAGTTCAGCTGGGCAGTGCATCACAACCTGCCAATGTGAGTGTCGGCTTGCTGGTAAACAACCAAACCCTCAACGTGGTAGGGAATTCGACGAATAAAACCACGCTGAATATTTCCTCGGCTTTGACTTACAACAGCAGCACGGCTTCGTACAACACCGGCACAATGACGTTGACCGACAGCATTCTTGGTGGCACGGGCCTGCTCAACAACCAGGGAACGTTGAACATTACGAATAGCACGGTGACGGCGGCCATCAATCAGACGGCAGGCACGCTGAATGCGAGCGTGACGAATCTGGTTTCCGGCGGGTTGACGATAGCCGGCGGGACGGCATTGAACGTTGCGTCTGGCATAACCACCGTGAGCGGCGCCACCGGCATCGGCACCTACGCCGGCAACGTAACGATCGCTTCCGGCGCGAACCTTGCGCTTACCGGCGGAAACCAAAATTTGATTAGCGGGAGCATTACCGGTGCCGGCAATCTGACGGTGACCACGGCTTTCAACCAATCGGCCGGCGCCACCATTGGAATAGGCGGCGTGCTTGATGTCACGCAGGCAACCGGAAACCTGACCGTCAACGGCAACGTCTCCGCCGGCAGTGCATTGCTTAAGGCTACCGCCGGCAACATCGTTCTGAACCAAACTGTGACCGGCACCGGCGGCGGAAATTCGGTCGTTCTGGTTGCGGGCGGGAACTTCGTCAATACGGCCGGCGCAACACCGATCAACCCGGGTAACGGAAGATACCTGATCTACTCGACTGATCCGGCGGCCAACACGTTAGGCGGCCTCGTCTACGACTTCAAGCAATATAACGCCACCTATGGCGTGACGACTGTTTTGGGAACGGGCAACGGCTTCCTTTATTCGGTTTCCCCGAGCATCACGCCGAGTCTTTCCGGGTCCGCGACAAAAGTCTATGACGGCACCGTCACAGCTCCAACGGGAAGCCTCTCCGTGACTGCCGGGGCAGGCGTGATTGACAGCGATACGGTTACTCTGGCGCTCGCGGGCGCGAATTATTCCGACAAGAACGTCGGTACTGGCAAGCAGGTTACGGCCACCGGCATTTCCATAACGGGCGCAAGTAACGGCGGCAAACCGGTCTATGGCTACCAGCTTGCGTCTACGTCGGCCAACGCGGCGATTGGGGTCATCACCCCCGCCGCGCTGACCGTGACTGCCAACAACGCTGCCAAGACTTACGGTCAAACCACGACCTTTGCAGGAACTGAATTCACCTCCACCGGCCTGCAAAACAGCGAAACCATCGGCAGCATCAGCTTGACCAGCACGGGCGCGGCAGCCACCGCCGGTGTAGCGGGTAGCCCCTATGCGATCATCGCGAGTGGCGCAACCGGCGGCACCTTCAATGTCGGCAACTACACCATCGGCTACGTGAACGGCAGCCTGACGGTGAATCCGGCAGTGCTGAATCTCTCCGGCACGCGCCCCTACGACGGCACCACCGCCTTCGCGGCCGCCGTATTCGGTACTTCAGGAATAATCGGCGGGGTAAGCGGTGAGACGCTCACGTTGACCGGTGCCGGCAGTGTTGCGAGCCCGTTGGTCGGATCCTATACCGTGAATGCTGCGGGGCTGACGCTCGGCAACGGCACCGGCTTGGCAAGCAACTACACGCTGACTGGCGGCACACACACGGGCACGATCACGTCCCCGACCATCACGGAACAACTCGTGAACACCCAGATAATTCAGCTCAATTATCTTGATAATATATCGACAAGCAGTAGCGTCCTGATTCCGGTTAGTCCGATCGTTTCGGCAGAACCGCTTGCGACGGGGATGTACCTCGAGACGCCGACCAGCCAACCAATACTGCTGAGTCAGGTGTCCGAGATTGACCCTGGCGTATACACCAATATAGATACTGGCGAGACAACGCTTATCCCGGCAGGAGCAACACTTGAACCGGGTACCTACTTCAACCAGGATACCAATACGGTGGTGGTGGTGATGCTTGATCAAAATACCGGTCAGGCAGTGACACTGGCCGGGTCGGCGTCCGACTTTCTGGTTACTGCCGGAGCGCAAGTGGTTAGGAGGGAGCTGAATGCCTGCAGATAGGGGTGAGCCGGATTTCCCGGCAGAAGAAATGATGGAAGGCTGGCAGGGCTTCGCTCGTATGCGAGCGCCTGGAATTGACAGGGGGATGCGATGAAAACGATAAATTTGACCGTACTGGCATTCGCCGCTTGGGGGATGCTGGCAACAGGTGAAGCGGTTGCCGCACCGGTGGGAGAAGTCGCTTACATCGCCGGCACGCTGTCCGCACAAAAGCCGGACGGCACGGTCAAGATTCTCTCGCGCAAATCCGAAATCGAAGTGGGCGATACGTTATCCACCGAGAAGGATAGCTATGTGCAAATCAATTTTGCCGACAAGAGTCAGGCGACGCTGCGCCCCAATTCGCGGCTGAAGATCGAGGCCTATCAGTTCAACGAGAAGGAACCGGAGAAGGACAATCTGCTGTTCGGCCTGCTGAAAGGCGGGCTGCGCACCCTGACCGGCCTGATCGGCAAGCGCGGCAATCAGGATGCCTATCGCCTGCAAACCAAGGCCGCAACAATAGGGATACGCGGCTCTTCCGGCGATACGCTGGAGTGCAGCGAGGGGTGTGCGGGGGTGACCAGTACCAGCGATAAACTTCCGCCTGGCGTTTATCATGCCACCCACACCGGTGTTTACATCATAATCAATGAGCAGGGTTCGCAACTCATCGGCAAGGGGCAGTTCGGCTTCGTGAAGGATGCGCAAACGGCGCCGGTCCTTCTGACAACCGACCCCGGCATGGGGCTGAACGACATGCCGTTCAGCCTGGGGGTGTGCGGCTCGGCCGCCGGTGGGGGCGCAGGCAAGAATGCGTGCATCATGCGCTAGACTTCGGCTTGAGCGCGATGCGTTCCAGCGTGTCGGTGATCCCGGCGGCGATCCTGGCCTTTTGTTCGCGGGGCAGCGTTCCCGCAATGCGGACGTTGACGTATGGCATGGTTCCTCCCGTTTCTGGTTTTCCCCACTCCCCACTAACTAAAATCTCCCCACAACGTTTGCAACGCGGCCAGCCCGGCCACTGCCGCGGTTTCGGTGCGCAGCACGCGCGCGCCGAGGCGGATCGGCGTGAAGCCGCAGCGCAACGCGCTGTCGCTTTCCGCCTGGGTAAAGCCGCCCTCTGCACCGATCAACAGCACGACTTTGCCTTGCGGTTTCTCCAAACTATGCAGCGAGGCCGCGCCCTGCGGCAACAGGATGAGTTTTGTGCCGGATAGCTCATTCATTTGTTGCAGCCACGCCATGATATCCAGCGGCGCATGGATCTCCGGCAGTAGGTTGCGCCCGCATTGCTCGCAGGCGGAGATGGCGACCTGCCGCCAATGTTCGCGGCGCTTTGCGGCGCGTTCGGAAGACAGCCGCGCCACGCTGCGTTCAGTGTCGAGTGGCTGGATTTCCGTAACGCCCAGCTCGGTGGCTTTCTGGATCACCCAGTCCATTTTTTCGCTGCTCGACATGGCCTGCGCCAGCAAGACTTGCAATGGCGATTCGCGGTCGACGTTGCCGGCGGTAATCTCGCCGACAACCACGCGCTTGCCGCCGAGTTCGGTTATCACACCATGGCATGCATTGCCCAGGCCATCGAACATTTCCACGCGATTCCCCTCGCGCAAACGCAACACGCGCGCGGCATGATGCGCCGCTTCGGGCGGCAGATCGAACAGGTCGCCGAGCGGAAGCGGTGGAGAACAGTAGAAGCGCGGCATGGTCAGGTTGCAAATGAATGGGGTGGCGGCGTGATAATATAACGCCCGAAGAAATCTTGTCAGGGATATCAAATGGTCAGCCTGCAACCCCCGCTATGTGATTTCGGCTGGAAAGCCCGCGATTTCGACCTGCCCGGTGTGGATGGCCAGCGCTACAACCTCGCCGGCGCGCGCGGCGCGAACGGCCTGCTGGTGATGTTCATCTGCAACCACTGCCCCTACGTGAAGTCGATCCGCGACCGCATCGTGCGCGATGCGCGCGAGCTGCAGCGGCACGGTATCAACAGCATCGCCATCATGTCCAACGATCCCGCCGAGTACGCGGAAGACTCGTTCGCTAACATGCGGCAGGTGGCGCAACAATACAACTACCCTTTTCCATATGTGTGGGACGAGACCCAGCAGGTCGCGAAGGATTACGGCGCGGTATGCACGCCGGATTTCTTCGGCTTCAACGCCGATCTGGAACTGCAATATCGCGGCCGGCTGGACGCGTCGCGCAAGGAGGCAGTGCCGGATGCGCCGCGCGATCTGTTCAACGCGATGCTGCTGGTCGCACAAACCGGACACGGGCCGCGCGAACAATTCGCCAGCATGGGCTGTTCGATTAAATGGAAGAACTAGATACGCACGCAGTATGGGCACGGCGCGCCGTGCCCGTACAATAAGGGGAATGCCGTGAAAATATTGATACTCGGTGCAGGACAGGTCGGCTCTACGGTGGCGGAAAGCCTGGTGAGCGAGGCGAATGATATTACCGTCGTGGATTCCGACGGCGACAAGCTGCGCCAACTGCAGGACCGACTGGACTTGCGCACCCTGACCGGCAACGCGGCACACCCTTCGGTGCTGGAACAGGCCGGCATTGCCGACGCCGACATGCTGCTGGCGGTCACACAAAGCGACGAGGTCAACCTGGTGGCCTGCAAGCTGGCGGCCACGCTCTACAACACGCCGACGCGCATCGCCCGGATCCGTGCCGCCGATTATCTGGAGCGCCCGGAAGTGTTCAGCACGGATAATTTCTGCGTGGACTTCTCGATCTGCCCGGAGCAGATCCTCACCGAATACATCGTCAAGCTGATCGAATTTCCCGAAGCGCTGCAGGTGCAACGTTTTTCGCAAGGCAAGGCGTCGCTGGTCGCGGTGCGCGCCTTCGAGGGCGGCCCGCTGGTGGGCAAGCCGCTGAGCTTCCTGCGCAGCCACATGCCGCAGATCGAAACCCGCGTTGCGGCGATTTTCCGCAAGGACGGCCCGCTGATCCCCGAAGGCAGTACCGTGATCGAGGACGGTGACGAAATTTTCTTCATCGCCGCAACCGGCAACATCCGCAGCGTGCTCAGCGAAATGCGCCGCATGGACAAGCCCACCAAGCGCGTGATGATCGTCGGCGGCGGCAACATCGGCCGGCGTTTGGCCAAAGCGCTGGAGCGCGACTATCAGGTCAAGCTGATCGAATACAACAAAAAATCCTGCGAGAAACTGGCCGTCCGCGCTGCTCGCCAAGCAGGGCGGCGCGCGCAAGGTGATCGCGCTGATCAACCGCAGCGCCTATGTGGATCTGTTGCAGGGCGGCAAGATCGACATCGCGCTGTCGCCGGCGCAGGTCACCATCGGCTCGCTGCTCGCCTATGTGCGGCAGGGCGACGTGGTGGCGGTGCATTCGTTGCGGCGCGGCGCGGCGGAAGCGCTGGAACTGGTGGCACACGGCGACCGTCAATCCTCACGCGTGGTGGGGAGGCGCATCGACGAGATCGACCTGCCCAAGGGCGCGACCATCGGCGCGATCGTGCGCGGCGACCAGGTCATCATGGGGCACCACGACACGCTGATCGAGGCGGAAGACCATGTCATCGTGTTTGTCATCAACAAGCGGATGGTGAAGAAAGTCGAACGCCTGTTCCAGGTCGGCCTCGGGTTCTTCTGATGCAGCGCACGCTGACCGTTGTTCACGCGCTGGGCCTGTTGCTGGTGATGTTCAGCGCAGCCTACGTCATGCCCGTGGCCACCGCACTGATCTACGCAGACAGCACCCTGCTGCTGGACTTCCTGCTGGCGATGGTATGGACGGCCTCCGCAGGCGTGCTGATGTGGATGTTGACCCGCCGCCACAAGGGCGAGCTATCGATACGCCACGGCTATCTGCTGGTGGTAACGATGTGGACGGCGATGCCACTCTTTGCCACCATCCCCTTGCTGCTGGCGATTCCAGGCCTATCCTTTACCGATGCCTATTTCGAGTCTATGTCCGGCATGACCACCACCGGCGCGACGGTGCTGACCGGGCTGGATACCATGCCGCCGGCGATCAACCTGTGGCGGCATGAACTGAACTGGCTCGGCGGGCTGGGCATCATCGTGCTGGCGGTCGCGGTGCTGCCGCTGCTGGGTATCGGTGGGCGGCAGTTGTTCAAGGCCGAAACACCGGGGCCGATGAAGGAGTCCGCGCTGACGCCGCGTATCGCCGAGACGGCGCGCAACCTGTGGGTGGTCTATGTGGCGATCACCCTGGCCTGCATCGGCGCTTTAAAATGGGCCGGAATGGATTGGCTGGATGCGGTATGCCACAGCTTTTCGGCGATGGGGCTGGGCGGATTTTCCACGCATGATGCCAGCATCGGCTACTTCAATTCCCCGTTGATTGAATTCGTATTGACCGTATTCATGCTGTTCGCCGTGATCAACTTCGCCACGCATTTTCTCGCATGGCGCGGCAAGTCGTTGTCGGTTTATCTTAGAGATGCCGAGGCAGTGGCCTCATTGGGATTGATATTGCTCAGCTGTCTGGGCATTGCCTTTTTTCTGTGGTGGAACGAAGTGTATCCGGTGTTCTGGACAGCGTTGCGCCACGCCACGTTCAATGTGGTTTCCATTGCCACCAGCTCGGGTTATGCCAGTGTGGACTATGGGCAGTGGCCGATCTTTGCGCCGCTGTGGATGATGTTTCTCGCCTGTATCGCAGCCAGCTCCGGCTCCTCCGGCGGAGGCATCAAGATGATCCGCACGCTGGTGCTGGTCAAGCAGGCCGGGCGCGAATTCCTCAAGTTGCTGCATCCTGCCGCGATCAACCCGATGAAAATCGGCGGTCATGTGGTGCCGAACAACATCGTGTTCGCGGTGCTCGGTTTCATCTTCCTGTACTTCATGACCATCGCGACGCTGACCTTCGTGCTGCTGATCAGCGGCATGGATTTCATCACCGCATTCTCGGCTGTACTGGCCTGCGTCAACAATTTCGGCCCGGGGCTGGGTGCAGTCGGGCCGAACAGCAACTATGCCGACTTATCCGATTTCCAGACCTGGATATGCGCCTTCGGGATGCTGGTCGGGCGGCTGGAAATCTTCACCGTGCTGATCCTGTTCACGCCGCACTTCTGGCGGCGTTGATCACTCAATCCGTGTGTCCGAACAGATTAGGGTTTACCCCTCAATTCCGCACTTGGACTGAATCGCTCCAAAATTCGCATCCCGCATGAAGCGCGGCGCAATGCGGGGATGAAGCCGATGCCAACGATTTCACTTCCCGGATTCCACTTCGTTTCATCCTGTGTCAAACAGCGTGCAGCAGTTGCGGGAGAATCTGGACAGCGCAGCATGCGTAGGGTGCAATAAGCGTAGCGCATTGCACCGGATGGCTACATGCGGCTGGAGAAAATCGAAGCGGTGCATAGGGTGTATCCGAATCCGGCGCCGTGATGCTGTGCATAACGTAATTGTGTAGGGTGCGCTGTGCGCACCATGGTGCATGAAATGCACCCTACGCCAGCTTCGCGCGTTCCCTCGTTTCATCGATATGGCATGCCGTAGCACTGATGTGCTACAGTAGGCGTGTGCTTTATAACACTAGGGAACAGCCATGCCCACAACCACCATACGCTTGCCGGAAGACCTGAAAACCCGCGTTGCAGCGGCGGCGAAACGTGCCGGCATGACCGCGCACGGTTTTATTCTTGATGCCATTGCGGAAAAGACCAAGCAGGAGGAACTGAGTGCCGATTTCGATGCGGTTGCCGAGAATCGCTATGCCCGTATCGTTGCTTCCGGCAAGACGATTCCGTGGCAGGAAATGCGCGGCTATCTGGAAGAGCGTCTTGCCGGCAAGAAAGCCAAACGCCCGGCAGCCCGCAAACTGGCGCGCTGAAAATGTCGCGCATCGAATTGGCGCCAGAGGTGGGGGATGATTTTGATCGCATCCTCGATTACCTTGCCGAATATCAGGTTGAAAATCCGGTGTTGCGCATTCGCGAGATCATCGAGGCGCTCAACGTGCTGGAACACAACCCCATGATTGGTCGCCCCGCGAATAACGACAAGCGCGAACTGGTGATCGGGCGCAGTTCGCACGGCCATGTGGCTTTGTACCGTTACGTTGCCGAAGTCGATACCGTTTTTGTCCTTGCCGTGCGCAGCCAGCGGGAAGCCGGTTTTGCGGGTGGTTGATGAAAGGAACCTTTATGAAGAAAACTAAAGACGAAATGCGCGCAGAGTACAAGCGCTCCGATTTCACCAAACTCGAACGCGGCAAGTTCTACAAAGAGGTTGCAAAGGGAACCTCCGTAGTCCTGCTCGACCCGGCCATCGCCAAGGTTTTCCCGACTTCTGAAGCCGTAAATGCGGCCTTGCTCGGGTTGCTTACGCTCACTGAACAGACTGCCCGCATAACAGACAGCGCAAAGCGAACCGCGCGCAAGTCGGCGTAGATACTACGCTGGCTGTGGGGCGCGAATTTAATCCGAACCCGCCCCCTTTAAATTAGCAGGCGTAGCCCGGATGGAATGAAATGGAATCCGGGGGGAAATGGCTCCCGGATTTCGCTACGCTCCATCCGGGCTACAACTCACGCGAATACTACGGCTTAACCGGCCTCACCTTCCCCGCCGCCAATTTCGCGCGCTCCCGCGCCTCATCAACATCCTTGCCGTTCGCCAGCGCGACGCCCATGCGGCGGCGGGCGAAGGATTCCGGTTTGCCGAACAGGCGCACATCGCTTTGCGGCACACGCAAGGCTTCGTCCACGCCGGCGAAGGCGATGCCCTTTTCTTCCAGTTGGCCGTAGATCACCGCAGAAGCTCCGGGCGCTCTCAGGCTCACGTCCACCGGCAGGCCGAGGATCGCGCGAGCGTGGAGTTCGAATTCGCTCATGCGCTGGCTGCACATCGTCACCATGCCAGTGTCGTGCGGGCGCGGGCTGACTTCGCTGAACCAGACATCGTCGCCCTTGATGAATAATTCCACGCCGAAGATGCCGAGGCCGCCGAGGTCGTCGGTGACTTTTTTCGCGATGTCGCGCGAGCGTTGCAGGGCCAGCGGCGACATCGGCTGCGGCTGCCAGCTTTCGACGTAATCGCCATGCTTCTGCAAATGCCCGATGGGTTCGCAGAAATGCGTTTCAATCTCGCCATTCGCTCCGACTGCGCGCACGGTAAGCTGGGTGATCTCGTAATCGAAGGCTATCATGCCTTCGACGATGACGCGCCCCTGCGTGACGCGCGAGCCGGTTGCGGCGTAGTCCCATGCGGCCTCGACATCCTCGGCGCTGTCCACTTTCGATTGCCCCTTGCCGGAGGATGACATCAGCGGTTTGACGAAGCAGGGATAGCCGATCATCTTGATCGCGGCGCGCAGTTCTTCCAGGCTGTTGGCGAACCGGTACGGCGAAACCGGCAGCTCGAGCGTTTCGGCGACGAGGCGGCGGATGCCTTCGCGGTTCATCGTGAGCCTTGCGGCGCGCGCGGTCGGGATGACGCACGCCAGCCCTTCCTGCTCGATCTCTACCAACGTGTCCGTGGCGATCGCCTCGATCTCCGGCACGACGAGATGCGGCTTTTCCTGCTCGATCAGTGCGCGCAGTTGCGCCCCGTCCATCATGTTGATGACACGCGCATGATGCGCCACCTGCTGGCCGGGCGAGTCGGCGTAGCGATCCACGGCGATGGTTTCCACGCCGAGGCGTTGCAGCGCGATGATGACTTCCTTGCCCAGTTCGCCGCTGCCGAGCAGCATGACGCGGATCGCGGAAGGAGTGAGCGGGGTGCCGATGATGAGCGGTTTTGATTGGGTAGTCATGTGGTGTGTCGGAATATGTTGGGGCTGTGCGAAATTATACACATGCAGTTATTCAATTATCGTAGGGTGCATTCCATGCACCATTGCCATCGGTGCATGGAATGCACCCTACATTGCCGCTTTGAATGATGAATGGAATTACAGTTTTTCTTGCGCTGCAACAGGAGTAACATAATCGTTCCATTCAAACCATCACAAGGAGCGAGACCATGACCAACATCGTGCAATTATTGGGTGATGAAGCCGAGCATTTGCTGAAGCATCGCTGTGCCGGCATCCCCAAGGAATCGCTGCATTTGCCGGGGCAGGATTATGTGGATCGCGTGGTGGCGATGAAAGACCGCAAGGTTGGCGTACTGCGCAGCATGCAGGCACTATACGGGCACGGACGGCTGGCGAACACCGGCTACCTGTCGCTGCTGCCGGTGGATCAGGGCGTGGAGCATTCCGGCGGCGCATCGTTCGCGCCGAACCCGATCTATTTCGACCCGGAGAACATCGTCAAGCTGGCGATCGAAGGCGGCTGCAACGGCGTGGCCTCGACGCTCGGCGTGCTGTCCTCGGTGGCGCGCCGCTACGCGCACAAGATTCCATTCATCGTGAAGATCAATCACAACGAACTGCTCACCTACCCCAACGAATTCGACCAGACGCTGTTCGCCAGTGTGGATCAGGCGTTCGACATGGGCGCGGTGGCGGTGGGCGCGACGGTGTTCTACGGCTCCGAGCAATCGCGCCGCCAGATTCAGGAGGTCTCCGATGCGTTCGCACACGCGCATGAACTCGGCATGGCCACGGTGCTGTGGGCCTACTTGCGCAACCCGGCGTTCAAGGTTGACGACAAGGATTACCATGTTTCCGCCGATCTGACCGGGCAGGCCAACCACCTCGCCGTCACCATCAACGCCGACTTCGTCAAGCAGAAGATGGCCGAGAACAACGGCGGCTACAACGCGATCAAGTTCGGCAAGACCAGCCCGAAGGTATACAGCGAACTGACCACCGACCACCCGATCGACCTGGTGCGCTACCAGGTGGCGAACTGCTACATGGGGCGCGTCGGCATGATCAATTCCGGCGGCGAATCCGGCAAGGACGACCTGCACCAGGCGGTGCGCACCGCGGTGATCAACAAGCGCGCCGGCGGCATGGGGCTGATCTCCGGGCGCAAGGCGTTTCAGAAACCGATGCAGGACGGCATCGCGCTGCTCAATGCGATTCAGGACGTGTATGCATCAAAAGAGGTGACGGTGGCGTAACTCGTCAGGAGGCCCGGCCATGAAAAGAATATTTGACCTGTTCTATGCAAGCTGCCGGAAAATGGCGTTGCCGCATGGTCGGCCCATTTGGCCGAATCTCAACTGCTTCTTTTTTTCAAAAGACGATCAATGACCAACTGAACAAGATAAAAACCAAACTTTTGATTTTGATAATATAACTGCATGACATTGTTTTTAGATATGGCAAGCAACTCCACATCCGTATCACACACTACAGTAGCGCTTCTCTTATGATTCGAAGAAAAAAGCCCCATCTCCCCGATCAGCTCGCCCTTGTCAAAAGTAATCCCCAATTCCTCCAGCCGTAAAATACCGCTTTGCACATAATACATCTTGAGCGATTCATCCCCTTTTTTAAACAGGTAATCTCCTTTTTTAAAATGTTCTTTTGCCATGTAAGGCGTCAAGAAGTCTATTGCAAAATGACCCGTTGAAGATTCACGCACTTTATTAACAAGCATGATCATTTGCCTCATGCGAATGATATTCAGCGGGAGAAGTGCAACATGCAGAATAAAAAGCGGCCAGATGCCTCGCTGTAAGAACAGGTATGAGCAGAGGGTATAGATTATGAAAACGAAATTTGCCGAGGCGCCAACCGCCCTCAGCGGGATCATTTTCTTCATATAGAAAGTCGAAAACATCAATACAGCCGCCAAATAACCTACCAGATCAACCCAATTCATAACCGCTCCTTTACTGTTGTTAAATCATGGATTCGAGTTTGAAGTGCAATTTTGATTAGCGCAAGCTCACTTGCCACATCGCCAACGGCGGCGGCCGAGCATCGGTGTACGAAGTGCATCCTACCTTGATTCTGCATACAGCTTCCCCGACAACAAGCTCGCCGAAACAATCAGCAGCGCGCCCAGCCAGTCGCGCAACTGCATCGCTTCATCGGCGAGAAAATAGGATGCGATGGCGGCGACCACCAGCTCAAACAGGAACAGGATAATGGCGCGGTTGGCGGGCAGATGAGCAAGGGCATACTGCACCGCGTAGCTGGTGCCGCACAGCACGATGCCGAGCAGCACGAGTATCAACCAGGCTTGCGCATCGATCGCCAGCAGCTGATCCGGCAAGCCGCCTTGCCACCACAGCAGCGGCGCGGTCAGCAGGGCCGTGCCGAGCCACACGCTGTAGGACTTCGCCTCCACGCTCAGATGCGCGGCGCGCCGCGACACTACGTTGGACAGCGCGAAGCCCATGCCCGCCGACAAACCGATCCATTCTGCAAGATTGTTCGGCAGCGGCAGGCCGAGCCGCGGCTCCCACAGCATGACGAATGCGCCGCCGAGCGACAGCGCGATGATGAGGTAGCCGTAGCGGTTGAGCCGCTCGCCCAGCAGCCAGTAGGAAAAGAATATCGTCCACAGCGGCGCGAGATAGAACAGCAGCAGCACGCGCATCACCTCGCCGTGCAGCACCGCCAGCACATAGGCGAAATTTGCCCAGCCCGCGCTCAACAGCAGCGCCGCCACCCACCAGCCGGCCCCGTCATGCAGGCGCAGTTCGCGCCAGACGCGCGGCAGCATGAACGCGCCGCACAGCATTGCCAGCAGATAGGTGAGCAGCGTCGCCAGCGCGCCGGACACGCCGGCATCCTGCAACACGCGAAAGGGATACCAGATCAGCCCCCATACCAATGCACCGCTGAATACGCTGGCAATCGGCAGCAGATTTTGTTTTGATGGCACTCGTTACGCCTTTATAATCCGTGGAATTTGGAAAACCCCATCAGCCACGGATGAACACGGATATCCACTGATAAAACAACAACAGGATGGAAGCAGTTATCCGTGTCTATCTGTGTAAATCTGTGGCTAAAAAATATGAATCCCGACTTAAACCGACTGCAACCCTATCCGTTCCAGAAACTCGCCGCGCTGTTTCGCGAGGTTACGCCGAAGCCGGACTATCGCGCGATCAGCCTGTCCATCGGCGAACCGAAGCACGCCACGCCGCAGTTCATCAAGGACGCGCTGACCGCCAACCTCGACGGGCTGGCGAATTATCCCACAACCGCCGGCAGCGACGCGCTGCGCAATGCCATCGCGAACTGGCTGGCGAAGCGCTACGGCATTCCGCTGCCGGATGCGAAGACCCAGGTATTGCCGGTGAACGGCAGCCGCGAGGCGTTGTTCGCGTTCGCGCAGACGGTGATCGACCGCAGCAGGAACAACCCGGTGGTGGTCTGTCCCAACCCGTTCTACCAGATTTACGAAGGCGCGGCATTGCTCGCCGGGGCCGCGCCGCATTTTCTCAACATGCTGCCGCAGGACGACTACGCGCTGAACTTCGCGCAACTGCCGGAAGCAGTCTGGCAACGCGCGCAACTCATCTACGTCTGTTCGCCGGGCAACCCGACCGGGCATGTGATGCCGCTGGAAGAATGGCAGGCGCTGTTCGAGATGTCGGATCGCTACGGTTTCGTGATCGCCTCGGACGAATGCTATTCGGAGATTTATTTTGGCGCGACATCGGAGGGCAGAGCAGGGGCCCCGCGTAGCGGGGATGTGACCCCGGAGATGGATGCAGCAGCCGCCTCAACTAATCTTGGCGCTCCGCCATTCTCTCGCGGATGCCCGCCGCTCGGCGCGCTGCAGGCCGCGCAACGGCTGGGGCGCGGCGATTACCGCAACCTGGTGGTGTTCTCCAGCCTGTCGAAACGCTCCAACGTGCCGGGGATGCGTTCCGGCTTCGTCGCGGGCGACGCGGCAATCATCGCGAAATTCGCGCTGTACCGCACCTATCACGGCTCGGCGATGAACCCGGCGATCCAGGCTGCGAGCATCGCCGCGTGGAACGATGAGGCGCATGTCGCGGAAAACCGCCGCCTGTACGCCGAGAAATTCGCCGGGGTGCTGGAGATACTCGAACCGGTGCTGCCGGTCGCGCCGCCGGACGCCGGCTTCTATCTTTGGGTAAATCTGTCAGCAGCGGGGATGCGCACGCCGCTTGCCGATACCGCCTTCGCGCAAGCCCTGTATCGCGACTATAATGTGACCGTGCTGCCGGGCAGCTATCTGGCGCGAGCCGCCCAGGGAATAAATCCCGGCGAGAATTTCGTGCGTCTGGCGCTGGTTGCGAATATGGAAGAGACTGTGGAAGCGGCGCGGCGCATCGCCGAATTCAGTCGTAAGTTATTAGACGTAAGTCGTTAGTCGGCGTTGTCGCGGAGCCTGCCCTGAGCATAGCCGAAGAGCGGGTTTTGCTTTAACTTACGTCTTACGTCTAACGACTACCAACTTTGTTTTAGGAAACCATCATGGACCAATTGCAGCAAATCATCGAGCAGGGTTTTGAACGCCGCGCCGGGATCACCCCGCACAATGCCGACGCGCAACTCAAGGAAGCGGTCGATGCCGTCATCACCCAGCTCGACCAGGGCAAACTGCGCGTCGCCGAAAAGATCGACGGCCAGTGGGTGACGCACCAATGGCTGAAGAAGGCCGTGCTGCTGTCGTTCCGCATGGAGGACAATTCCTTCGTCAAGGGTGGCTTCACCAACTACTACGACAAGGTGCCGTCCAAATTCGCCGACTACAACAGCCGCGATTTCCGCGAAGGCGGCTTCCGCGTGGTGCCGCCGGCTGCGGCGCGCAAGGGCGCGTTTATCGCCAAAAACGTCGTGCTGATGCCGTCGTATGTGAACATCGGCGCCTATATCGACGAAGGCACGATGGTGGACACCTGGGCGACGGTCGGCTCGTGCGCGCAGATCGGCAGGAACGTGCATCTCTCCGGCGGCGTCGGCATCGGCGGCGTGCTCGAACCGGTGCAGGCCAACCCGACCATCATCGGCGACAACTGCTTCATCGGCGCGCGCTCGGAAGTGGTGGAAGGCGTGATCGTCGAAGACAACAGCGTGATCTCGATGGGCGTGTTCATCGGTCAGAGTACCAAGATTTACGACCGCGAAACCGGCGAGGTGAGCTATGGCCGCGTGCCCGCCGGATCGGTGGTGGTCAGCGGCAGCCTGCCTTCCGCAGACGGGAAATACAGCCTGTACTGCGCGGTGATCGTAAAGAAGGTAGATGAAAAAACGCGCAGCAAGGTCGGCATTAACGAGTTGTTGAGAGGCATCTGATACAGGATCGAGGATCGGGGATCGAGAGAAATGTCGCATGCTCTCCCTCGCTCCTCGATCCTCGCTCCTGAGCGTAGTGGTCGTAGCGCAAGCTACGGGTACCGCACGGCCTACCCCTTGCGGGTGCAATCCTTAAGAAGGAGTTTACGATGATAGTTACCCCGTTACTGCAACTCGCCGCCGAAAAACAGGCCTCTGACCTCTTTTTCTCGGTCGGCGCGCCGGTCAACATCAAGATCGAGGGCATCTCGATGCCGGTCAACGCGCAGGTGCTGGATGCCGAGATCATCCGGCGCATCGCCTACGAGATGATGTCGCCGAAACGGATTGCCGAGTTCGAGGCCAAAATGGAAATGAGCTTCTCGTTCCGCGCCAATGGCACCGGCAACTTCCGCGTCAACATTTTCCGCCAGCGCGGCGATATCGCCATCGTGATCCGCCATGTCAAGGGCAAGATTGAAAATGTGGAAAACCTGCACCTGCCCAGCGTGCTGAAAGAACTGATTATGGAAAAGCGCGGCCTGGTGCTGGTGGTCGGCGCGACCGGCTCCGGCAAATCCACCACGCTCGCCGCAATGATCGAGCACCGCAACAACATCAAGAGCGGCCATATCCTGACCATCGAAGACCCGGTCGAATATATCTTCAAGCACGACAAATCCATCGTGAACCAGCGCGAAATCGGCACCGATACCCTCACCTACGAAAATGCGTTGTCCAGCGGGATGCGCGAGGCGCCGGACGTGCTGATGATCGGCGAGGTGCGCGACCGCGACACGCTCAAGCACGCGCTGATTTTCGCGCAGACCGGCCATCTGTGCCTGACCACATTGCACGCCAACAACAGCTACCATGCGCTGAACCGCATCGTGAATTTCTTCCCCTACGACTCGCGGCAAAGCGTGCTGTCCGACTTGTCGATGTGCCTGCGCGCGGTGATCTCGCAACGCCTGGTGCGCAACGTGCAAGGCAAGCGGGTGCCCGCCGTGGAAATCCTGCTGAACACTTCGCTGATCGCCGACTTGATCAAGAACGACGATATCGACAAGATCCGCGATGCCATCGAGAAGAGCGTTTCCGCCGGTTCGCAAACCTTCGAGCAGGCGCTCTACAAACTGTTCAAGACCGGGCAAATCACCAAGGAGGAAGCCCTGCGCAACGCCGATTCGGCGAGCAACCTGTCCACGCTGATCGATTTTTCGGAGCGCACCAACACCATGAAGGTGCCGGTGTTCAGCCAGGAACAGGAGGCGCCGAAACCGAAACCGCAGTCCGATTTCGGCGGCATCAAGCTCAATCTGAATGAATCAAAATAAACGTTTACATCATGTCTGAAACGCTGCAACTTGCCCGGCAACTCATCTCGCGCCGCTCCCTCACCCCGGAGGATGACGGCTGTCTCGACATCATCGGCGCGCGCCTTACGCCGCTCGGTTTCAGCCTGGAAAAAATGCGCTGCGGCGCGGTGGATAATTTATGGGCGCGGCGCGGTAGCGCCGGGCCGCTGGTGTGCTTCGCCGGGCATACCGACGTAGTGCCGACCGGCCCTTTGGATCAATGGAACAGCGACCCGTTCACGCCTGAGGTGCGCGACGGCATGCTGTATGGGCGCGGCGCGGCGGACATGAAGGGCTCGCTGGCGGCGTTCGTCACCGCGATTGAAAAATTTGTCGCCGAGCATCCGCAGCATCGCGGCTCGATCGCCGTGCTGCTCACCTCCGATGAGGAAGGCGTGGCGGTGGATGGTACGGTGCGCGTGGTCGAGGCGTTGCGGCAACGCAACGAGATGATCGATTACTGCATCGTCGCCGAGCCGACCTCGGTAGCAAAAACCGGCGACACCATCAAGAACGGGCGGCGCGGTTCGCTGTCCGGCACGCTCACCGTCAGGGGCTTGCAGGGCCATATCGCCTATCCGCATCTGCTGAAGAATCCGATCCACCTCGCCGCGCCCGCGATTGTCGAATTGGCCGCGACGACATGGGACGGCGGCAACGAATATTTTCCGCCGACTTCCTGGCAGATTTCCAATATCCACGGCGGCACCGGCGCAGCCAACGTGGTGCCCGGCACGGTGGAAATCCTGTTCAACTTCCGCTTCTCCACCGCGAGCACGGTGGACGGCCTGAAGAGCAGATTCTGCGCGATCCTGGATCGGCACGGCTTGGAATATGACTTGCGCTGGGAATTGTCCGGCAAGCCCTACCTCACGCCGCGCGGCAATCTGGTGGACGCGGTCGGCGCCGCAATCCGCGAAGTGACCGGCATGGAAACCGAACTCTCCACCGGCGGCGGCACTTCCGACGGACGCTTCATCGCCGATATCTGCCCGCAGGTGATCGAACTCGGCCCGCTCAACGCCACCATCCACAAGATCAACGAATGCGTCGCGGTAGCCGACCTCGACGCGCTGTCGGGGATCTACCGCCTCACGCTGCACAAGCTGCTTACCGAATGAAATATCTTCTCCTGGCCCTGCTTAGCGCCGCGCTGCTGTGGATAGCTTTCTTCGCCAGGGCGAAGCGGCGCAAGTCCCCCTGCGATAAACGCGATGGCGGCGGAAGCGATTCCGGCGGAAACTCCTCTTCGAGCTGCGGCGATGGCGGTTGCGGCGGCGGAAATGGCGGCGGAGGCGGGGGCGATTGATGAACAACTATTTTTCCGGCGCGACACATAACCTTTGCACCGTGCGTGATTTTCTGCGCTTCGCGGTGAGCCGCTTCAATCAGGCCAAGCTGTTTTTCGGGCACGGCAGCAGCGATGCCTACGATGAGGCCATCTACCTGATCCTGCATACATTGCACCTGCCGCTGGACCGGCTCGACCCGTTTCTCGATGCGCGCCTGACCGATATGGAATGCGCCGAAGTGCTGAACATCATTCAGCAACGCGTCGAGCAGCGCATGCCGGCGGCCTATCTGACCCACGAGGCATTCCTCGGCGATTTCAGTTTCTATGTGGACGAGCGCGTCATTGTGCCGCGCTCGTTCATCGCCGAACTGCTGCTCGAACAGCTCGCGCCGTGGATTGCCGAGCCGGATGAAATCGGCAGCGTGCTGGACTTGTGCACCGGCAGCGGCTGCCTCGCGATCCTCGCCGCGCATGCCTTTCCTTATGCCAGCGTCGACGCGGTGGATCTGTCGCCGGATGCGCTGGCCGTCGCCGAACGCAATGTTGCCGACTACGATCTGCGGGACCGCGTGCACCTGATCGAATCGGATTTGTTCGCCAAGCTGAATGGCAGACAGTACGACCTGATCATCAGCAACCCGCCCTATGTCGATGCCGCGTCGGTCGCCGCACTGCCGCAGGAATACCTGCACGAGCCGAAGCTGGCGCTCGGCAGCGGCCATGACGGGCTGGATGCGACGCACACCATCCTCAAACACGCCGCGCAACACCTCACCGAAAACGGCCTGCTGGTCGTCGAGATCGGCCATAACCGCGAAGTGCTGGAAGCCGCCTATCCGGACCTGCCGTTCACCTGGCTGGATGTCAGCGCGGGCGATCAGTTTGTGTTCATGCTGCACAAGAACGATCTGCTCTGATGTCGTCAGTCGAGCACTACGAGAACTTCCCGGTCGCCTCGATCCTGATGCCCAGGCGGCTGCGCAAGCCGGTGGCGGCGATCTACCATTTCGCGCGCGCGGCGGACGATATCGCCGATGAAGGTGACCTGCCCGATGAGGAGCGGTTGAGGCAGCTCGACGCGTTCCGCGCCGAACTGGCGCGCATCGATGAGAATGAAACGCCGCTCACGCCTTTGTTCCGCAATCTCGCCGTCGAGATACGGCAGCACGCGCTGCCGCTGCAGCCGTTCTATGATTTGCTCGATGCGTTCTCGCAGGATGTGGTGCAGAAACGCTATGCGAACTTCGGCGAGCTGCTCGACTACTGCCGCCGCTCCGCCAATCCGGTCGGCACGCTGCTGCTGCATCTCTACGGAGAAGCCACGCCGGTCAACATCGCCTATTCGGACGCCATCTGCACCAGTTTGCAACTGATCAATTTCTGGCAGGATGTCGCAAAGGATTACGCCATCGGGCGCATCTATCTGCCGCTGGACGAACTGACGCAATACGGCGTGAGCGGGGAACAGATCGCGCAGGGTATCTCCGGCGATGCGTGGCGCAGGCTGATGCAGTTCCAGGTAAGCCGCGCCCGCGCGATGATGCTCTCGGGCGCGCCGCTCGGCAGCATCCTCACCGGGCGCATCGGGCTGGAGATGCGCATGATCATCGCGGGCGGGTTGCGCATCCTCGACAAACTGGAAGCCGCTGACTATGACATGTTCAACCAGCGCCCGGTATTGCGTCCGTTCGACTGGGTTATCATGCTGATCAAGAGCGCACCTTTTTAAACCTAACCCTCCCGGCCTCCCCTTGTCAGGGGAGGCTACGTGAGCCCCTCCCCTGACAAGGGGAGGCCGGGAGGGGTTCAAGCACTTCGATTTATTTGAAAACTGCAATGACACCCGATCAGTATT
>JACPEI010000029.1 GCA_016183575.1 Nitrosomonadales bacterium | reverse complement strand
GCGCTGGGCGGAGCGCGGCAGCCAACCGGTGTTTTCGGTGCAGGACAGCGGCATCGGCATCGCCGCGCAGCATATCCCGCGCCTGACCGAACGCTTCTACCGGGTGGATCGCAGCCGCTCGCGCGAAACGGGCGGAACCGGCCTGGGCCTGGCGATCGTCAAGCATATCGCGATGCGCCACCAGGCCAAACTTGAAGTATTGAGCGATGAAGGGAAGGGTAGCACCTTCGCGCTGATGTTCCCGGCCAAGCGGGCGTCACATTGACGCAAAGCCGGCGCATTAATCTCTTACCAGTCAAATGATCTCAAATTATGCCAAGAATTTTGTGTTTATTTTGCATTGTCAATAGGTTAAATGATTGTTGTGAATGTTGTCAGTTTTCTCGGATTCAATAGCGCCAGTAGGGTGGGCTGCGCCCACCATGTCGGGCATAGCCCGACCTACAATTTGGTTCCGGCTCGTCCGGCTTAGGGCAGCTTCTGAGCGCGCGCTGTCTCAATGAATTTCAGAAGCACGCTTAACTCGCGAAACGCGCCCGCATCCAGCGCATCCGGAAAAATAGTCTGGGAAACCGGCAGGCGATGCCCCTCCGGCCTGATGCGCAACAAAGCGAAATAGGGATTGACGGTAGTGTTGCCTGAGACCTGGCCGGAAAAAACCGAACCGTCCCGGGTGACCAGCGACACGCCGCCTAACCCTCTCCTCAATCCTCTCCCGCTTGCGGGAGAGGAGGCAATCGTCCCTTCTCCCTCCGGGATAACCAGCGACTTGGCTGCGGTCTCTTGCAGCCTAGTCGAATGGCTAGTTGTCCCATCCAGAAGGTTAGGATGAGGGTAATTTTCGAACGAAATTTCACGCCATGAGCCGGGGAAAAGCAGCAGAACGTCGCGCGCCAGATAATAAATCAGGCTCAGCAGAACCAGCACGAGTATCGCCAGCCTGACGGCCGGCGGCATCGCGGTCGCATACACCGCAGTTGCGGCTATCGCATGGAACAGCAACAGGAGCAGGGCAAGGCGCGGCGAGGGTTTGATCGCCATGTTTTGAACTGTGGCCGTCAGGCAACCAGAATGGCGACGATGCCCAGCAATACCAGTATCACAACGGCAATCAGCATTAAATTGCTGCCACTTGATTTGGCGGGCGGCTCTGCCGGACCTTGGCGTATGGCAGGGCGGGGAGCCGGAGCCGCCCTGCCGATCGCTTCCGCGCTCGGACGCACTACTTTCAAGGTCTTAACCAATTCATCCACATCTTCGCCGGTACCCGTCAAGGCAGCCAGCCGCATGGTCGCGGCAGCGGAATCAAAGGCCTGCGACAAAGCCACCGCCGGCTTTGCCTCTTCTTCGTCCATGTGCCTGCGCCCGCTGATATCGATCGCATCGGGCAATTTCCTTTCGCCGCCGGGCGGCGAGACGTTGATCTGTTTACCGGAACGCGGCAAGGTATCGCGGCAAGCGCGCAAATCAACGGCAAAATCCATGGCGTTCTGGTAGCGGTCCTCCACCTTCTTGGCCAAGGCCTTGGCCAGGATAAAGTTGACCATTTCCGGCACGGCGGGATTCAATGTATTGGGTGGCGCCGGCACCGCATTCAGGGTCTGGTACATGATGGCGTTGACGTTCTCGCCATTAAAGGGCGCTTGCCCGGTCAGCATCTCGTAGAGCATCACGCCCAGCGAGAAAATATCCGAACGCTGATCGATCTCCTTGCCCATCACCTGCTCCGGCGACATGTATTTTGGCGAGCCCAGCACCATGCCGGTCTGGGTGCGCACTGCCGAGGAAGCCATGCGCGCAATGCCGAAGTCGGTGATTTTTGCGTGCCCGTCGCGCACCACCATGATGTTTGAAGGCTTGACATCGCGGTGCACGATGCCATGTTCGTGCGCATAGGCCAGCCCTTGCGCCACCTGGGCGACGATATCCAGCACCTGATCGACCGGCAGCAACCCGCCGTCGTTCATGATGTCGCGCAACTCGCGCCCTTGCAGGAACTCCATCGCAATGTAAGCCACGTCGCCGCTCTTGCCCACATCGTAAATGGTCACGATATTCGGATGGTTGAGCCGCCCGGCCGCCTTGGCTTCCTGATAAAAGCGGCCTTCATATTCTTCCTTTTCGTCCAGCGCAAGCCCGAGATTGATCGTCTTGATCGCGACCACGCGGTCAATCAACGGATCCTTGGCTTTATAGACGATGCCCATCGCGCCCTGGCCGAGTTCACCAAGCACCTCATAACGCCCTAACTGGCTAATCATGGTGTCCACCCGAATGAATCTTTAATTGCGATATTCATTTGTATGAATCCGGTAGTCAGGAAAGTTTTCACTAATCACAAAAGTTCGGCTTGATATGCACCGTCTTGCCCGGCTCAAGATCAACATTTTGCGTATGGAGGGCGCCGCTTTTGCTGGTTACAATTACTCTATGCTTACCCAGCGGAACCGCCACGGTCAATCCGGTCGGAATTATCTTGCCTTTTTCTGCGCCATCCACAAACATCTGTGTTCCTTCCTTGCAGCTAATGGAGAGGTATGCTTCTTTGCCTGGCTCAGCACCGCCCTTGATTTTCTCAAGCCAAGTCTTCTTGTCGGTCGATGCCGGCTCCTTGGCCTTGGGTTGGGTAACCGGATGCTTGACTTGGTCACCCGCCTTTTTGCTGTCCGTCTTGCCCTCAACGCTCTTTTTTGTGTCGGGTTTGGCGGCGCTGCCTGTTCCAGCCGTTTTACTCTCCGCATGAGGCGCGGCAGGAGCCACCGAAGCAACCGCGGATACCGGCTGAACGCCGCTCGCCACCTGCGCCTGATCGGCACTTGGCAAGACGGGCGCCTCGCCGTCATGCGCCAGCTTTAACACCAACGCGCCAATCAGCGCTACAGCTATGGCAACCGCGCCGGCATACAGCGCGCGCTGTCCGGGGCCGGCCTGTTTGAATCGGCCAACCACCCCTGCCGCGACAGCGCCAAGTTTGACGTGCCATGGCATATCGGCATGATGTTCCGCTGTCTTTTTGGCCGAGGCCAGCTGGGCCATTTTGTCGCCCGGATAGCCGATCGCGTAGATCTCGTGTTCACGCACATGTTTGTCGGTGCGTGAGCCTTGAAAATGAAACATCCCGGCATACTGCGGAGAAAGACGCGAAACCGCATCATAGTAAGAACGTGACACAAGAATCTGACCGACATCCGCAAACCCCATTACGCGTTGCGCGACGTTGATGCCATCGCCAACGATATTGGGCTGGCCATTGATGTCACGCACCAGGCGAACCGGGCCGAGATTGATCCCTGCCCGCACCAGCAACGGCGGGTCGATACTGGGATCCTCGTTGAGCATGCTTTCGCGCAGGCTAAGCGCGGTTTTCAATGCATCTTCGACATCGCCGAGGAAATTGATTGCCGCTCCGTCACCCGTGTCAAGGATAATCCGGTCGGTTAACGGCATGCTGCTGATGGCCGCAGAAAGATAGCTGTTAAACCTGTCCTTCAGCGAAATCTGCCCGGCCACCGACTTCTTGGAATATTCCACAATATCCAAGAACAGCACACTGCACATGATGGTTTTGTTGTCGCGCTCTTTCATTCAAATTTCCAGTAGCTTGCCCGCTATTTCCGAAGGTTCCGGCCCGACTGATCGGCCGAGTATAACTTTATAGATTCTAATGAAAATCAGCGTTTTACACCAATTTTACTTTTCCCGCCGCTTGCCCGGCCGGCACCTTGAACCGTTCCTGCTGCAGCCACCGGGTGACGCCCGGTTTTTCCAGGTTGCGTCCGGCCGGTTCGGCGCGGAACCGGCGAGTCCTGCTGCAATTCCGAGTCCTGCTGCGCTTCATCGCCGCCGGCGGTGAGGTCCGCCCAATCCAGCACCTGCGCCACTGCCTTTTCGTCCAACTCGGCTGTCATGCCACGCTTTAGGCGCGGCGGCAGGCTGATTACGCCGAAGCGCACGCGCATCAACCGGCTAACCGGCAGTCCAAGCGCCTCAAAAGTGCGGCGCACCACGCGATTGCGTCCTTCCTTGAGCATCACGCGATACCAGTGATTGAAACCTTCGCCGCCATGATCCTCGAGTTTTTCAAACTTCACCAGGCCGTCTTCCAATTCAACACCCTGTTTGAGTACCTGATCCATCTGCGCTTCCGTCATGGCCCCTTGCACGCGCACCGCGTATTCGCGTTCGACTTCAAAGCGCGGATGCATCAGGCGGTTCGCCAATTCGCCGGAGGTAGTGAAAATCAGCAAGCCGCTGGTATTAAAATCCAACCGGCCGATCGCGATCCATTTCTGGCCGCGCAGCTTGGGCAATTTATCGAACACGCTGGCGCGCTTTTCCGGATCGTCACGGCTGACGATTTCGCCTTCCGGCTTGTGGTACAGCAACACGCGTATGGCGTGATCCTTTTCACCGACACGAATGGTGCGCCGCTCCGCCTTCACCAGGTCGCCCTCCTTCACGCGCATCCCCAGGGTTGCCGGTTCGCCGTTTACGCTGACGCGCCCGGCAACGATCCATTCTTCCATGGTGCGGCGCGAACCGAACCCGGCTTGCGCCAATACCTTCTGCAGCTTTTCTCCGGGCAATTTTTCATCAGAAAAATTCTCATCGAAAAACTCCTTGTCATTCTTTTTCATGCCATCACCTCGCGCCGCTCTAACACGGCCTGCGCCAACGTGCCGCTGTCCACTTGCTCCAGTTCACCACCGACCGGCAAACCGCGCGCGATACGCGACACCTTGATGCCCTGGGACTGCAATAACGTTGCCAAATAATGCGCGGTGGCATCGCCTTCCACCGTAAAGTTGGTCGCCAGAATCACTTCAGCCAATTTCCCTTCATGGGTCCGCTCCTGCACGCGCTTGACCAAACGGTCAAAATGCAATTCTTTTGCGCCGATGCCGTCCAGCGGTGAAAGCCGCCCCATCAACACGAAGTACTGGCCGCGATAGCACTGCGTTTGCTCCATCATCAGCAGGTCGGCCGGCATTTCGACCACGCACAGCAAATCCGCGTCGCGGTTGGCCGATGCACACAACGCACAGACCTCTTGTTCGGAAAAATTATTGCACTTGCTGCAGTGCCGAATATTGCTGGCGGCCGCCTCCAGGGATTGTGCCAGACGCAATGCTCCGGCGCGATCGCGCTGCAATAAATGATAAGCCATGCGTTGCGCGGATTTCGGCCCGACACCCGGCAAGCAACGCAATGCCGCGATCAATTCTTCCAGATGGGACGGCGTCACCAAGGTGAATCCATCAAAACGGCAGCTTCATGCCGGGCGGCAGGCCCATGCCGGCAGTAAAACCGCCCATGCGCTGCTGCGAGATGGCTCCCGCTTTTTTCATCGCATCGTTCAGCGCCAGCACGAGCAGGTCTTCCAGCATTTCCTTGTCATCGGATAGCACGCTGTCATCCAGCGACACGCGGCGCACTTCATGCGCGCAGGTCATCGTCACCTTGACCAGGCCGGAGCCGGCCTGGCCTTCCACTTCCACGGTGGCCAATTCGGCCTGCGCCTTCTGCATGTTCTGCTGCATTTGCTGCGCCTGCTTCATCAACCCGCCCAATCCGCCCTTCATCATTTTCGTATCCTCCTGGTTTGTTGTGTTGGCTGATTTATTGTATTGGTTTAACCGATTCTGCTATCAGCTCGGCATCCAGCTCGGCCTGTGCCTCGCGCACAAAACGATCCTGCGCAATCGAGTCGCTCGCCTGCTGTTGCCTGAGTTGTTTGGCCTGCTGCTCAACCACGGCCGGCGTGGCTGATTCTGTCTTGCCCAATACGATATTCAGTTTGACCGGCTTGGCAAAATAATCGCTCAGCGCCGCCTGCAGTTTTTCGGTTGCGATCTTGTTGGCTTGAAGGTGTTTATGCTCCGGCGCCAGACACAAGGTAATTTGACTGTCAGAAAAGCTTTCCAGCATACAGTTTTTCGCCAGCTGTTGCGCCATGCCTTGCACATTCAACTGCGCCAGCAAGACTCCCCAATCCGGCGGCTGGCCGGCTGATTTTGCCTCACTGCGCGAAACAGGGCTGATTGAAACGGGCTCTGCCGGGATATGCCCGGATTTGCTATCCAATGGAGCTTTGCTGGCTGGCAAAGCTTCGCTGGACGGTGCAGCCTTGCCTGCTGCCGCGATAATGGGTTGCGCGGCAGGCGCTGCTGGCTGCGGCCCGCCCTTGGCAGGCGCAAATGCCAGCATGCGCAACAGCGTCATGGTAAAGCCGGCATACTCATCGGGAGCCAGGTCGATTTCGTCGCGCCCGTGGATGGCGATCTGGTAAAACAATTGTGTATCTTCCGGCGTGAATGCCTGCGCCAATTCCAGCAAACGCACCCGCTCCGGCTCGTCGTCGGCAATCGCCTGCGGCACGGTCTGCGCCAGCGCGATGCGATGCAACAACGTCGCCAACTCCTGCAAAGCCGCATCAAACGCCACGCTGCGCGCCGCCATGTTGTCGGCAATCTCGAGCAGTGCGACGCCGTTCCGCTCGCGCAATGCCGCCAGCAAATCGAATAGGTAACCCTGGTCTATCGCACCCAGCATGGTGCGCACCACCGCCTCTTCCACTCTGCCCGCTGAGAAAGCGATCGCCTGATCCATCAGGCTCAACGCATCGCGCATACTGCCCTGCGCGGCTCGCGCGACCAGGTTGATTGCCGCAGGCTCGAAGGAAAGCTGCTCCTGCTCCAACACATACTGCAAGCGTGCCGCAATCAGGGCCGGCGGCAATTGCTTCAGGTTGAATTGCAGGCAACGCGACAACACCGTAACCGGGATTTTCTGCGGATCGGTCGTGGCGAGTATGAATTTCACATGCCCCGGCGGCTCTTCCAGCGTCTTCAGCATCGCATTGAACGCCGACTTGGACAGCATATGCACTTCGTCGATGATATACACCTTGAAGCGCCCGCTGGTCGGCGCGTACAGCGCGCTTTCGAGCAGCTCGCGCATGTTGTCGACCTGCGTGTTGGACGCGGCATCCAGCTCGATCAGGTCGACAAAGCGCCCGCTGTCGATCTCCTTGCAGGCGCTGCATTCCCCGCATGGCGTCGCGGTGATGCCGGTCAGGCAATTCAGCGACTTGGCGAAAATGCGCGCGATGGTCGTCTTGCCCACCCCGCGGGTGCCGGTAAACAGATAGGCGTGATGCAACCGGTTTTGGGTGAGCGCGTTGCTGAGCGCCCTGACGACATGCTCCTGCCCCGCCAGTTGCGCGAAGATTTTAGGACGCCATTTGCGCGCGAGGACCGTTGTGGCTGACAAGTTACACCATGTCAGAAATAATAGGCAAAGCGGACTTGATTGAAATTGATGCCCTGGTTCGGCTTCTTGATGCCGCCATTGGAAAGATGCTGGAAGCGATATCCCAAGTCAAACTGCCGGCGATCGCCGAAGCGTATGCCAGCACCGACGTGATCGCCGAACTGGAAAGCGCTGCCGAAGTGCCGGTTTGCATAAATAAAAGTTGGGGTGATCAGATGAAAGCCAATGGCAGCCTCCGCATAGGGCGCAAATTCACCCGGATTCTTCTGCTGCAGGCGAAACACCGGGGTAATGCCCAGATCCGTCACGGTCTGGTTATTGCCGGCCGCGCTGCGCCCGCGCCAGCTGCCCAGCGATGCCTCCCAGAAGCCGGTTACCAGCCAATTCCCGCCGGTGAACCACTGCTTATCCCAATTCCAGACGGCTCCGGCGCGCACCATATCCGCCGCATCGCCATTGCCATATTCAACGGACACGCCGTCCACGGCGGATACGCTACCGCTGAAGAGCAGCGCGCTAATCAGCAAACCGATTTTTTTCATCACTCTCTCCAATGGTCCCACAATAGGAGGCGAGCCTTACCCCCGGCACTTGCAGTAATTGGCTGTGGCTGCTTCCTTCCGGACCTGACCAGATTCACCAACCTGCAATGCGGGGAGGCCCGCCAATTCTTTTACACTTAAAATCGATGCGACATGATAAATGAAGCGGTTGCTAAAATCCACGCCGAATACCATTTATCAGCTTCGTTTTCAACAAAAAAGGACTTGGAGATCGTCCAAGTCCTTATGTTTGGTGGGCCGTGTGGGATTCGAACCTACGACCAATGGATTAAGAGCCGAGCCAACCGAACAAGGATGCGCTATTTATCAATGCCTTGCATCATCCGCAATGATTTCAAGGCAGCTACGGAAGGCGCATCAATACTTGAAAGCGTTTTTCGAATAGTTACGTTTTGGCTACGGTGGAGGAAATATGCAAGTTGAAATTGCCGAAGATGTTGTGCAACAAGTCCAGAGCCTGACGCATATCAAGCTCAAAGGGCGGGATTATGATTTTTTCGCTGATTGGCTGCTGGCTATCGGCGTAGGCACAGTCAAGGCCGCATTAAAAGCGCATCCAGAATTGACGCTTGGCGATTTGGTGATGATGCAATTCCGCAACCGTGATTATCACTGAGCAGAGTTGCCCACATATCCATAGCCCGAAGCCCTGCAACCCCCTCCCGCCGGCCTGCGGCCGGGGGCGGGAGGGTGGGCAGCAGGGGCGCGCAGCGCGGCTGTGGGTATGTGGGCAACTCGTAGCGGAAGCGCCGCGCATACTATCGCCCCATGTAGTAATACGGGGCGAAACTTCACCCCATAATAATTCGGTTTTTAAACCACATCACTCTTGACAATGTAAAGCTTTACACGGTAAAGTAATATCGTCATTTCGATGTGAGGCTTTACGTGAAAACTTATAAAACTATTTCCGGGATGGTTGAGGCCATGAAGTCGGATGAAATTCCCGCCGATGTGGTTTCACCTGGTGCAGCCGCCGCAATGTTGGGGGTTACTCGACAAGCAATCAATGATCGCCTTCATAACGGCAAGAGTCTGGAAGCATGGAGTGCAGAAGGCACCATTCTGATTAGCGTTAGGTCAATAAAGATGGCGCTCAAGAAAAGGCAGCACATCTTTAACAAACAAGGGGATTGATTATTAACGCTCCTTTATCAGAAAACCAACAGGCCGCACATATAGACTGGCTGGCCTTCACCTTCAACCCGCCGCCGGAAGCACGAGGCAACCCCATCGTATGGCTGCTGTCGCAACTGTTCGGTGTGTTCGGTCTGCCTGCTGTCGTGGTTCAATCCACTAGGCGCGGCTGGAACGGGTACACCGACAAGCTGAACATCGGCGACAATGCCCAATATGGTCTGATTGCTCACGGTGGCGACAAACAGCGCGGCACGGTTCACGTCGAACTGAATGCCACGGCTTGCGCTCACGTTTCCGATTGGCACACAGTCCAACAATGGGGCGAAAGCACCGGCGCAAGAATTACCCGCGTTGACTTGGCGCATGATGACATGCAAGGCGAAATCATCAGCATCGAAACCGCCAAGGCATGGTATGAGGCCGGAGGGTTCACCAGTAACGGCAGGCCGCCGGAAGCCAAGCTCGTGGACGATATGGGCAGCGGCAAAGGCAAAACCCTCTACATTGGCAATCGCACCAACGGCAAGCTTCTCCGCGTTTACGAGAAAGGGCGGCAACTAGGCGACCCTTCCAGTCCGTGGGTGCGTGCTGAACTTGAACTGCACGGCAAAAGCCGCCTGATACCGTGGGACGTTCTCACTTCCCCCGCTACCTACCTTGCGGGCGGTTATCCCTGCTTGGCATTCCTTTCTGCAAAACAAGACAAAATCCGCACCATCTCCAAGGCGGCACAGATTACGCTCGAATCCATCCTGCATTACCTCCGCACGGCGGGGGGAAAGTCCATCAATGTGCTGATGCAGGAGAATGGCGAGGATGCAGCAGCATTGATTAACGCAATAAGACGGGATGGCATCCCCCGCCGCCTGGTCAATTATGCGGACTTCCTGCCGCGCATTCTTGACGGCTCGGAGGTGTTGACGTGAATCAGCCGGTCGAACACGCCCAGCAAGAGCCTCCCCGCGTTTCGCGCGTCGGCGCGATCGCGGGAGGCGGGCTGGGCGCACATCGCGTGCTTAACATCGAACAGGCCGCTGAGTTTTTGCACCTGCACCCCGTAACGCTTCAGCGTATGGCGAAGCGCAGAGAGGTTCCGGCGGCAAAGCTCGGCAGGCGGTGGATATTCCTTGAAATTGACCTTGTGGCCTACCTGCGCGCACAATACCCCTCGCGGGTGATGCGGGGCGAACATAAGGAGGTGAAATTATGTCGCTCTACAGACGCAAAGATTCTTCCGTCTGGTGGGTCAAGCTGCACCACAGCGGAAAAATCATACAGAGAAGCACTGGGACTGCCGAAAAGGTAAAAGCTCAGGAATACCACGACAGGCTGAAAGCCTCGCTGTGGGAACAGGAACGGCTCGGCACTAGGCCGCGCTATTCTTGGCAACAGGCGGCGGGTCGCTGGCTTGAGGAAACGACACACAAGGCCACGCACGGGCAAGACGTAGCCAAGCTGAAATGGCTGCATCCCATCTTGGGCGATTTGATGCTGGACGAAATCACGCTTGACGTGATTGCACGCATCAAGGAAGCACGGCTAAATGAGGTTGGTAAGTCAACGTCAACGACGAATCGTTTCTTGGCACTGGTTCGCGCAATTCTCAAGCGTGCAGTTGACGAATGGGACTGGCTCGAAAAAGCACCAAAGGTAAAGCTCTTTAAAGTATCAGAAGGCCGCATTCGTTTCATTACACCGGAACAGGTGCAAGCCCTTTTGCGAGAGCTTCCGGCACACCAGCAAGATATGGTGTTGTTTGCTCTGCAAACTGGCTTGCGTCAATCCAATGTAGTCAAGCTCGAATGGCTGCAAGTCAACCTTGAGCAAGGCCATATGTGGGTGAATGCAGCGCAGTCGAAGAACCGCAAGCCTATTGCTGTTCCGCTCAACCGTGAAGCATTGGCGGTGTTGCATCGGCAACTTGGCAAGCACCCTGTGCGGGTCTTTACCTTCGCAGGCAAGCCGATAGCCAACGCCAATACTCTCGCATGGCGGAAGGCGTTAAAGCGTGCTGGCATTGAAGATTTCCGCTGGCATGATTTACGGCATACATGGGCAAGCTGGCACAGAATGCAGGGGACACCCACGCATGAACTGCAACAGCTTGGCGGATGGAAAACGGGCGCAATGGTGGAACGTTACGCACACCTTGCATCCGACCATCTGGCAAAAGCGGCGGCTCGATTGGATTCGGTGTTGGATGGCTACGATTTGGCTACGTCTGCCAATAAATAAAAAGGCCTGCATCGCTGCAAGCCTTGATTTTACTGGTGGGCCGTGTGGGATTCGAACCTACGACCAATGGATTAAGAGTCCACTGCTCTACCAACTGAGCTAACGACCCGTTTTGATGCAAACATCAAAAGCGGCGCGCATTATCGGAAATGCCTGCCCGTTTGTCAAAACAAAGCTGCATTGCGAACCAGATCAAGGTGAAAATCACCGGAAATAACCGCAGGAATGGGTCAGGATGTTGTGTTTGTTCTGAATAACGCCGACTGGGCGTGCGCCTGCAAGCCTTCGCCGAACGCCAATGTCGCTGCAATTGCGCCGAGCTTCTGCGCGCCTTGCGCGGAGACCTGGATCAGGCTGCTGCGCTTCTGGAAGTCGTACACGCCCAGCGGCGAGGAGAAACGCGCGGTGCCGGAGGTCGGCAGCACATGGTTCGGCCCGGCGCAGTAGTCGCCGAGCGATTCGGAGGTATAGCGCCCCATGAAAATCGCGCCGGCATGTCTCAGCTTGGGCAACAGGCTTTGCGGGTCTGCGACCGACAATTCGAGGTGCTCGGGCGCGATGCGGTTGCTGATCGCACAGGCTTCGTCCATGTCGGCGACATGAATCAACGCTCCGCGATTTTCCAATGCGGTCTGGATGATGTCGCGGCGCGGCATCTGCTCCAGCAACTTATCCGCACTGGCCGCCACTGCTTCGATAAATTTTGCATCCGGTGACAGCAGAATCGCCTGCGCCAGTTCGTCGTGTTCGGCCTGCGAAAACAGGTCCATCGCGATCCAGTCCGAGTCGGTCTGTCCGTCGCAGATCACCAGGATTTCCGATGGCCCGGCGATCATGTCGATGCCGACCACGCCGAACACGCGGCGCTTGGCGGACGCCACATAGGCATTGCCGGGGCCGACGATCTTGTCCACTTTCGGGATGGTCGCCGTGCCGTAGGCCAGCGCCGCCACCGCCTGCGCGCCGCCGATCGTGAATACGCGATCCACGCCGGACAGGTAGGCCGCCGCCAGCACCAGTTGATTCTTCACGCCGTCCGGGGTCGGCACGACCATGATGAGTTCGCCCACCCCAGCCACCTTGGCGGGCAGCGCGTTCATCAGCACCGAGGACGGATAGGCCGCCTTGCCGCCCGGTACATACAGGCCGACGCGATCCAGCGGCGTCACCTGCTGCCCGAGCAGCGTGCCGTCCGCCTCGGTGTAGCTCCACGAAGTCTGCACCTGCCTGCGGTGGTAGTCGGTCACGCGCTGCGCGGCCTGCTCCAGCGCGCTCTTCTGTTCGGCGGGCAGGCCGTCGAACGCTGCGCGCAACTCATGCTGCGGCAGCTCCATCGCTGCGGCATTCGCCAGCAGCAGGCGGTCGAACCTGGCGGTGTATTCGAGCACGGCGGCATCGCCGCGTTTTTTCACATCGGCGAGGATGGAAGCCACGGTCGCTTCCAGCTTTTCGTCCGCCGTTTCCTCAAAGGCCAGCAGCCTGGTCAGTTCTTCATCGAAGCCGGCAGCGCGGCTGGAAAGTTGTCTGATATTCATCGGCATCGTTCCTACTTGTTGATTGCATGTAACGTAGGGTGGGCTGCGCCCACCATGTCGGGCAGTGCGTAGTTGTTACCGCTTTAGCGGCTTTACAACCACGGCCTGCCCCTTGCGGGTGTAGCCCGACCTATATGTGATTATTTCCTGATCGCAAGCGCAAACGCATCCAGCCCTGTAGGTCGGGTTAGGCACGGTTTTTTGTGCCGTAACCCGACGCTTGTGCTAAGTCATGCCGGGTTACGCGATGAAGCCGCTAACCCGGCCTACATGCCTTGGCGAACGCATCCAGCATCGGCCGGATCGCAGCATGTTTCAATTTCAGTGCGGCCTGATTCACCACCAGGCGCGAGGAAATATCTGCGATATGCTCGACCGCCTTGAGGTGGTTCGCCTTCAGCGTGCCGCCGCTGCTCACCAGATCGACAATCGCGTCCGACAACCCCACCAGCGGGGCCAGCTCCATCGAGCCATACAGCTTGATCAAGTCAACATGCACGCCTTTTGCGGCGAAGTGATCCCTGGCAGTCTGCACATATTTGGTCGCCACGCGCAGGCGCGCGCCCTGGCGCACCGCAGATTCATAATCGAAATCGTCGCGCACCGCGACCATCATGCGGCAGCGTGCGATGTTCAAATCCAGCGGTTGATACAGGCCGATGCCGCCATGTTCGTTCAGCACATCCTTGCCCGCCACGCCGATGTCTGCCGCGCCGTATTGCACATAGGTCGGCACGTCGCTGGCGCGCACGATAATCAGCCGCACATCGGCGCGGTTGGTCGGCAAAATCAGCTTGCGCGATGACTCCGGGTCTTCCAGCGCGGTGATGCCCGCCGCGTTCAGCAACGGCAGGGTTTCCTCGAAAATGCGGCCCTTGGACAAGGCAATGGTAATCATGATGTTTATTTTATCCTACGTATCTGGGCACCGAGTGCCGAAAGTTTCGCCTCGATATGTTCATAACCGCGATCCAGATGGTAGATGCGGTCGATCACCGTTTCCCCTTGCGCGACCAACCCGGCGATGACCAGACACGCCGAAGCGCGCAAATCGGTTGCCATGATTGCCGCGCCTTCCAGTTGCGCGCAGCCTTTTATCACGGCGGTATTGCCTTCCACGTCGATCTGCGCGCCCAAACGGCGCAGTTCCTGCACATGCATGAAGCGGTTCTCGAAAATCGTCTCGACCACCATCGCGCTGCCTTCCGCCACTGCGTTCAGCGCCATGAACTGCGCCTGCATATCGGTGGGGAAAGCCGGGTAAGGCGCGGTGCGCACATTCACCGCCCTGGGGCGTTTGCTCATTTGCAGGCTGATCGTGCCGTCCGCGACTTGAATAGTTGCGCCGGCCTCCTGCAACTTCTCCAGCACGTTGTCGAGAATGTCGGCGCGCGTATCGGTCAACGTGATGCTGCCGCCGGCTGCCGCCGCCGCGACCAGGAACGTGCCGCTCTCGATGCGGTCCGGCATGACACGATGGCTTGCACCATGCAACTTTTCCACGCCGGTGATAGTGACGGTATCGCTGCCCGCCCCTTCGATTTTGGCACCCATCGCGATCAGGCAATGCGCCAGATCCACCACTTCCGGTTCGCGCGCCGCGTTTTCCAGCACCGTCACGCCGTCCGCCAGCGTTGCGGCCATCATCAGGTTTTCCGTGCCGGTCACGCTGACCAGATCGAAGCATATCCGCGCGCCCTTGAGCCGCTTGGCTTTGGCATGGATGTAGCCATGCTCGATATGTATTTCCGCGCCCATCGCCTGCAGCCCCTTGATATGCAGGTCGACCGGACGCGAACCGATGGCGCAGCCCCCGGGCAGGGAAACGCGCGCCTCGCCGAAGCGCGCCACCAGCGGCCCCAGCACCAGAATCGCGGCGCGCATGGTTTTCACCATGTCATAGGGTGCTTCGAGCTTGTCGATATGCGCCGCAGACAAGACAACCTGGTTGCCGTTTGCCTCTATCTTTACGCCCATCTGTTGCAGCAGTTTGCGCATCGTGGCGACATCGTTCAAATCCGGCACATTGCCGAGTTGCAACGAATCACCGGTCAGCAGGCTGGCGCACAGTATCGGCAGGGCCGCGTTCTTGGCGCCGGAGATGCGCACGTCGCCATGTAACGGGACGCCGCCTTGTATTGCGAGTTTTTGCATAGATTCAGTTACCAGACGTAAGACGTAAGACGCAAGTTGCGCAGCTATAACGGCTACCAACTTACGACTTACGTCTTACGACTACTTTCCCATTCTTGCGGTGTATAGGTTTTCATTGATAGCGCATGGATTTCCTCGCGCATCCGCTCTCCCAGGGTTTGATAAACCAATTGGTGGCGCTGCACGCGGCTTTTGCCCGCAAACGCATCGCTGACCACCACTGCTTCAAAGTGACGGCCATCGCCCGCCACGGTTAAATGCTCGGTCGCCATGCCTTGCGCGATATTGAGTTGAATGCTTTCTGGAGTGACCATTACCAATCCTGCCGTTCGTTAATTGAGAAATAAGACTTGCAAAAGCGCGCTTTGCCAAAAGGTTGCGCATGATACTAAAAACTGGCGGGAGATGCGCGCGGCACTTGATATGCCGCGCGCCTGGAAGAATCAAGCCGATTGCCGCGGCAGCAACCCGGTTACGCCGTACAGGTCAGCCAAACTGAGCAAATCCTCGGGGAGGCCGGTCACACGCAAGGTGCGCTGGCTGCGCTGTGCGGCGCGCAACCAACCCAGCAACATGCTGACTGCCGCGGAGTCAACCGCCTCAACCTGGGAAAAATCCACCAGCAAATCTTCGCCGGCCAGATGCTGCAAGCCCGTTTCAAACAGCGCGGGAACGGTTGCGATAGTCAGGCGGCCGCGTATCACCAGTCGGCCATCCTCGCGCGTAATCACTTTGTCTCTGCCTTGTGCAACGGGGCATTGGCGGCAGTGGTGTTTTTGTCCGACAGCATCTTGATCAGACCATCGATGCCATTTTGCTGGATATGCGTATCAAAAGTGCCGCGATAACTGGTCACCATACTGACCCCTTCTATAGTTACATCGAATGCCTTCCAGCCGTTGGCGGTTTTCTTCATTTCATAATCGACCGGAACCGGCGGGGACCCCGGTTTGTTGATGGCGGTCTTGACAGTCGCTTCGGTCGCGTCGGCAGCCATCTTGAACGGTTTAACGTCGATCGTCTGGTCGCGATACACGGTAAATGCCTTGGTATAGGTGCGCACCAGCATGTTGCGGAACTCCGTCACCAATGCCTGTTTCTGTTCATTGGTGGCGGTCCGCCAATGCTTGCCCATCGCCAACTGCGTCATGCGCGTGAAATCAAAATGCGGCAATACCTTGGCATCCACCAGTGCCAGGATTTTTTTCTGGTTGCCCGCTTGAATATCCTTGTCTTGCTTGACAATCGCGAGGACATCTTGAGCGGTAGCCTTGATCAACTCATCCGGCGCGACCATCTCGGCTTGCGCAACGCCGGCCATACACAACATAACCAACCACTTGGCAACCGTCTTCTGGGTGCTTAGTGGGATGGCTAGTTGTTTCACCAAAATTACGACAACATTCACAAGCCTTTTCATCCTTGAAACTCCTTGATTATTTGGCCGGCTCGTCGGCCTTGTTGTACAAGAACTTGCCGATCAGTTCTTCCAACACCATGGCGGATTGCGTCTTCTTCAGTTGTTCGCCGTTCTTCAGCATTTCTTCGTCGCCGCCGGGCAGCAGGCCGATGTACTGCTCACCCAGCAAGCCGGAAGTCATGATGTTGGCAAACGTATCCTTGGGAAACTGATAACGCCTGTCCAAATCCATTACCACCTTGGCCTCGTAGCGCTCCGTATCCAGCGTAATGTCCGTCACGCGCCCCACCAGCACCCCCGCGCTCTTGATGGATGCCTTCGGTTTCAAGCCGCCGATGTTCGAAAAATAGGCATGCACCTGGTACGTTTCAGACACGTTGTAGGTACCCAGGTTCCCCACCTTCATCGCCAGCATCACCAGCGCGGCAACGCCGGCCACCACAAATATCCCTACCCATAAGTCCATCGTCGTGCGTTCCATAACTCAATTCCCTCTAAACATGATTGCGGTCAACACAAAATCCAACCTCAAGATTGCCAGCGACGAGGTCACCACCGTGCGCGTCGTCGCGCCGGACACGCCTTCCGCCGTGGGCGGCGCATCGTAGCCTTCGAACAGCGCGATCACCGTCACCACGATACCGAACGCAAAACTCTTGATCACGCCGTTCAGGATGTCTTCGCGAAAATCCACGGCAGCCTGCATTTGCGACCAGAACGAGCCTTCGTCAACGCCGATCTGCACCACCCCGACCAGGTAGCCGCCGAACACCCCCACCGCGCTGAACAACGCAGCCAGCAGCGGCATGGAAATCACGCCTGCCCAGAAACGCGGCGCAACGATGCGCGCGATCGGATTGACCGCCATCATTTCCATTGCCGATATCTGTTCGGTCGCCCTCATCAGGCCGATTTCCGCCGTCATCGCAGAGCCGGCACGGCTGGCGAACAGCAGCGCGGCCACCACCGGTCCCAGTTCGCGCACCAGGCTCAACGCCACCATACTGCCCAGCGCCGATTCGGAGCCGTAGCGCTTGAGCGTTTCATAGCCCT
>JACPEI010000022.1 GCA_016183575.1 Nitrosomonadales bacterium | reverse complement strand
CGCAGTCGATCACGTAGCCGATGTTGGGCACGGTCAGCGAAGTCTCCGCGACGTTGGTCGCGAGCACGACGCGGCGCTGTGCGCCGGTCTTGAACACTCGATCCTGCTCCGCCGCCGACAGCCGCGCGAACAACGGCAGCACCTCGATGCCTCTCGGATGGTGCTTGCGCAACGCCTCCGCCGTGTCGCGTATCTCGCGCTCGCCAGGCAGGAACACCAGCACGTCGCCGCGCAAACCGCCTGCGGCCAGTTCGTCCAGCGCGCTGCTCACCCCCTGCGGCACGTCCTGAGCCTCGCCTTCCTCGTTCACATGCAAGGGGCGGTAGCGCGTCTCGATCGGATAGCTGCGCCCCGACACCTCGACCACCGGCGCATCGAAGTGTTTGGCGAAGCGCTCCGCATCCAGTGTGGCCGAAGTAACGATGAGCTTGAGGTCGCGGCGGCGCGGCAGCAACTGCTTGAGGTAGCCGAGCAGGAAGTCGATGTTGAGCGAGCGCTCGTGTGCCTCGTCGATGATCAGCGTGTCGTAATTCTTCAGAAGCGGATCGCTATGGATCTCCGCCAGCAGGATGCCATCGGTCATCAGTTTGATGCTGGTGTCGGGCGACACCTTGTCGTGGAAGCGCACCTTGTAGCCGACCGCACCGCCCAGTTCGGTCTTGAGTTCGAATGCGATGTGTCGGGCGACACCTTGTCGTGGAAACGCACCTTGTAGCCGACCACACCGCCCAGCTCGGTCTTCAGTTCGAATGCGATGCGCGCCGCCACCGAGCGCGCCGCGACCCGGCGCGGCTGCGTGTGGCCGATGCAGCCCAGAACGCCGCGCCCCAGCGCCAGGCAGATTTTCGGCAACTGCGTGGTCTTGCCCGAGCCGGTCTCGCCGCACACGATGACCGCCTGGTTGCCGGCGATGGCGCGCACCAAATCCTCGCGCTTGCCCACCACCGGCAGGTCGGCGGGAAATTCGATTTCGGCAAGCGCATCAAGCCGCGCCTTGCGCCGCAAGGCACTTGCCGACAATACGGTATTCATGGATGAAGAACGTTTCATAAAAGAAAAAGGGACTCGATTTCCCGAGTCCCTCATCTTAAAGCCTGTAACCTGTATAAGGTTAGCTCTCGGCTTGTCTTACTCGATATCGGTCCAGTTTTACTTAACCAGGAAAACAAGGACGAAGATAGCGACTACGACGAAGGCGATAGGCAGCATTGTTGTAGCAAACATGTTATAAAAACCTCAAATAATTGATGATGGGGGCGCGAACAATATCAACTGTATGTTGCAATGTCAACGTCGTGGCGGCGAGCGAAAATTGCTGCATGAATTGCCCGCAAAGCCATATCACAAGCGGCTTTCGGCAATTTTTTACAACCGCACAAATCCCCATTGAAAGTGGGGTAATAGTCATAACGTTTGGTATTGAAACGTGCAACAAAATTAATCATGGGATCGTGCCGCTGACTGCGTAGCAGGTTGCTGTTGGGCAATTATCTAAAATAGATGCCGCTGGCGCTAGAAATGGCCCGGCGGTTTTTATTGGAAAACGCTGCCGGATTTATAAAACGTGGTTACACAATGGTTACATATTCAAAAATGCTGCTGGCAATAAAAAGGCCTGCATCGCTGCAAGCCTTTGTTTTTTATGGTGGGTCGTGTTGGACTTGAACCAACGACCAAAGGATTATGAGTCCTCTGCTCTAACCAACTGAGCTAACGACCCGTAAACGTTCAGCCTTCGCTGTCGAGGAAGCTCTTGAGCTTCTCGGAACGAGACGGGTGGCGCAGTTTGCGCAACGCTTTGGCTTCGATCTGGCGGATGCGTTCGCGGGTGACATCGAACTGTTTGCCCACTTCTTCCAGCGTGTGGTCGGTGTTCATTTCGATGCCGAAGCGCATGCGCAGCACCTTGGCCTCGCGCTGGGTCAGGCTATCGAGGATGTCAGCCGTTGCGCCGCGCAGGCTTTCATAAACTGCAGCATCAAGCGGCACGGCAGTGTTCGAGTCTTCGATGAAATCGCCCAGGTGCGAATCGTCGTCGTCGCCCACCGGCGTTTCCATGGAGATCGGTTCCTTGGCGATTTTCAGGATCTTGTGGATCTTGTCTTCCGGCATTTCCATCTTGATGGCCAAGGTCGCCACATCAGGCTCCAGACCAGTTTCCTGCATGATCTGCCGCGAGATGCGGTTCATCTTGTTGATGGTTTCGATCATATGCACCGGGATGCGGATGGTGCGCGCCTGATCGGCGATGGAGCGGGTAATCGCCTGGCGGATCCACCAGGTTGCATAGGTCGAGAACTTGTAGCCGCGGCGGTATTCGAACTTGTCTACCGCCTTCATCAGGCCGATGTTGCCTTCCTGGATCAGGTCAAGGAACTGCAGGCCGCGGTTGGTGTATTTCTTGGCGATGGAGATCACCAGGCGCAGGTTGGCCTCGATCATGTCGCGCTTGGCGCGGCGCGCCTTGGCTTCGCCGTTGGTCATCTGCTTGTTGATTTCCTTCAGGTCCTTGATCGGGATGCCGACGCGCCGCTCCAGATCCAGCAGGCGCTGTTGCTGCTCGACAATGGCGTGCTGATAGCGTTCCAGCGTTTCGCTATAAGGCTTCTTCGCCTTCAGTTCCTGAGCGACCCATTGCATGTTGTCTTCATTGCCCGGAAACACCTTGATGAAATGCGGGCGCGGCATCCTGCCTTTGATCACGCACATCTCCTGGATGCTGCGCTCGCTGCGGCGCACCTCTTCAACCAGGCGGCGCATGGTGTCGCACAGCGCATCCACCTGTTTTGCGGAGAAACGGAAGCTCATCAATTCGTCGGAAATGCCGGACTGGAACTTGTCATATTGCTTGCTGCGATAGCCGTATTTTTCGTAAGCCTTGCCCATCTTGTTGAACAGGTCGGCAATCACGGCAAAACGCGCCAGCGCATCAGCCTTTAGCTGCGCCAGATTGGCTGCGGCGGCGGCGGCAGTCGCCTCTTCATCCTCTTCCTCGTCGGCGGCATGATTGTTGGTTTCCTCTGCTTCTTCCGCTTCTTCGTCGACCTCGGCGCCGATGACCGCTTCATCTGCGGTATCCACAAAGCCGTCGATCAGCTCGTCGATGCGCATCTGGTCGTGTTCGATTTTTGTGGCCAATGCCAGGATTTCGGCGATGGTTGCCGGGCACGCGGAGATCGCCTGAATCATGTGCTTCAGGCCTTCCTCAATACGCTTGGCAATCTCGATTTCCTTCTCGCGGGTAAGCAGCTCGACCGTACCCATTTCGCGCATATACATGCGCACCGGGTCGGTGGTGCGGCCAAATTCCGAGTCCACCGTGGACAGTGCGGCTTCGGCCTCCTCGGCGGCATCCTCGTCGGCCGCCACCGGTGCGGTATCCGTCATGATCAGCGCTTCGACATCGGGAGCAACGTCGCACACCTTGATACCCATGTCGTTGATCATGCTCGCCACGCCTTCGATCTGCTCGACTTCGAGCATGTCCGGCAAGTGGTCGTTGATCTCCGCATAGGTCAGGTAGCCGCGCTCCTTGCCCAGCACGATCAAGGCTTTCAGGCGCGTGCGCCGTGCCTCGATATCCTGCTGCTGATCAACGACCAGCAGCGGGATAGCGACAGCTTGTTTTTTGTCCTGCTTTTTCTTGTCTTTAGGCTTTGCCATATTCAGATTCCCAATTGCGTGATGCCGCGCAGAAAAGCGGCGGATTATACCCGATTTCACCAACCATTTCTTAGCCTTGTTAGATAGTTAGCTTTGCATAGCCATTCGACTGATGAAACAACTGATAGGACTACTAGCGGACAAACAGCCTTGCATGGCCGATCGACTAATCTGGCAAACAACGCCAGCCAAGTCGCCGGTCAACGCCCGCAAGTCGCTGGTTAGCCGCGTTGCAGCAGTTGCAGATATTGCTCGCGCTCCGAATCGCTCAGGTTGGTCAAACCGCCTTGCGCCAGTTTTGCCTGCAAGACCTGAAACTGCTGCCGGCGCTGCCCTTCATTGAGCCTGCTCATCAACCCGGCAAACTCCGCCACCACATCGAAGTTCTCGCCCCAGTTCAACATATCCGCCTCTGCCGCCGCGAGGGTTTTCCCATGCGCCGTGCCTTGAAACATCTGCATCAGCGCTGCACTGTTTGCCTCAAAACCGGCTTCGCGCAAAACATAAAGCACCGCCGCCACCGCCTCGGCTTCAGCGCCTTCGCCATGCCAGTCGGCATGAATTTGTGTGCCCAGTGCAGGCTGCGAAATCAGGCATTGCAGCAATAGCCGATGCGCCGAAGGCGCTGCACGCCCGGCTTTCTGGAAGGCCCGAGGTGCCGCACGCGCGACCGGTTTGATTTCATACAGCGCTTCCAGTTCCGCCTGACTCACCCCGGCGAGCGCCGCGACCTCCTTGCGCAGCAGCAAGGCGGTGGCTGGCGCGGTGATCGCGGTCAACAACGGTTTGGCGCGCTGCAGCAATTGATTGCGCCCTTCCTGGCTGCGCAAATCCAGCTCCGCGCTAACTTCGCGCAGCAGGTAGCCGGATAGCGGCATCGCTTCGCGCACACGCTGCTCGAAAACTTCCTTGCCGTATTCGCGGATGAAACTGTCGGGATCATGCTCGACCGGCAGGAACAGGAAGCTGATGCGCTTGCCGTCCTGCAAATAGGGCAGCGCGTTTTCCAGCGCGCGCCAGGCCGCGCGCTGCCCGGCCTTGTCCCCGTCGAAACAGAACACGATATGCTCGGTCAGGCGCAGCAATTTCTGCACGTGGTACGGCGTGGTCGCCGTACCCAGCGTCGCTACGGCATATTCCACGCCGTGCTGCGCCAGCGCCACCACATCCATGTAGCCTTCCACCACCAGCACCTGCTGCCCGGCGCGAATAGCTTTTTGCGCCTGGAACAGGCCGTACAGTTCGCGGCCTTTCTCGAACAGCGGCGTTTCCGGCGAGTTCAGGTATTTTGGCTCGCCCTTGTCCAGCACGCGCCCGCCGAAACCGATGACCTGGCCGCGCACGTTGATGATGGGGAACATGATGCGGTCGCGGAAGCGGTCGTAGCGCTTGCCCTCGTCGCCGGAAATCACCAGACCGGTCTCGGCCAGCGCATCGCTCTGGTAATCCGGAAACGCCGCGGCGAGGTTCTGCCACGCGTCCGGCGCGTAACCGATGCCGAATTTTGCCGCGATTTCGCCGCTCAATCCGCGTTGTTTGAGATAGTCGATCGCGCGCGGCGACTGCTTGAGCTGCTCGCGATAATAACGCGTGGCGGTTTGCATCACCTCATACAAATCCGGCGCAACTTTCTGGGCGTATTCTCTCTGGGCATCGCCTGCGGCGGGGCGTTCGCGGGGAACCTCCAGACCGACGTTGCGCGCCAGTTCCTCGATCGCCTCTACATAGCCGAATCCGGCATGCTCCATGACGAAACCGATTGCCGTGCCATGCGCGCCGCAGCCGAAGCAATGGTAGAACTGCTTGGACTGGCTGACGGTAAACGAGGGGGATTTTTCGCTGTGGAACGGGCAGCAGGCGACGAAATTCGCGCCGGCCTTCTTGAGCGGCACGTAGCGCTCGACCACGTCCACGATATCGAGACGATTAAGCAGGTCCTGAATAAAACTTTTCGGAATCAAGCCCGCACCTTTCATCACTGCCGGCAAAGTGCCGGCGGAACGGTTAACCGGGAATTACTTGCCGAGTTGCGCCTTGATCAGGGCGGAGACCTTGCCCATATCGGCGCGTCCGGCCAATTTGGGCTTGAGCATGCCCATCACCTTGCCCATGTCTTGCTGGCTGACCGCGCCGGTTGCGGCAATCGCCTCGGCCACGGCGGAGGCGATTTCGCCTTCGTCGAGCTGCTGCGGCATGTAGGTGGCCAATATGCTCATCTCGAACTTTTCGACATCCGCCAGATCCTGACGGCCTGCCGCTTCGTATTGGCTGATGGAGTCGCGCCGCTGCTTGTTCATCTTTTCGATGATGGCGACCACGTCCGCATCCGACAACTCGATACGCTCATCCACCTCGCGCTGCTTGATCGCGGCAAGCAACAGGCGAATCGCCCCGAGACGCGCCGTATCCTTGGCGCGCATCGCGGCTTTCATGTCATCGGTGATTTGCTGTTTGAGGCTCATATCGAAACCAGCCGCTGCGCCAAAAGCAGGCGCGGCAGATTAGCAAAGCCAGAATTAGTAAAGCTTGGGAGGAAGAGTTTGGCTGCGCAGGCGCTTGTAATGGCGCTTTACGGCGGCAGCCAGCTTGCGCTTGCGTTCTGCTGTGGGCTTTTCGTAAAACTCGCGGGCGCGCAAATCGGTCAACAGGCCGGTCTTTTCCACGGAACGCTTAAAACGGCGCATCGCGACTTCAAACGGCTCATTCTCTTTAACTCGTACAGTTGTCATGAACAAACTACCTTCCACCAAAAATTTGAGGGCGCGATTCTAGCAAAATGCCTTGCCCCCCACAACCTGAATTTAACCGATCGTTATCCGCGCAAATTTGCGCTTGCCGACCTGCGCCACCACCACCTTGCCAGCTTCGACCACAGCGGCCTTGTCGTTGACGCGCTCGCCGTCCAGCTTGACCGCGCCCTGCTGGATCATGCGCATCGCTTCGGAAGTGCTATCCACCAGCCCGGCCTGCTTGAGCAGTTGCGCCACGACGATGCTGCCGCCGGATGCGGAAACCTTAACTTCCGGCATATCGTCCGGCAACACGCCCTGACGGAAGCGCGCCTCGAATTCCGCCAGCGCGGCTTCGGCGGCCTGCTGCGAATGGAAGCGCGCGACGATTTCCTGCGCCAGCAATACCTTGATGTCGCGCGGATTGCGCCCGGCGGACACTTCTTCGCGCCAGCCGGCGATCTCGCCGATACTGCGGAACGACAGCAATTCCAGATAACGCCACATCAGCTCGTCGGAAATCGACATCAGCTTGCCGAACATGTCCTGCGGTACGTCGGTGATGCCGACGTAATTGCCCAGCGACTTGGACATTTTGTTCACGCCGTCGAGCCCTTCCAGCAGCGGCATGGTGAGCACGCACTGCGCCGGCTGCCCGTAATGCTTTTGCAACTCGCGCCCCATCAGCAAATTGAATTTCTGATCCGTGCCGCCCAGCTCGATGTCCGCCTTGAGCGCCACGGAGTCATAGCCCTGCACCAGCGGGTAGACGAATTCATGAATGGCGATCGGCTGGTTACTTTTGTAACGCTTGCCGAAATCGTCGCGCTCCAGCATCTGCGCCACGGTGTGCGTGGCCGCAAGCTTGATCAAGTCCACCGCATTGAATTTATCCATCCAGGTCGAGTTGAACACGATCTCGGTTTTTTCCGGGTCGAGCACCTTGAACACCTGGTCGCGATAGGACTGGGCATTTTCCAGAACCTGCTCGCGCGACAGCGGCGGGCGGGTCGTGTTTTTGCCGGTCGGGTCGCCGATCATGCCGGTGAAATCGCCGATCAGAAACAGCGCGTGGTGCCCCATATCCTGCAACTGGCGCATCTTGTTGAGTAAAACCGTATGGCCAAGGTGCAAATCCGGCGCGGTCGGATCGAAGCCCGCCTTGACGCGCAGCGGGCGTCCCGATGCAAGCCTTTGCTTCAATTCGTCTTCAAGCAGCAGTTCATGCGCGCCGCGCTTGATCTGGGCCAGCGCATCCTGATGTGTCATTTCAGTCATATTCGTTATCAATTCAAATTCAGAAAAAAGCCCAGTTACCGTTCATTCCCGTTTCCCAACCACTCGTCGGGCGAATTTTACCGCCTGATTTTTTTGCCTCCCTCCTATCAGTCCGGTTTTGAGAGGATGCCCATTTCTGGTAAAGTGCGCACCAATCGAAAATGCAACGCCGTTGCCAAAGCAACTCAAGGAGGCGCGAATGTTAACCCAAAACCTGCTCAACCAAGAGCGCAAAACACCAGAAGGTAGAAAAAAGCTGCGCTGGTTCATCACCCTGTCCACCATGCCATTGCTGGGCGTGGTCACCGCTTTCGGCCTGGTGCCGCAAAGCGATCTAGGCTTGAACTCGACCAGGATTGCGATCGAACAAATCGCCTTACCCAAAGTTGCACCCAGCGTAAATACTATCGCCAGTTTCTGGCGCAACGAACGCGTACAGCGCGGCGACACGGTGGTTGAATTGTTGCGTCGCCTGAACATTGAAGATGTTGCTGCCAGCGCCTATCTGCGTACTGCCAGCGAAACCGCATCCTTCCGCAAGCTGACCGTTGACCGGGAAGTTCAAGCCGAGACCAATACTGACGGGGGTCTGATCGCATTACGCTACTTGAGCGACGATGGCGCACAAGTCGTGATTGAAAAACAGGACGATGGTTACACAACCCGCACCCTGCCGGCGCAACTGGAAAAACGCCTGTTTGTGCGCACCGGCGAAATCAAAAGCAGCCTGTATGCCGCAACCGACGCAGCCGGGATGCCGGAAGCCGCAGCCAACCAGTTGGCCGAAATTTTCAGCGGCGACATCGATTTCCACCATGATTTGCGCAAGGGCGACAAATTCACCGTGATGTATGAAATGATTTACAGCAACGGCACCCTGGTAAATACCGGCCGCATCCAGGCAGCCGAATTCTTCAATCAAGGCCAGACTTACCGTGCCATCCATTTTCAGGACGATTACTACACTACAGAAGGAAAGAGCGTGCGTAAGGCATTCTTGCGTTCACCCATCGCATTCTCGCGCGTGAGTTCCGGTTTTACCAAATCACGCTTCCATCCGGTGCTGAACAAATGGCGTGCACATAAAGGCGTGGATTTTGCCGCCCCCATCGGCACCAAGGTCAAGGCAACTTCCGATGGCGTCGTTTCATCCTTCGGCAAACAAGGCGGTTATGGCAATGTCATCATGATCAATCATCAGGGCCGCTTTACTACGGTTTACGGCCATTTATCAGGATTTGCCAAGGGATTGCGCCGCGGCCAGCGCGTGGCACAGGGGGATGTGATCGGCTATGTCGGCATGACCGGCCTGACCAGCGGACCGCATCTGCACTATGAATTCAAAGTCGACGGCCAGCAACGTGACCCGCTGCGCGTCGCCTTGCCGGACGCAAAGCCAATCGACGATGCGAATAAAGCTGCGTTTCAGTCTGCGGCAGACAGTTTTGTCGCGCGCCTGAATCTGTTGCGCAACACCAACCTCGCAAAACTCGACTAGATATCCCGTGCAGCACCCGCCGGAACTGTATGTGGGTTTGATGTCCGGCACCAGCCTGGACGGCGTTGATGCCGTCTTTGCTGATTTGAGCCGGGCGCAACCCAAGCTGCTCGCCAAGCATTACCTACCCTTCGACGATGCGCTGAGAAACGAACTGCTGGCGTTACACCAACCCGGCCACAACGAACTGCACCGGACGCAGCTGGCCGGCAATCAACTGGCGCGGCTCTATGCCGCAGCAGTCAACACGCTGCTCAACACAGCAAACTCACCCGGCGCAAAAATCAAGGCCATCGGCTGCCACGGCCAAACCATCCGCCACCGCCCGGAACACGGCTACACGCTGCAAATCGGCAACGCCGCACTACTCGCCGAATTGACCGGCATCGCCGTGGTCAGCGACTTCCGCAGCCGCGACATAGCCGCCGGAGGACAAGGCGCGCCGCTGGTTCCTGCGTTTCATGACAAGGTAATGCGCCATCCCGACAGCCATCGCGTCATTGTCAACATCGGCGGGATCAGCAACCTGACCAACCTGCCGCCGAATGCATCCACCTCAGGCTTCGACTGCGGCCCCGGCAACCTGCTGATGGATGCTTGGTGCATGCAGCACCTCGGCAGACCCTACGACGACAGCGGCATATGGGCGGCATCGGGTAAAGCGCTGCCCGCATTGCTGGAAAGAATGCTCGACGAGCCGTTCTTCGCCCTGCCGCCGCCCAAGAGCAGCGGGCGCGACCTGTTCGACATGGCGTGGCTACGCGGTAAACTGCAGGGCGGCGAATTGGCTGAGGATGTGCAAGCCACCCTGCTGGAACTGACCTGCCGCAGCATCGCGCAAGCCATCCGGCAACACTGTGCCGGCGCAACGGAAATCTATCTGTGCGGCGGCGGCGCACACAACCAAACCCTGCATCGCCGCCTCGCCGCCCTGCTGCCGGGCAGCGGCGTACAAACCACTGATGCCCTCGGTGTGGATGGGGACTATCTGGAAGCCATCGCCTTCGCCTGGCTGGCGCAACAAACCCTGCATGGCAAACCCGCCAGCCTGCCGCTGGTCACCGGCGCAAGGCACCCGTGTATTCTTGGCGCAATTTACCCCGCATAAATGCAAACGGGGCGCAACGCGCCCCACAACCTTCCAGAAAATCAATAGCCTAAACTGAAAACGACGAACCGCAGCCGCAGGTAGATGCGGCGCCAACCCGCGTAAGGCGTAGGGCGTATGGCGTCAATAAGCGAAGCGCATTGCGCCGTATGTGTTTTCATCCGGTGCAATGCGCTTCGCTTATTGCACCCTACACGATCTGGTCACCGGCGCAAGGCATCCGTGTATTCTTGGCGCAATTTACCCCGCATAAATGCAAACGGGGCGCAACGCGCCCCGCAGCCTTCCAATCAGCCAGATAGCCTAAACTGAAAACGACGAACCGCAGCCGCAGGTAGATGCAGCACCCGGATTCTTGATGACGAACTGCGAACCTTCCAACCCTTCTGAATAGTCGATTTCCGAGCCGGCCAGATACTGGAAGCTCATCGGGTCGATCAGCAGTTGCACGCCGTTCTTGGTCATCACGGTATCGTCTTCGTTAACCTCTTCATCAAAGGTAAAACCATACTGGAACCCGGAGCAACCGCCGCCGCTGACGAATACGCGCAGCTTGAGATCGGTGTTGCCTTCTTCCTCGATCAATTGTTTTACCTTGTTAGCCGCGTTGTCGGTAAAGGTCAGCGGGTCCAGTGTTTCGGTTGCCGGTGTTTCTGTCACTGCGTTCATGTTTATCTCCTTAATAAATTATTCGCCACTATTCAATTTGAATGCCACGACTTTGTTCTGTACTGCGACATTGCTGTGTATCAGGCGGCCTTCAACGATTGCGCCCAACTGAATTTCCAGCGTTTTGTAATGCACATCGCCGTAGACCTTGGCTTTGCTCTGTAGTTCCAGATATTCGCTGGCGGATACCGGGCCGCTGGCCGTGCCATTGATGACCAGATGGGTGACGTTGATCTCGCCGGTCACCCGCGCATGCTCGCTCAACACCAGCGTGCTCGGTTTGTCCTGTGCTGCGACCACATTGCCGTTCACCTGCCCGTCGATGCGCATCCCGCCGCTGAAATTCAGGTTACCGTCGATGGTCGTTCCCGCGCCGATCAGCGAATCGATGCGGCTTTGCGGTTTGCTGTGTTTTTTGCCAAACATAAGTTCCCCTTATGCCAATTTTTTACGACAGGCTGACGTTTTGCCGCACTTTCGGCTCGCTCGCGCCTTGCTCAAATATCCGCACTTGTATATTTTCCAGTTGGGCATCCTGCGGCAATTGGATGCTTTGTTCAACGCGCTGATAATACTTGAAACTGAGCTGAAATTGGGCATTCCCTGATGCGTCTTGTGGAAATAAATACGTCGTCCGCTGCCCGTTCTTCAGCACTGTAGCAACCAGCTGATAGCTGCCGCTAAATTCCTTGGCGCGCTGCCCGCTCTGCACCAGCAACATGCGCAGATGGTATTCGCCGGGCATTTTATCCCGCTCCAACCTCAGGCGATGCACCCCGAGATCGCCTTCCTTGCCGCGCATCGCGGTGAGATTTTGAAAAAACGCCAGATCCTCCTGCAGACGGCCGTTTTCGTCCGACAGGTTTTTTAACTGCCTGGAAACTTCCTGGCTGCTGGCCTGCTCGATCTGGATTTGCCGCTCGTATTGCGCAACCTGGCTGCTCAATTGCATATTTTCCGCCCCCAGCCTCGCGGCCTGCTCGCGCAATGCGGTCAATTCCTGCTGGGCTTCCCCGCGATGAAATCCCGCCAATTCCAGCCCGCTGCCGTATGCCCACCAAGCCAGCGCCAACGCCGCCAGCACGAAAGGCACCGTCAGGCTCCAGCGCAGGTACCACGGAATATGCGGCCGCACCGACAGTTTCGGCGCAGAAATGCCAAACCTGCGTTTAGTGCGCCGCCACATCTCAGGGAAGCAACGGCAAGTTGTTCAGGGCGCTAGCCTCCGGCAGGCCGAACATGATGTTCATGTTCTGCACCGCCTGCCCCGCCGCCCCCTTGACCAGGTTGTCGATCACCGACAACACTACCACCATATCACCACCCTGCGGCCGGTGTACCGCGATGCGACAACAGTTCGCGCCGCGCACCGAACGGGTCTCAGGATGACTGCCGGCAGGCATCACGTCCACGAACGGCTCATCGGCATAACGCTGTTCGAACAATGCCTGCAGATCCGCCTCACGCGTCAACCTGCCATACAGCGTGGCATGGATGCCGCGGATCATCGGGGTGAGGTGCGGCACGAAGGTCAGGCCGACCGGATTGCCGGCCACGCGCATCAAACCCTGCCTGATTTCCGGCAGATGGCGGTGCCCCGCCACACCATAAGCCTTGAAGTTGTCGGACGCTTCGGAGAACAGCGTGGCGATTTCCGCCTTGCGTCCCGCGCCGGAAACTCCCGACTTGGCGTCGGCAATCAAACTGTTCGGTTCGATCACGCCCGCTTCCAGCAACGGGATGAAGCCCAGTTGCACCGCCGTCGGGTAGCAACCGGGGTTGGCCACCAGCCGCGCAGATTTGATCTGCGCGCGGTTCACCTCCGGCAGGCCATATACCGCCTCGCCGACCAGGTCCGGGCAGGCGTGAGGCATGCCATACCATTTTTCCCATGCAGCGATGTCCTGCAAACGGAAATCGGCGGCCAGATCGATCACCTTCACGCCCGCATCCAGCAGCGCGCGCGTCTGCTGCATCGCGATGCCATTCGGGGTAGCGAAGAACACCAGATCGCATTGCTCCAGATGCGCTTCATCCGGATGGGTAAACGGCAAATCCACATGACCGCGCAGGCTGGGGAACATCTGACTGACCGGCGTGCCGGCATCGGCACGCGAGGTAATCACTTGCAACGCGACCTGCGGGTGCGCCGCCAGCAGGCGCAGCAACTCCACGCCGGTGTAGCCTGTCCCGCCAACTATGCCAACATTAATCATTGCAGCCTTCCTTAAAAACGCTTTACATCATACAACAAAACTCCAATGCAAAAACCGCCCGGAGGCGGCTTTGCGATACATCCAACCAGCCCTTCGACAGGCTCAGGACAGGCCTTAACGCTAGGAGAACTGCTTGCGGCGGCGCGCCTTGCGCAGACCGACTTTTTTACGTTCCACTTCGCGCGCATCGCGGGTCACTAGGCCGGCATGCTTCAATACGGGTTTGAGCGTGGCATCATAGTCGATCAATGCGCGCGTAATGCCATGACGCACCGCGCCTGCCTGGCCGGCTTCTCCGCCACCGGTGACGTTCACCATGATGTCGAACTTGCCCAGTGTCTCAGTCAGCGTCAGCGGCTGGCGCACAATCATGCGGCCGGTTTCGCGGGAGAAGAATATATCCACCGGCTTGTCGTTCACGACGATGTCGCCTTTGCCCGGCTTTATAAATACCCGAGCCACCGCACTCTTGCGACGACCGGTACCGTAGTTATAACTTACGCTCATGATTAAGCCTTCAATAAATTAACGGGTTTCGGTTGCTGCGCTTCATGCGGATGCGCTGCACCGGCATACACCTTCATCTTGCGCAACATTGCATAGCCCAGCGGGCCCTTCGGCAGCATTCCCTTGACCGCTTTTTCCAGCACACGGCTAGGATGGCGCGCTTGCAGCTTGGCGAAGTTGGTGGTGTACAGGCCGCCCGGATAAGTCGTGTGGCGATGGTACAGCTTGGCTTCCGCCTTGTTGCCGGTCACGCGCAGCTTGTCCGCGTTAACCACCACGACGAAATCGCCGGTATCCACGTGCGGCGTGTAAATCGCCTTATGTTTGCCGCGCAAACGCGCAGCAATTTGTGCGGCCAGACGACCCAACACCTGATCGGCTGCGTCAACCAGAAGCCAGTCGTGCTGGACTTCTTCGGCTTTGGCGGAGAATGTTTTCATGGCCATTATTCCTAAAAATTCTTTAAAGTAAACCTCGAAGGGCGCGCATTTTATGTCGTGCACCCTCCCCTGTCAAACGAAAGTTGCCTTAACGAATTGACTCAAGATAAAAGTTACCGAGAGTAGTCGCAAGAAAGGATCGTTGCCTCAAGTTAAAGGTTACCGAAACAACAAGGGTAATCTGACATGGGTAAACAAGAGCGACGCGCCTATCTTGAGGCAATACGGGCAC
>JACPEI010000025.1:2681-17828 GCA_016183575.1 Nitrosomonadales bacterium | reverse complement strand
TTCGTAGTAACCGCCCGGCTCGGAGTACATTACCGCCGCCTTGGTGCGCGAGTCGTTGGACATGGCGTAGGCGAATTCAGGCGCCGCGTAATTGATGTAGATATCCTTGCCGCTGGAGACCAGCGTCGTGGTGCCCCAGCCGCCGATGGACAGGTAGTTGGCGATGGTGGTGGTGAAGTTGCCGGAGTTGGAGAAGATGGCGATCGAGCCTTTGCGCAGGGTCTCGCCAGGGTTGTCGCCGCCCAGCGCCCCACCGATGCGTACCTGATTCCAGGAGTCGGCTACGCCCAGGCAGTTGCCGCCGAAAATGTCCACGCCGCGCTGCTGGCCGAGCGCGCGGATTTCGCGCGAATCATGCACCGAAATTTTTTCGGTGATGATGACGACCTTTTCGACATCGGGATTGATGCGAATCAGTTCGGCGACGCCGTCGCGCACTGCGGAAGGCGGCAGGTAGACCACGCCGACGTTGAACTTGTGACCGGCTTCCATGCCTTCGCGCACGTTGTTGTACACGGGAATGTTGCCTGCGGGTGTCTCGACGACTTGCCCACGGCGACCGGGGGAAGTACCGAACACCACATTGCCACCGGAATAGGCGTGGCTGACCGGAGTCACGGTACGGGATTCGTTGCCGGTGATGTTCAGCACGCAGATGCGATCCTCGCGGGTCGCGATATCGGCCAGCGAGCGGATGCCGACGTAGTATTTAAAGTCTTGGATACCAGGCTTTCTCATTGCTTTCCCTTTGCTAATTTTTCAATTTCGTAGGGTGGGCACGTTTTTGTGCCCACGCGGTAAACATTGATTGCGGAGTAACGCGCGGACACAAAAACGTGCCCACCCTACATCACGCGTCGGCTGGCAAACCCAGCAGCTTCGCCACTTCGGCGCGGCCGCCGCTCTTCATCCAGCGATCCGCTTCCTGCGCGTAGTTCACCACATCGGTCATCGCGGAATCGAAGCCGAATATCTTGTAAGGAATGCGCAACGAGTCGAGCACATCCTTGAACGCGCCCATGCCGCGTATCACCTGCGGGCCGCCGCGACCGATCACCACATACAGCGGGGTGGCGCCGCGCTCGCTGAAATAATCGCGCAGCGCATCCGCCATCGCGCGGAACGTGACGAAGATGTCGGTGTTGTTGGCCTTGCCGCCGATGATGAACAGCACATTGGTCTGCTTGAGGTAATATTTAAGAGAAATGCGCATCACGTCGTACATCTTCTCGTAGGGCGGCTTGCCGCCGAAGTCGACGTAAACGTCGCTCTGCCCCTGGTAGGTGCGCAATTCGTTGATCTCCTGCTCGAAGTCATTGGCTTCGGTGACGAACAGGTCGTCGGGCAGGGTCAGGCGGTTCACACGCGGATCGTCACGGTCGAAGCCGCATTTGAAGTCACAGGCCACCGGGATCAGCGAGCCGGACTTGCTCGGCATCATACGGATCGGGTTAAGTTCCAAGGTGGACATGCCGTAATGGTGGTACAGATCCCACAGCTTGGGCAGATGCTGCACCAGCGGGGAGATGATCTCCTTGGGAGCGCCGAGGTCGGTCAGCGCATTGGACACGATGAAGGACTTGAGGCCGGTCAGCGGGTCGAACGGTACTTCGATGATCTGGGTCTTATCCAGTTCTTCGATGTCCATGCCGCCGTGATGCGTCAGCGTCATGACCGGCGCACGATAGCGGGTCGAATCGGTGATCGAGAAGTAAATTTCATGCTGGGCCGGTACCGCACCCTCGAAGGTGACGCCGCGCGATTTGTAGACAACATTGCCGACCTTGTATTCGGCAAAATACAGGCGCTCTTTCTCGGCCAGTGCCGATTTTAGATCGGTAGCACGCCCGATCAGGCCGGACTTGCCCTTCTTGCCGATGCCGCCGCGAAAGATCGGCTTGACGAAAACCGAGCCGCATTTTTCGATCAGGTTGTGGATATCGTGTTCGCTGGCTTCCGGCCCGAGTACTTCGGAGGCCGGAAAGTCGACGATCTTGAGCAACCCCGCTCCGTGGAGCATTCCACTGACATTCATAGTTACCTTCCTTCTTCTTTAAAATAAATTCCGGTCGTTATTCGCCGGGGTTTGTTTTCAACAATACAGGGGCGCATGCATTGCACCCCGCAAATATTCTTCAGGCAATCTCTTCCAGCCCGGCCGCGATTAAACTGCACCCTTGATGCACCTATAACCCTTGCCAGCATTGCAGCAGCGCATTTACCCAAACCGCACGTCACCTTGTTCTCGATGGCTATTTCACACATCGGAACCCCCCGTCCGCAACGCGGCCAGGGCCAACATCTTGAATTATGGGGAAATATCCTGAGTGATGTGAGCCAGCCGGCTCCGACACTTCGATTTTTCTATGTCCTGCGAATTATAAAGATGTTTGTGAAAAATTGGCAACAGAATTGTGGGGCTTCTTCAAGCTGCGGGACGATCTTCTATGCCGCCAGGCTGCCGCTGACGCGCTGGTTTCTGGCGATGCATCTACTCCATATACATCCCGCCGTTCACATGCAGCGTGACGCCGGTGATATAGGAAGCACCCGGCCCGGCGAGGAAGGCCACGGCGGCGGCGACATCGTCGGGCTGGCCGAGGCGTTTCAGCGGCACATGCTCGACCAGCTTGGCGCGCTGTTCTTCGCCCAGGCCCTGGGTCATGTCGGTGTCGATGAAGCCGGGGGCGACGCAGTTCACGGTGACGTTGCGGCTGCCGATCTCCTGCGCGAGCGACTTGGTGAAGCCGATCATGCCCGCCTTGGAGGCGGCGTAATTGGCTTGGCCGGGGTTGCCCATGCTGCCGACCACCGACCCTATACTAATGATGCGCCCACCTCTCGCCTTCATCATCGCGCGCAGCACGGCGCGGGAAAGACGGAACACCGACTTGAGGTTGGTCGCCAGCACGTCGTCCCACTCCTCGTCGCTCATGCGCGCCAGCAGGTTGTCGCGGGTGATGCCGGCGTTGTTCACCAGGATCGAGACTTCGCCGAACTGCTTGCGCAACTCGCCCAGCATTTGGTCGGTTTGCGCGGCGTCATTGACGTTCAACACCATGCCCGCGCCCTTGATTTCCGCCGCATCCAGATAGGCGCTGATGGATTGTGCACCTGCATCGCTGGTGGCGGTGCCGATCACGGTCGCGCCGTGCCTGCCGAGTTCCAGCGCGATGGCCTGGCCGATGCCACGGCTGGCTCCGGTTATTAATGCGATTTGTCCTAGTAGTGTCATGTTGCGCTCCTTATGCGAGTATCAGTAGGTTGGGTTAGCGGTTTTTTCGCGTAACCCAACAGCCTTTTTATGATGTTGGGTTACGCTACGCTAACCCAACCTACGAAAATCGGTTATGCGAGCGCAGCCAAAGCCAGCTTTAGCGCTTCACCATCGTTGATGGCCAAGGCTTGCTGGTTGGCGTCGATGCGTTTGTTCAGCCCTGCCAGCACCTTGCCCGGCGCGCATTCGACGTTATGGGTGATGCCCTGTTTGCCGAATTCCAGCACGGTCTCGACCCACCGCACCGGCGAATACAGCTGGCGCACCAGCGCGTCCTTGATCGCCGCGCCGTCACTGTAAGCCGCAACATCGGCATTGTGCAATACCGGAATGATGGGCGCCTGCACCGCGACATCGGCGAGATAGCCGCGCAACTGTTCCGCCGCGCCTTTCAGCAGGAGGCAGTGCGACGGCACGCTCATCGGCAGCATGATCGCGCGCTTCGCCCCCCTGGCCTTGGCCAGCTCCATACCGCGCTCCACTGCCGCGCGGTTGCCGGCGATCACCACCTGGGCGGGAGAGTTGTAATTCACCGCTTCCAGCACCTCGCCCTGCGCTGCTTCGCTGCATACCGCGCGCACCGTATCGTCATCCAGGCCGAGGATCGCGGCGATGCCGCCCACGCCTTCCGGCACGGCCTGCTGCATGCATTGCGCACGGAAACGCACCAGCGGCAGCGCATCGGCAAAACTCAACGCGCCGGCGGCGACCAGCGCGGTGTATTCGCCCAGGCTGTGCCCCGCCAGCATCGCCGGGGCCGCGCCGCCCTGCCCTTGCCAGGCGCGGTACACCGCCACACCTGCGGTAAGCATGATCGGCTGAGTGTTCACCGTGGCGTTCAGGTCGGCATCGCTGCCTTCGGCAACCAGTTGCCACAGGTCTTGTTTCAATACCTCGGAGGCTTCTGTGAAGGTGTCGCGCACCGCGGGAAAATCGGCGTAGCCGTTCATCATGCCGCGCGATTGCGAGCCTTGGCCTGGAAATACGAACGCAAATTTAGTCATATTTAAAACAGTCCGTAGGTTGGGTTAGCAGTTTCACCGCGTAACCCAACATCATTTAAGAAACTGTTGGGTTACGCTACGCTAACCCAACCTACGTTACTACCAGCGTATCAGCACCGCACCCCAGGTGAACCCGCCGCCCACGGCTTCGAGCAGGATGTTCTGCCCCGCCTTGATGCGCCCGTCGCGCACGGCGGTGTCCAGCGCCAGCGGGATCGAGGCTGCCGAGGTGTTGCCGTGATGGGCGACGGTGACGACGACGTTGTCCATGCTCAGGCCGAGTTTTTTCGCGGTGGCTTCCATGATGCGGATGTTGGCCTGGTGCGGCACCAGCCAGGCGATGTCCGAGCCTTGCAGCTTGTGTTCCGCCAGCACTTCCTCGACCACTTCGCTCAACACCTTGACGGCAAACTTGAACACCGCCTTGCCATCCATCTTGATGAACGGATCGCCCTGCACTTCGCCGTTGCGGATGTTGCCATCGGCCTTCAGCATGTCGCGGTGGCTGCCATCGGCGTGCAGTTTGCTGGCGAGGATACCCGGTGTCTCGCTGGCTTGCAGCACCACCGCGCCCGCGCCGTCACCGAACAGCACGCAGGTGGCGCGGTCAGTCCAGTCCAGCATGCGCGACAGCACTTCCGCGCCGACCACCAGCACGGTTTTGGCCTGCCCGCCGCGTATGTACAGATCGGCGGTATTCAGCGCATAGACGAAGCCGCCGCATACCGCCTGCATGTCGAATGCCGCACCGCAATTCCTGATACCGAGCTTGTCTTGCAGGATACAGGCGGTGCTGGGGAACATCTTGTCCGGCGAGGTGGTCGCAACGATCACCATATCAATCTGGTCCGCGCTGATCCCCGCCGCTTCAATGGCGCGGCGGCTGGCGTGCAACGCGAGATCGCTGGTCATCTCGTCGTCCGCCGCGATATGCCGCTCATGGATGCCGCTGCGCGATACGATCCAGTCATGCGAGGTCTCGACGATCTTTTCCAGGTCGAAATTGGTCAGCGTCCTGGCGGGCAGATAACTGCCGGTGCCGATAATTCTTGAATACATTCAGACTGCTCCTTGTCCGGTGTTCTGACGCTCGTGATGCCATTTCTCGATATGCTCGCTGATATGCCGCAGCATGCCCTCGCGCGCCTCCTCGGCGGCGCGCTCGATCGCGCAACGGAAGGCGTAGGCATCCGCCGAGCCGTGGCTTTTCACCACGATACCCTTCAGGCCGAGAAAACTCGCGCCGTTGTAGCGGCGATGATCGACGCGGTGCTTGAAGGCCTTGAGCACCGGCATCGCCACCACTGCGGCAAGCTTGGTGAATACGTTGCGGCCGAATTCTTCGCGCAGGAATCCTCCCAGCATCTGCGCCAGTCCTTCGGTGGTCTTGAGCGCGACATTGCCGACGAAGCCGTCGCATACCACGACGTCGGTGGTGCCCTTGAAGATGTCGTTGCCCTCGACGTTGCCGTAGAAATTCAGGTCGCTGGCGCGCAGCAATTCGGCGGCCTGCTTGACCACCTCGTTGCCCTTGATGTCTTCGCTGCCGATATTCAGCAGGCCGACGCTGGGGTTGGGTTTGTGTTCCAGCGCGGTAACCAGCGTGGAACCCATCAGTGCGAATTGCAGCAAATGTTCGGCTGAGCAATCGGTGTTGGCGCCCAGGTCGAGCATGCAGATCTGGCCTTTTTTGGTCGGCAGATACGAGGCGATCGCGGGGCGGTCGATGCCCGGAATGGTTTTCAGCACGTAGCGCGCCGTCGCCATCAGCGCGCCGGTGTTGCCCGCGCTGACGCAGGCCAGCGCTTCGCCACTCTTGACCAGATTGATGCTGACGCGCATCGAGGAATCTTTTTTGCCGCGCAGCACAGATTGCGGCGACTCGTCCATTCCCACGACTTCGCTGGCGGGATGGATGCGCAAATGGGTGCTCGTCTGCACGCCCAGGGTGCGCAGCTCGGATTCGATGGCATCGGAGATCCCCACCAGAATGATGGTGTCGCCGGGAGAATGCTTCAGATAATCGACCGCGGCGTGGACGGTGACCGTCGTGCCATGGTCGCCTCCCATCGCGTCTATGGCCAATGTGACGTCCACTAAGCGATCCCTTGGTAGAAAAAACAGGAATAGAAAAGAAAACGCAGCCGGCCATAACGGCCGGCTGCGTAGCTTAAGAGCTTACTCGCCCTTGATCTTGACTACCTTTTTGCCACGGTAAAAGCCGCTTGGGCTGATATGGTGACGCAAATGGTTTTCGCCCGTCGTCGGCTCAATCGCTGTCGCCGGGTTGGTCAAAAAGTCATGGGCGCGGTGCATGCCGCGCTTGGACGGGGATTTTTTATTCTGTTGAACTGCCATGTTGCCTCCTAAATGAAACCTTAAATAAAACCCTGAATAAAACCGATCAATTACGCATTACGCTTCAATTTCGCCAAAACCGCAAAAGGATTCTTTTCTTCCTCATGCTTATTCCCGTCACCTGCCGCCTGACAAACGCCCGACTCATGCTTGGGCGCGATTGGCAGGCTTAACAAAATTTCTTCTTCCAGCAAGTCCAGCACATCCAGATGTGCATCCGCCAGAATGCTGTCGAATTCTTCTTCCTCACCGCCTGCAACGTTGTCGTCCAGCGCATCCAGACTGGCCTGATCGCGCAACAACAGCCGCGTATCGATCCGTACCGCATGCTCCATCGCACCGAGGCAGCGCTGGCAACGCAACCGGCAGTTCCCGGTGATGCCGACATCCAGCAGGGGATTGCCCAGCTTATCCAGGCCGCCGCGTACTGTGTAGCTCAAAGCTCCCTGCGAATTCTCCAGCACATCCAGCAAACGTGGCAGCTCGACAATCGGCACTTCACCATTTATTTGCTGGCCATTTCTGGCAAAATCCAAGCTATCGATGAAAGGCCGTGCGTACATGAGGCGCGCATGATATATTTTTCGCCGCACTCTGTCAAAAATCCTAAGGAATATCGTTGAATTCTCAGTTGCTTGTCCTGGCCTCCACCTCCATTTACCGCAGCGAGCTCCTCAAACGGCTGCAACTCCCTTTTGAGACCGCCGCGCCCGGCGTGGACGAAACTGCTCTGCCGGACGAATCGGCGCGCGCCACCTCGGTGCGCCTCGCACAGGAAAAAGCCCGTGCCGTGGCGGCCAAATACCCCGATGCGCTGATTATCGGCTCCGATCAGGTCGCGCTGCTGGAAGGCCGGCAACTCGGCAAGCCGCTCACCCACGACAATGCGGTCGGACAACTGCGCGCGATGCGCGGCAAGACCACCTGTTTCCATACCGCAGTGGCGTTGCTGAACAGCAAGACCGGCAACCTGCAAACCGAAGTCGCGGAAAATTACGTCACGCTGCGCGACCTCAGCGATGCCGAGATCGAGGGCTACCTGCTCAAGGGGCAACCCTATCACTGTGCCGGCAGCGCAAAATCCGAGGGGCTGGGCATCGCGCTGATGAGCAAAATGACCGGCGATGACCCCAATGCGCTGATCGGCCTGCCGCTGATTCTGCTGAGCGAAATGCTGCGCCGCGAAAACGTCCGGCTGTTTTAAGCATGACAACGAGCGCACTTGAAAGTGTTGGTCAATTGCTAATCTGTGTCTGGCTAGCGCGTAGCGTGCGCTGTGCGCACGACAACACAACCCAAAACCGTGCGCACAGCGCACGCTACCGATAGAATTACCAACACTTTCAATGCACCCCATGACGACCAAGCCAGGCACGCTCTACCTGATCCCCTGCACGCTGGGCGACACGCCCGCCACGCAGGTGCTGCCACAACAGGTCATCGACATCGCGCGCAAGCTGCGGCATTTCGTGGTGGAACATCCCAAGACCGCGCGGCAATTCCTTGCCGCGCTCAAACCCGAACAGCCGATCCAGTCGCTGCATTTCGCCACGCTCGACGAACACACCGCGCCCGAGGATTTGGCGGAACTGCTGACACCGCTGCTGGCAGGAGAAGATGTCGGCATAATTTCCGAAGCGGGTTGTCCGGGCATCGCCGACCCGGGCGCGGATCTGGTCAATCTGGCGCACCGCAACGGCATCCGCGTCGTGCCGCTGGTCGGCCCCTCCTCCATTTTGCTCGCCTTGATGGCCTCCGGCCTGAACGGCCAGTGCTTCGCCTTTCACGGCTATCTGCCGATCGGAGAGGCGGAAAGAAGCAGGGCGATTGCGGCGCTGGAAGCCGAATCGGCAAGGCGCAAACAAACCCAACTGTTTATCGAAACACCGTACCGCAACGAAAAGATGTTCGGCGCCCTGCTCGCCCACTGCCGCCCGCAGACGCTGCTGTGCGTCGCCACCGACCTTACCCTGCCCGGCGAATCGATCCACACGCACTCCATCGCGCAGTGGAAATCGCAACCTATGCCGCAACTGAATAAGCATCCGAGCCTGTTTCTATTGCTGGCAGCCGGCTAGGCGGTTTCCTGACCTTATTCTGGGCCTGGGGTCGCGATTCAAACTGATGTGGAACTTAAGCTGCTTGCCAAGTCAATACTGCAATTGCGCAGAACAGGTTGCTCGCCCGGCTCAACCGGGAGCGCCGACGTCCTCGTCGGCATTCTTGCGGGTTCCACCATTTGTTGCCGACGGGGACGTCGGCGCTCCCGGTGCTACTGCAATGGGTCGGCTGGCGAAGTCCTCTGATCTCCGGATATTTCCACATCAGTTTGAATCCCACCCTCCGGGCCTTATTTATTTGCATGGACGGGCGCTTTCTGGTATTAAAGCGCACTTTATTTTTTATCCCGTTGGAGAAATGTAATGCCGGTACAGCCACACAAACCCGTCGCTCCTTACAAAGCCAAAAAGGGCGAGGAGTACATGAATCCCAAGCAGCTTGAGCATTTCCGCAAAATCTTGAACGATATCAAGGCGGGGCTTGGCGAGATTTTGAACGACATCAAAGCCGGCCTGGGCGAGGACATCGATCGTACCGTACACACCATGCAGGACGAGGCAACGGTATTTGCCGACCCGAATGACCGCGCCACGCAGGAATCGGATATGGGCCTGGAACTGCGCAACCGCGACCGCGAGCGCAAACTCATCAAGAAAATCAATGAAATGCTCGCCAAGATTGATGCGGATGATTATGGCTACTGCGATAATTGCGGCATCGAAATTGGTTTGAACCGTCTTGAAGCAAGGCCGACCGCCACCCTATGCATCGACTGCAAGACCCTGGACGAAATCCGTGAAAAGCAAATAGCGAAATAGCATTTCGCTATTTGCTTTCGGCGAAGGCTGATATGTGCGCAGCACATGTTATGCCGAAGCCAAAAGCACATCTTAAATATTGGCAATCTGCTTTCGGCGAAGACTCTTGTAGCCGGAGGGTGAACCTTATGGTTTCTCCGGAAATACAACAACGCTATTTCAATTCGGATTGCGGAATGCGGAGTGCGGAATCCCCCACTCCGCAATCCGCATTCCGCAATCCGCATTCGACTACTCCGCTCACGTAACATCGTGCTCCCACTGCGCGAGCCATTGCGTCAGCTCTCCCGCCGTCGTTTCGTACTGCTCGATAATCTCGCCGTCCGGCATGGTGCGGACGATACCCAAGGCGGCGCGCCGCAGGGTCTGTGCCCGCGGCATATCATCGGCGCGCTCGCATAGTGCCGCCAGTTCCAGATATGCCGCCACGAAGCGGTGATCGAGATAGATGGCCTTGTTCAAATACTCCTTGGCCAGCTCGAAATTTCCCTTGATCTGGGCCAACTGCGCCAACAGGAAATAAGGTGCTGCCGCCAGCGGGTCGACGGCCAATGCCTTATGGCAAGCCTGCTGCGCCAGATCGAACTCGCCCTTGTCGGCAAGCGCATGCGCTTCCTTGAGCAGCGCCGCACCCTCTCCCCAGCCCTCCCCCGCAAGCGGGGGAGGGGGTGTCCTGGATGGCCCCTCCGCGCTGCGCGCAATGGCGGGAGCTGCAATCTCCACTTCCCCCCATCCCAACCTTCCCCCGCTTGCGGGGGAAGGTTGGGATGGGGGCGACGGGGGAAGGCTGGGGAGGGGGCATGCAGCCGCCCAGACCCTCCGCCGATACACCACCCCCTCGGCAAACAGCCTGGATTCCAGCGCCGGCACTTGATGACCGGTGAGCTCGGTGTGCGCGGTCATCAGATAGCCGCCTTCGCGTAGCGTCGCCGCAAACTTCGCCGCGACTGCGGACACGGCGGCGGGGTCGAAATAGATGAACACGTTGCGGCACAGGATCAAATCCATGTCGTGCAGTTCCGAAGCCGGGTTCGGGAACGGCTCGCCGACGAGATTTGCAACGCGCAACGTGACCATGCGGCGGATGCGTTCATCCAGCACAAACGATTGCGGAGCAGTCGATTGCGGAGTGCGGATTTCGGATTGCGGAATCCCCCACTCCGCATTCCGCATTCCGCAATCCGAATTGAAATAGCGCTGCTGCAATTCCGGGGGAATCATGCGGAACGACCATTTCCCGTAATGCCCGCGCCGCGCCTTGGCGATCGCCGCCGAGTCGATGTCGGTGCCGAGGATCAGGATATTCCAGCCGTCGCGTCCCGGCAGCAGCATGTCCACCAGCATCGCCAGCGAATAGACCTCCTCGCCGCTGGCGCAGCCCGCGCTCCACAGGCGCAGGGTCTGGTCATCGCGGTGCTGCTCGATCAGTTCGGGCAACAGGCGCAGGCGCAGCAGATCGAACTGCCCGTGGTCGCGGAAGAAAAAGGTCTCGCTGCTGGTAAAGGCGCGCGCGAATCTCTCCCATTCTTCGCCTGTTTGCTGGCCGGCGAGAAAAGTCCGGTAGTCTTCCAGCGAGGCATAACCCAGATGCGCGGCGCGCTCGCGCAGCATGGCAGCGAAGCGGTCATGCGCATCGTCCGGGATGCGCAGGCCAATGCGCCGCGCGGCCAGTTGCGTCAATTCGTCAAGCAGCGCGGCGTCGTTCATCCTAAAAATCGCAGTTGATGGGGGTGTAGGTGCGAATTTATTCGCACGAACAAAGGGTTATGTGCGGATAAATCCGCACCGACAGAGTCGATGCAATGCTTTGAACCAACAGGGTATTCATCATCAACTGCGGCTTTTAGGTTCATCCAGGATTGTCCATTAGGCCGGAAACGGCGTCATTCCCGCGCATAACCAGCGACTTTGCTGGCGTAATTTGCCAGCTTAGCCGAATGGCTATAACCAATGACTTGCCCAGCGTCTTTTGCTGGGTTAGTCAGATGGCTAGTAGTTATATCAGTAGTTTCATCAGGCAGGGAATCCAGATGATTAAGAAATCTCCCGCGAAGCGCATGAGATAGATGTAGCCGATGTTCTTGCACATCGCGCCGGAAAGCTACCAGAGCGCCGCCTTGCAGTGCTTCCGGATGAGCGCGTCCTTCGTCACCAGGCGTCCGCCCGTGTGCAGGGCGTTGGCGACGATCAGGCGGTCGAACGGATCGCGTGTCCATGACAGCTCGCGCGCACGGTCGGCGATCGCCGCCAGCGGCGGCTGGTCCACCGCGAGGCCGATTTCCGCCGCCAGCGCGGACAGGATGGCGCCCGGCCCCCTGGAAATGCGGCCGATTTCGTGGAGATACTGGAGCTCCAGGCCGACGATGGGCGATACCAGCAGGCGCCCCTGTTCGATGGCCGCACGGGACGCGTCCGACAGCAAGTCGAGGCGCGCCTCGTAAAGCCAGCAGACGATGTGCGTGTCGAGATGGATCAGCCCAGGTTTTCCGGTTCGCGCCATTCGCCCACCCTTGTGTTGGCCAGGTCAGCCGCATCACCCTTGATGAGCTTGCGGCGCTTGAGCGCGGCAAGCCGCCCGCCGCCCGCGGCTTCCGCCACCAGCAGCAGCGTCTTGCCGCGGCGCTCGATGGCGACGGGAACGCCGCTCTCCAGCACTTCGTCGGCGACCTGGAAGAGTTTCTGGCGCAGCGTGGTGATCGAGAGTTTATGCATGGCAGACTCCTTATGTACGGTACATGCAATTCTACGTACTGTACGCTCATGGCGCAACTGCTTCGTTTCCGCGTTCCGCCATTTGATCCTAAAAAACGCAGTTAGTGGTGAATACCCTGTTTATTCATGGCATTGTGTTGCTTCCGTAGGTGCGAATTCATTCGCACATAACCTCTTGTTCGTGCGAATGAATTCGCACCTACGTCCACTTCAACTGCGGTTTCTAGGTTCATTCCTCGAACCGCTCTTGCAGGTGCGAATTTATTCGCACACAACATGTTATCCGGGCGAATGAATTCGCCCCTACATCCGCAATCCGAAATCCGCTGTCACTTGGTGAAAACAAATCCCTTCTCCCTGATGAGGCGCAGACAGGCGTCCACCGCCACCGGATCGAGCTGGGTGCCGCGGGCCCGGGTGATTTCTTCGAGCGCCGCATCCATGCCGAAACCGGGGCGATAAGGACGGTTGGCTGACATCGCCTCGACCACGTCGGCCACTGCCATGATGCGCGCCTCCAGCACAATCTGTTCGCCCTTGAGCCCCTGCGGATAGCCGGAGCCGTCGAGGCGCTCGTGGTGCTGGCGCACCATGTCGGCCACCGGCCACGGGAAGGCAATATCCTTCACGATCCGGTAGCCGGCCTCGGCGTGGACCTTGATCAGGCCGAGCTCGATGTCGCTGAGGCGCCCCGGCTTGCCCAGGATTTCCGCCGGCACCGAGATTTTGCCGAGGTCGTGGATCAGCCCGCCGAAATGGATGCCTTCGATCACCTCGCGGGCAAGCCCCATCTCCTCTGCAATCGCCGCCGCCAGTTGCGCCACGCGGCGCTGGTGACCGGCGGTGTAAGGGTCGCGCTGTTCCAGTGTGGCGGCAATGGCGCCGATGGCATTCTCCAGCGCATCCTTGATGCGGATGCCTGCTTCCAGCTTCTTCTGTTCCGCCTCCTTGCGCTCGGTGATGTCACGAACCATGCTAAGAACCAGCTTGCGGCCGCCGGATTCGATGATGTGGACGTTGACCTCGATCGGCATGACGGAGCCGTCCTTGCGGCGATGCGCAGACTCGAAGGCGCCAAAGCCTTTTTCCATCAACTCCCTGATCCGGCCCTCGATGAGCTTTCCGTATTCCGGCACATCGAGCACATGCAAATTTATTGTCATCAGCTCGTCCCGCGTGTAACCGCGCGTCTTCCATGCGGCCTCGTTCAGGTAAACGAAGTTCCCGTCAAAATCATGCACAAAGATCGAGTCGGCTGTACTATTCAGAAGCTGCGCCCTTAGCCGCAACTCATCTTCCGCCTCCTTGCGCTCGGTCACGTCGTCATAGACCGCGACAATCTCGCCCGAACCGAGCCGGTAAACGTAATTGTCGCGCCAGCCGGAAATGCGCTCGTCCCGGTAGAAGGCGGGGGGGAAATGCTCCGCCTCGCCGCTGCGGCACACGCGCCGGAACACTTCCAGCAGGCCGAAGGCGCGCACGCCGGGGAAGACATCCTCCACGCTCCGGCCCAGCACTTCCTCGCGCTTCACGCGCTCGATGCGCTCCAGCGCATGGTTGGCCGCCTTGAAGGTAAATACCTCGCATGCCGCGTCGGGCTGATAGACCGCCACGGCGCTGTTCATGTTCTCGAACAGATGATGGAAACGTTCCTCGCTCCTGTGCAGCACATCCACCATCCGCTTGCGCTCGATCTCCATCCCGGCGCGGGCGGCAATCATTTCCATCACTTCCCTTGCTTTCGCGGGCAGAGCAAGTTTGCGCCGCGAGATGGCGCAGAGCACGCCGATGGCCTTGCCGTTCTTGTTCCGCACCGGCGTGCCGACATAAGCCTCGGCGCCCATGTCCGCCAGGTCCTTGTCCGCCGGAAATAACTGGCAGACTCCTTCGGGATATTCGCAGTAACCCTTGCTGGCGACGTTGTTGCACGGGGTGCCGGGCAGGGCGTATTCGTAGTGCTCCACCGCCTGGCCGTCGAGTTGCATGGCCAGTGCCCGCACCCGGTTTTCATCCACCAATTCACCGGCGATGACGCACTCCGCACCCAGCCATGCGCTCAGGCTGCGCACCGTTTCACGGAAAAACTCCGCTCCGATGTTCTGTGCGAGGCTCGCAACAAGGGTCTGGAATGCAGCCTCCGCCTGCCTGCGCTCGCTGATGTCGTGGATGATCCCGATCGCATGCCAGCGTCCTTGCAGCTTGACCGCCGAGATGGAGAGCTCGACGGGGAATTCGCTGCCGTCCCTGCGCAGTGCCGCAATCTCGGTGGTCTTGCCGACCACCGGGCCTTCTCCGCTCTCCTGAAAATGGGCGAAGCCGCGCACCGCGTCATCACGGTAGCGCTGCGGGGGAAGCAGGTGGTGCATCAATTGCCCCACCGCCTCTTCGTGGCTGTACCCGAACATCTGTTGCGCGGCGAGATTCCAGTCGGTAATCCGGCCTTGCCCGTCGACGATGACGATCGCATTCGGCGCGGTGGCGAGGGTTTGCCGGAAGCGTTCCTCATCCTCCAGTATTCTCCGGAACACCAGGAAATAGAGTGCAGGAGCAACGAGGAGTGTAAGCAGGGCAGCGTCGATGATTTCCCAGTGAACATTCTGGATATTCATAGGGATGAGAACATACGGAATTGCCCACATGATCAAAAGCTCAAACGCCGCGATGAGCAAAGACACCGCGAGCATTACCCCCAGAGCGGTGTTCAAAAACGCCAACAACTTTTTCATATCGCGCTCCCCCATTTCAGTCGCTCACCGGCAGAGGGAATCAGGCATACCAACCCTGTCTTGAGCGTAATCGAAGGGCATGACCTGAGCGCAGCCTGTCCTGAGCCTTGTCGAAGGGCCGAAGAGGATGCTAAGAGGCTGCCGCAAGGCGCGTATACGGCGTTTGCGGGGGGGGGGGGGGGGGGGGGGGG
>JACPEI010000025.1:0-2640 GCA_016183575.1 Nitrosomonadales bacterium | reverse complement strand
ACGCCTGCCTGCCAGCATGAACCGCCCTTCCGGAAGGACTGTAGTGGGTTGTAGGGTGGTTCTGGTTCATGATTTCCTCCCGCTGTTTACTGCACTCCGCATTCATCACTCCGCAATCCGCATTCCGCATTCGACTTTGTGCGGCTAATCACATCGCAAGCAACACTTGTCCGGCTACAGCGCGAACCTCTTTTTTACGGCCATGCCCGGGAAAGGGCTTTTCTTCCACCTCCACCAGGCCGATTCGCTCCAATTCATCAATATCCCGTTTGACCGCACTGCGATCCCGGTGAAGCCGCTGCGACAAATCTGCAATCGAACCTGGACATTCCTTCACCTCGCGGAACAGCACGAGCTTTGCGGTTGTAATCAGCCGCGCCAAATCTTCCGGGTCTTCGAAGGAAATAATACGCTCACGCGCGATGCGTTTGCCTTGATCCGCCAGCTTCGCAACTTCCTTCCCACGTTTAAAAAATTCATCCGTACTCGCCACTTTGATGGTTGTTTTCATCTTTGATGAAAGCCGTGCGCATTGTCGTAACCAACCACCCGCCCGTTATCACCCTGGAAAACCGTGTGGTTGATATACGCCAGGTTGTAGCGAACCACCCTCCCCAGTTCATCAACCCAAACTTCACGGCGCAATACACCGTTTCCGATCTTTAAGGATAATGACCATGAATCATCGGATACTTTAATTTCAGGCATGACTCATGGTATCACTGCTGGTTGGATTTCGCACTCCGCAATCCGCAATCGAGTGTTCCGCACTCGCCTCATTCCGCATTCTGTTTGACGACGCGCAGACACGCGTCCACCACGGCGGAATCGAACTGGATGCCGCGCGCCTGGGTCAGCATATCGAGCGCCGCGTCCCTTTCCAGGGCGGCGCGATAGGGGCGGTACGCCGTCATCGCCTCGAGCACGTCGGCGACCGCCAGAATGCGCGCCTCCAGGATGATCTGCTCGCCCGCAAGCCCCTGCGGGTAACCGGAGCCGTCGAGGCGCTCGTGATGCTGCAGCACCATCTGCGCCACCGGCCACGGGAAGGGGATGTCTTTCACGATCTCGAATCCGGTCTGGGTGTGCTGCTTGACCAGGGAAAACTGCAGGTCGCTCAGCTTGTCCGGCCGGTTGATGATTTCGGCGGGCACCCCCACCGTGCCGATGTTGTGCAGCAGCGCGCCGAAACGGACGCCTTCCACCTGCTGCGGCGGCAGGCCCATCTCGGCGGCGATGGCGGCTGCAAGCCCGGCCACGCGCTGCTGGTGGCCGGCGGAGTAGGCGTCGCGCTTTTCCAGCGTGAGGGCGATGGCCGTGATGGTCTGCTCCAGTACACGGCGCAGCTCGGCGGCGGAGCGGAGCTCCCCTTCCAGCGCCCGGTCGCGCTCGGCGCGCGTGCGCAGCGTGACGATGCCGTAGGCAGTATCGCCGGCCAGCTCTTCCATGAGCTTGGTCTCGGCGGCGTCGAACGCCTCCGGGGTTGATGAAAACACCGTCAGCACGCCGTAAAAACGATCATCGTTGATGAGCGGCAGAGCCAACGCCGATTCGATGCCCAGCCCGGCCAGTTTTTCCGTGCTGTATTCCGCGCCATTGTGCCCGCCGTTGTACACCCTGGTCTGGCGCGCCAGCAGGGCGGCATGGGTGATGCAGCGGCGGAGATACTCCGGGTCATGCTGCAATTCGGCGAGGCGCTGGCGGATGGCGTCGCCGCCAGCGCAGGAAACCAGTGAGGGAAGGCTTTCCGCGCCGGAAAAGAATATCCCGGCAAAGAGATGCTCCCCGATCTCGACGATGTGGCGGCAGATGGTCCGGAACAACTCTTTCTCGGTCTTCGCGCGCACCAGCGCGACGTTGCAGGCGGAGAGGGTGCGCAGCGCGCGGTTCACGCGCACCAGATTCTGCTTCTCCGCGAGCAGTTCGGCGGTGCGCGCGCGCACCTGCTCATCGAGGCTCTCGTTCAACAGGTTGAGCTGGGCCTGGATGCGCGTCAGGTCGCGGCTCTGGACGAAGGTGTTCTCGTGCACCGAGAGCAGCAGGTTGAGTATCTGCTGGCTGCTGCCGGCAAGGGCGAAAGTCTTGTTGTCGTATTCCACTTTCACCGAGCGCCGCTCGTCGGCGCGCTTCCTGAGAAGCGGCGTGGCCAGCAGCGCGCGGATGCGTTCCAGCAGGATGGACTCGACGAACGGCTTGATGATATAGCCGTCGGCGCCGTTGCTGACCGCCTGCAGGATGTCTTCCGGCTCCGCCAGCATCGTCAGCAGGATCACCGGGACGTTCCACAGCGCCTCGTCGTACTTGATGGCATGGCACAACTGATAGCCGTCCATCAGCGGCATGTTGATGTCGCTCACGATCAGCGCGGGACGGCGGGACAGCGCGGCCTGCAGGCCTTCCTCGCCGTTCCTCGCCACGGTCACGCGGTAGCCCGCCCGGTCCAGGCAGCGGCGCAGCAGCTCGGCTTCCACCGGACTGTCTTCAACGATCAGGATCTCCGGCAGTACGCCGGTTGGGTTGGTTTGTTCCGTCATTTTTTACTCCTTTATTGTTATTTTTTTCAAATTTGCCTGCTACTGCATCAACTGCCGCCCCCACCCCAATCCTGAATCGCCCCGGGTTCCTGGTCAGTTTTGCACG
>JACPEI010000024.1 GCA_016183575.1 Nitrosomonadales bacterium | reverse complement strand
TGTTCGCATTGAGGCTGATGCTGGGCAGCAACAGCGAGCGGCCTTGCGGCAGCTTTTCCTGGCCGGCCTGCATGGTGGCGCGCGCGGCGGCAAACAGCGGATCGTTCGCCTGCGCGGCGCGATAGGTTTCCAGCAGATCGGCGGCCAGCGCCGAACCGCTCGCGCCGAGCAGGGTTGCGAAGAGAAGCGGTTTTAGTTTCATCGGTTTTTGCGCGCGCTCTGTTAGATTAGATTTTTTCTAATGCCACTGCCCTCTCGGCAATGGCTTGTTCGTGTGAATGCGTCTCGCGGACAACATGCCGCGTGTCACGCGAGCCCAAGACAGGGTGCATACACCCTCGGTGGCTTACCTCACTGACGGTAAGTTGCGTGACACGATACGCAATATTCCATCGTTTTGTTCAACGCGCGTAATGACGTGGCTACGTCCCTGGTTTTCAATGCGTCGCCGAGATCGTCGCCGCTCTTGTGGAAAGCAAATCCCAGCGCCATAAATTTCTCATCGTTGAACATGCTGCACATCTGTTGCATTTCCGGGGTCAGACCAAGCTTGCTATGCGCTACTTTGGAGGCATCTTCAAATTTATTTTCTGACATTAAACCAACAATCGATTTGATCGCATCCAAGTGCTCCCGCATGTTCAATAGTTGATGCTGCTTCATCTCTGGAGATAAATCTAGGGAAGTTCGTGTGTCCATCATGCTCATGTTGTGATTATGGTTTTGATGTCGCATTTTTTCGTCGGCAGCGAATGCCACATTCAAGCCAACTATCCCGATGAATGCTGAAACGGCTATCAAAATTCTTTTCATGCTTTGGATTCCTTAATGTGATGAGACCGACCCCAGCCGATCTCGTTTCCTTAGATAAATTTCATTGCTTCGCAAGTGAAGTCCTGCCGGTTTTTGTCTACCCTGCATGCTGCAAGATTGGACAGGCCATCCACGGGCATGGCAAGTTTTATTATAAAGGGCGGGTGCTTGCCATGCCCATGCCGGTTGTGCGGGAGGAGGCCATCGCGCCAGTGCTGATGGCGGCGGTGGTAATAGGGTCAAGGTGATCTTCTGCGTGCGTTTCATGATTGAGTCGCTATGTAAGATGAGCAAATTGCTTCGCAGCGGAGCGTATTTAACCACCAAGGTGTAACCGGCATATGTCAAATTCTCCCCTTTTTTGTAACTTATTGTGACAAGAGGATTGCCGTGCATCACGCCTGGTGCCGCACCAATCGGCGCCAGGCGATGGCCGCAATCGTCGCCCACACCAGCGTTCTCAGGCTCATCGCGATCACCGTACGTTTCTCGTAAAGCCCGCCAATAAATATATGTGCACCGAAAGCCGCGAACGTGAACGCGGTCGCCGCGGCGATGGCGACGGCCAGCCAAACCGCCCAGCGCTGCTGCAGCCACAGCCCGACGCCGGCGACGACATAGGCGAAGCCCGCCAAAAAGTTGAACCAGAGCACGAACGGCACATAGTTGCCGGCCGCAGCGCGCGCCGCCTCGCCGCCAAACAGGGCCGTGCCGCCCTCCTTGATGGTCAGCAGCCCGAAACCGACCGCAACCAGGGAAATCGCCCGGATAAGGGGGCCGCGTTGTTGTGTATGGGCTTTCATGGAATGACTCCTGTAATGTTGGAAACGGAACCGAACTGGCTCACCGGACGGCGTCTTTCTTGCCGTAGAAATGCTCCACAAACAGTTTGCGGAATTCGCTGTGGCAGCTGTAGCAGCTGCTCTGGAGTTTCTGGAAGGCGAGAATGACGCCTTGGCCGTCCTTGGCCTTGGCCGCATTGCCTGCCGCCTGCGCCTGTGCGTGGGTTTCGCCGTCATGGGCCTTGAACCTGCCCATGTTGGTGCCCATGAAACCCATGATGCGCATTTTCTCGGAGAAGGGTGGCTGGGGATGATCGGCGATCAGCGGCGCGGTTTTTTCCACCAGTTCCCAGTCTTCGCGTGAAATCCCGTCGGTGATGACCTGCATGTTTTTGCCCAGGTCTTTCATGATTTGCTGCAAGGCGAGCGGCTCGACAGCTTGCGCGCCGGTTGCGGCGAATAGCAGGCAGGAAGAGGCGAGGAGGTTGAGAATAAAATTGCGGGGTTTTTCCATGTCATGACATCCTTGGGTAAACAGTTTTTTCAGTCCATCCAACAAACCAGTCCATCCAACAACTTGATCCTTTATTCCGGAATCAGCGCCCGCCCCTGCCATAGCCACCGCCCCGCCTACCGCCGCTGCGGCCATATTGCCCGCCCGATCCGGAACCGTCGCGCGCCATGGTGCCCTGCCCCTGGGCGCTGCCACCCTGGCTCCGGGATTTCTGCATTTCGGCGCGTTGCTCCGGGGTCATGCCGGCCTGTCTCTCGGCGCGATAGGCCTCGCGTTCCTGCTGGGTCATGGTGGAGGGATCCACCGCGGTAGCGTCATCCGCAAAACTCGGACCCGCGACGGCAATGCCGAAAATCAGCGCGGCGTTGTAAAGAAAGTTTTTGGTGTTCATCATGGTCTCCTGTCGGTTAAGTTGTGCTGCCGATATCAGGTCGCGTTCCTGATGTGGTCATGATGACGCGGAAGCGTTGCGCAACGATTTCCATGTTGCGGCAAGTTGTAACAGTGTGTTACCGGAGGCCTGCCTCCGGTGCCAGGGGAAAGCGCTATCCTGTATAGTAAAAAACATGAACAGCAAACATATTCTGGTGGTGGATGACGACCCCGGCCTGCGCGAATTGCTGCAGCAGTATCTCTCCGAGCAGGGCTACAGCGTCGATGCCGTCGCCGACGGCTCCGCGATGGAGCGACACCTCGCGGAACATGCGGCGGATCTGGTGATTCTCGATCTGATGCTGCCGGGAGAGGACGGGCTGACGCTGGCGCGCAAGTTGCGGATGCGGGGCGGCCAGCCGATTATCATGCTGTCGGCGCGCGGCGAGGATGTTGACCGCATCATCGGCCTGGAGGTGGGGGCGGACGACTATCTCGCCAAGCCGTTCAACCCGCGCGAACTGCTGGCGCGCATCCGCGCCGTGCTGCGGCGCAGGGAAGGCGGCGGTACCCGAATGGAAGATTCGGCGCAGGAGGTCTTCCGCTTCGGCCCTTTCAGTCTTGATCTTCATTCCCGCAGCCTGTCCCGGGAGGGCGCGGATGTCCCCCTGACCGCCGGGGAGTTCAGCCTGCTGCGGATTTTCGTCGAGCATCCCAATCGCGTGTTGAGCCGCGACAGCCTCATGGATCTGCTCAAAGGCTACGAACGCACGCCGTTCGACCGCAGCATCGACGTCCGGGTGACGCGGCTGCGGCGCAAGATCGAGGGCGACCCGGCCACGCCGGTGTATGTACGCACCGTATGGGGCGAAGGTTACCTGTTTGTTCCCGGCAACAAGGCTTGATAATGCTTTACGGCAACAAACGCCACACCCTGTTCCGCAGTACCGCCACCACGGTGGCGACCGCGCTGATCGTCTTTCAGCTCATCATGCTCGCCACCATCGCGTACTACATCATATTGCCGATGGCCAAGCGCTCGGCGGACGACCTCGCCGCCATCATGGTGCTGTCGGCCCAGACCTGGGTGGAATTGCCGCCGCAGACGCGCGTGGATTTCGAGCTCGAGCTGGCCAAAAAACACAATCTCCGACTGTTCGACGCTAGCGCCGAACTGCCGGGGCACGATCACCGTTTCCCTTACCTGTTGCTGCTGGAAGACGCTCTTGCCGCACGGACAGGAGAAAGCATCCGGATCAAGGTCACGGAATTAGAGCAGACCTGGTTATGGGCGGAAATCCACACCGGCGGGAAACTGATACGCATCGGTTTTCCCCACAATCACCTCGGCATGCAGCCACCGCTGGCGCTGCTGCTGGTGTTGGCCGCAACCATTGTGCTGACCCTGATCACCGCCGTCATCCTGGCGCGGCGCATCACCCGCCCGCTGGAACGGCTTTCAGAAGCGGCGAGACATGTCGGGCAAGGCAACACCCCGGAAGCCCTGCCGGAAAACGGCCCCGAGGAACTGGCCAGCCTGGCGCGCGCCTTCAACCTGATGGCGCTGCAGGTGCAGGAACTGCTCGCCAACCGCACCACCCTGCTTGCGGGTATCTCCCACGATCTGCGCACCCCGCTGGCGCGCATGCGTCTGGCGGTGGAAATGCTGCCAGGAGACTCCGCCCCTAAACTGGTTGCCAGATTGCAGCATGATCTGGAAGAAATGAACCGGCTCATCGGTGAATTCATCGAACTCAGCCGCGGCCTGGAAAAGGAAACCCCGCAGGTAACTGATCTCGCCCAGCTGTCGCAGGAGCTGGCGAACGATGCCGCAAATGGCGGGGCGCAGGTCGAATGTCGCGCCGCAGCGCCCTGCATACGCCCGCTCGGCCCCATGGCGCTGCGGCGCATTCTGACCAATCTGCTCGGCAACGCGGTGCGTTATGGCGCGGGGCAGCCGGTCACCATCGAGCTGACATGCGATAAGGAAGCTGCCGTGATTCATGTGCTCGACCGCGGGCCAGGCATTCCGCCCGATCAGGTAGAAAGCGTGTTCCGCCCTTTTTATCGTCTGGAAGCCTCGCGCAGCACCGCTACTGGCGGCAGCGGGCTGGGGTTGGCGATTGCGCGCCAGCTCGCGGATGCCAACCGCTGGAAAATTGAACTGCTGCCGCGCGAAGGCGGTGGCACGGAAGCGCGGCTGACGATCCCTTAGAGGCTGTTTTAATTCCAAGCAGGCCTGTTGGGCAAGGCCACCGGCTCGCCTTCCAGCTTCGGCTGAAACAGGCGCTTGCATGAGACGTAGAAATTGCCGCAGCCCACCAGCACGCTGGCTTTACTTCCGGTACTTGCGTATCAACCCGACCAGCACGCCGAAGATTTCCAGCGAGCCTTGCGGACGGATGACCGGATAGGCCGAGTTGGCCGGGCGCAGGATGAACCGGCCGCCTTCCTTGCCCAGTGTCTTGAGCGTGAAATCGTTATCGACTATCGCGACCACGATGTCGCCGACATTCGCCAGATTGCGTTTTTCCACCACGGCAATGTCGCCATCATGGATGCCCGCTTCGATCATCGAATCCCCCTTGACTGGAATCATCGTGGTCAGGGACGGGGTGTCGATCAGCATTTCGTCGATGATGAAATAATCGCCTTGGGTCGCCGACACCGACACCGGCATTCCTGCCTGGACGGAGGATTCGGCGAAGGGGCGGGCGAAAAACTGGCGTGTCGGAATCCACATGCCATCGGGCGTGCGCTCGATAAAGCCGGCCTTGCCGAGCCGATCCAGAATCGCTTTAACCCAGGACTTGGAGGCGATGCCGAATACCTCGCACAGCGAAGCGTAGGAAGGGATGCTTTTCCACTCGGCGTAGTAGTCTTGCAGCTTCGCCAGATATTCCGCGTCCTTGGGATTGGACTCGGGTAAGGGGGTATCGAAATCAGTCATGGTTACACCTATGCAGAACGAGCGTTCGTCGCATGGTAGAGAACGAACGTTCTGGTGTCAACCTCCTTGACGCTGCGACAGGCAGCAGAATTCCATACGCGCTGCGGATAATTCGGTAAGATTGCGCCCGCGTCCCAGCCGCAGTGCGCGTTCGTTTCAAACGGCTATCCATTATGAAAATCGCTAATGGCAAGCCGGCGGCGATGGCGCGCGCGATAAAAAATTTTGATTCTGAAAGGCCGGGCAATGCTGGAAATGTTTTCTACCCCCCAGTTCTGGGGGGATGTGTTCAAGATCATCATGATCGACCTGCTGCTCTCCGGCGACAACGCGGTGGTGATCGCGCTGGCGTGCCGCAACCTGCCGCCGCACCAGCGCAGGAAGGGCATCCTGTTCGGCGTCGGCGGCGCGATCGGCCTGCGCATCGTGCTGACCTTCTTTGCGGTCGGCCTGCTCGCATTGCCCTATCTGAAACTGGTCGGCGCGTTGCTGTTGCTGTGGGTCGGCGTCAAGCTGATTCTGCCCGAAGAGGAGCATGATGCGAACAACATCAAGGCCGACACGCGCCTGTTCGGCGCGATCAAGACGATCATCGTCGCCGACTTCGTGATGAGCCTGGACAACGTGCTGGGCGTGGCGGCTGCAGCCAAGGGCAACGTGGCGCTGCTGGTGTTCGGTCTGCTGATCAGCATCCCGATGATCGCGTGGAGCAGCCAGATGGTGCTGAAGCTGATCGACCGCTACCCCTTTATCATCTACGCGGGCGGCGCGCTGCTCGGCTATGTCGCGGGCGAGATGCTGGTCAGCGAGGCGCTGTTTGCAGCGATGGTCGAAGCGCACCACTATCTGCACTGGCTGATACCGGCAGTATGCGCGCTGCTGGTGGTGGCGCTCGGCAAATGGCTGGCGATGCGCAAGGCGGTTTCTGTGCCAGTGGTCGATCTGGTGGACGAATCGGTTTTGGCAGGGATGGGCGATAAATCGCCCAACTCGCAGAAGGTGGACAATAAATCGCAAAGGGAGGGATGATGAAGATACTGATTCCGGTGGACGGCTCGGCCAATGCGCAGCGTGCGGTTGAGCATGTGATCAAGAATATCGCCGCGCTGAAGGAGCCGCCGCAACTGCTGCTGCTGAATGTGCAGTGGAATGTGGCGGCCGGCAACGTCAAGCTGTTCATCAACCAGAAAACCATCGACGACTATTACCGCGAGCAGGGCATGGCGGCGTTGCAGGCGGCGCGCGCGGCGCTGGATGCCGCCGCGTTGCCCTATCAATACCATATCAGCGTCGGCACGCCGGCGGAGGCGATCGTGCAATATGCCAACGAGCAGGGTGCCGATCAGATCGTGATGGGCAGGCAGGGGCAGAGCGGCTTGCAGGCATTGCTGCTGGGGTCGGTGGTGAACAAGGTATTGCATCTGGCAAACTGCCCGGTATTGCTGATCAAATGATCCGTTAACTCCGCAAATCCGCTATCAACCTAAAAACTGCAATTCGTCCACGAAAGACACGAAAGGCATGAAATAAAACAAGAAGTTATGTTGGTTCAATGACTCACCCATTGGGTATCAATTTGCAGCATGGCACCCTTTGAATTCGTTCGTGTTTTTCGTGTATTTCGTGGATAACAGCTTTTTTTCAGGATCAATCAAATTCCGCGACCTGTTCTCGCCGGGGGGGTAAGCTTGTACCAACAGGCTTGTGGTAAGCTTCCATTCGAGGGAGACGCGATGGCGCAGATGAGGTACCGGATCGCCGGCAAACTGCATACCGCTATCTTGAGCATCCGGCCGGATTTGCCACCGTACCCGGCGGCAATCGTCAACAAGTCGCCGGCCAAACAGAACGAAGACCGTTATATCGATGGGGCGGAGATGGCCGAAGCATTACGCCAATGCATAGCCGGCTTGCAGGAGTGAACCATGAAAATAGCAGACGCGCTTGAAATAGTCAGTCAAACCAACCCGGGCATGGTGCGCTCGCACAACGAGGACAGCATTGCGCAGGAATTGGCTTGCGGCCTGGTCGTGCTGGCGGATGGCATGGGTGGCTATAATGCCGGCGAAGTGGCAAGCGGCATTGCCGTTTCGGTATTAGCGACGGAAGTCTGCCAACGCTTGCAGGATGCGAGCCCGACGGATCGCGATGCGGCAAGCGGCGAGGAGTTGGGGGTGGTGCTGCTGCGCGACAGTATCCAGCGCGCGAACGCGTCGATTTTTCATGCCGCGCAGAGCCAGGCGCAATATGCGGGAATGGGCACGACCATCGTTGCCGGACTGTTTTACGACAACCGCGTGGTAGTCGGCCATGTCGGAGATTCGCGCATGTACCGGCTGCGCGGCGAGACGCTGGAGACGATTACCCGCGACCATTCCCTGCTGCAGGAACAGATCGACGGCGGGATGATCAGCGTCGAGGATGCGCGCGTGTCCAAGAACAAGAATCTGGTGACGCGAGCGGTCGGGATCGATGCCGAAGTGGTGCCGGAAATCCATGTGCATGACGCGCTGGTCGGGGATATTTACCTGTTGTGCTCGGACGGCCTGAACGACATGGTGGAAGACGAGGATATCCAGTCCGCGCTGTATGCGATGCAGGGCAATCTGCCGCTGGCGGCGGAGCAATTGATCCAGATGGCGAACGATAACGGCGGCCGCGACAATGTTTCGGTGATACTGGTAAAGGTGAACGGCGAATTTGCCGTGCCGCATGGCTGGCTGGCAAAGCTGTCCCATTGGTTCAAAAAATAGCTGGTGGTTCAAAAAATAGCTGGTGGTTCAGGAAATAATCGGCGATTCAAGAAATAATCGGCTCAAAATTGGGGAAGGGTCACGACTATGACTGCAAAATTGATACTTAGCATGGATGGGGTGGTACTCAAGGAATACCCATTGAGCAAGGAGCGCATGACCATCGGGCGCAAGGCGCACAATGATATTGTCATCGACAATCTGGCGGTGAGCGGCGAACATGCCGCGATCATCACCATCCTGCACGACTCCTTCCTCGAGGACCTGGACAGCACCAACGGGCTGGAGGTAAACGGGGTTCCAACCAAAAAGCACTTTCTGCAAAACAATGACCTGATAGAAATCGGCAAGTACAAGCTGAAATACGTTAATGAGCAGGGCGGTCAGGTAAATCCGGCTGATTTCGAGAAGACCATGGTGCTGCGTGCGCCGGCCAAGCCGGCCGCTCCAGGCGCGGAAAAAGGCGATGCAACTGCAGGTGCAGGCGTTATAAAAATACAAGCCGCTCCGGGTGCCAAACCGGCAGCGCTGGAGGAAACCGGCAAATTTGACGCGCAACAGTTGAATCCGCCAGTCGCGCCGGCTGCCCAGCCGGCCGTCCCCGCGCCGCAGGCGGCTGTGGTGCAAATCCTGACCGGCCCCAATGCCGGCAAGGAGCTGGAGTTGGTTAAAAATCTCACCACACTGGGCAAACCCGGCGTGCAGGTGGCTGTCCTGACCCGCCGCCCGCACGGCTATTTCATCACCCATGTGGAAGGCGCAAGCCATCCGCTGGTGAATGGAACGTCATTGGGCGACCAGCCGCATCGGCTGAATGATCATGATGTGATCGAGCTGGCCGGGGTGAAGATGGAGTTTTATTTCAAGGGATAGCGGAAGACAAAAACCGCAGGGGCAATCCCTTATGGCTGCCTTAAACGGAGGAGTAAAAATTTTGAGGTTTGAGATGCGAGGACTGAGGATAACTCCTCTCTCTTTACCTTGTATCAACTCCACGCCCGGCAAACCGGACAGTGGCATGCCTGTTTCCGGCATACCCCTTGTGGGTGCTTCCGCCATCTATCATCACCTGCCGGGATCCGCGGCGTGAAAAAAAACGCGATACTGATCGGGATTGGGCTGCTGATCGTTTTGGTTTTTGTCGGCAACGCCGCACGTTTCTATCGGCTGAATTTTATCGACCAGCTGTCCGCTATCCTGTACGACTACCGTTTGCAGTTGACCATGCCGCGTACGGTGGACGAGCGCATCGTCATTCTCGATATCGATGAAAAAAGCCTCAGGGAAGAAGGCCACTGGCCGTGGAGCCGCGACCGGCTCGCTTTGTTGACGGATAAGCTGTTCGATAAGTACGGCGTCGCGGTGGTCGGTTTCGACATCGTCTTTGCCGAAAAGGACGAGAGTTCCGGACTCAAGGTGTTGCAGGAAATCGGGCAAAACCAGCTCAGGGGCAATGCGCAATTCCAGGCGGCATTGGCGCAGATCCAGCCGCAACTCGAATACGACAAGCTGTTCGCCGCCAAGATCAGGAACCGCAACGTGGTGCTGGGTTATTACCTGAACAACCAGAAGGGCGCCAGCATATCCGGGGCGCTGCCCGAGCCGGTCTTCCCGGCAGGCATGTTCAAGGGGATGCCGATCAGATTCACGGCCTGGAGCGGTTACGGGGCAAACATCCCCGAATTGCAAAAGGCCGCGACGAGCGCCGGCCACTTCAATCCGCTGGTGGACGTCGACGGCGTGGTGCGGCGTGTGCCGATGCTCGTGGAATACGACGGCGCCTATTACGAATCCCTATCCCTCGCGATGGTGCGCACCCTGTTCGGCCAACCTGAATTGCTGCCGGGCTTTGTCGAGGACCAGACCGAAGGCTATGGCGGATTGGAGTGGCTGGAACTGGGTACCGCCGCCGGCGGAAAACTGAAAATCCCGGTCGACGACGAGGTGGCTACCTTCGTGCCGTACCGTGGCGGGCAAGGGAGCTTTCGCTATATTTCGGCTGCGGACGTGCTGCATGACCGCGTCGGGATTGCCCAACTCAAGGACAAGATCGTGCTGGTGGGCACCACGGCTCTCGGACTGCTGGATATGCGCGCCACGCCGGTGGCGGAGGTCTACCCCGGGGTGGAGGTTCATGCCAACATGATTTCCGGCATTCTCGATCAAAACCTGAAGGAGCGGCCGGCCTACATGGTTGGAGCAGAGGTGGCCTGGCTGTTGCTGATCGGCATCGCGTTGAGTTTTTTGCTGCCGGCCCTGAGCCCCGCCAAGGCCATGCTGACTTCGGTGTTGATGTTCGCTACGACCATAGGACTGAGCCTGGCGGCCTGGCATTATGGCAATATGTTGATGCTGGTGGCGAACAGCCTGGTGATGATTGTGCTGTTATTCGCGCTGGACATGTCCTACGGTTACTTCGTCGAGTCGCGCACGAAACGTCAGATTACCGGTTTGTTCGGCCAATATGTGCCGAGCGAACTGGTAGAGGAAATGGCCGAGCATCCGGAAAGCGTGTCGATGGAAGGCAAAAGCCGCTAGATGACCATCC
>JACPEI010000026.1 GCA_016183575.1 Nitrosomonadales bacterium | reverse complement strand
GCGTCACAGCAGCTCTCCCAACATTGTTTCGTTTTCCATTTGCGGCAGCCCCCACTTCGCCTCGTACTGTATGCGGCGCAAGTATAAGCCATCCGGCGCAAAGGTCGGCGCGGCGAAACGGCGCTCGCGGCCATCCAATATTTCCGCGAGCCATTCCGGCGGATGCTTGCCCTTGCCGACGTACACCATGCAGCCGACGATGTTGCGCACCATATGGTGCAAGAACGCGTCGGCGCTCAAATCGAAGATCAACATCTCGCCCTCACGGCGAATTTCCAGTCGGCGCAGGTTCTTGATTGGCGATTTGGCCTGGCATTCGGACGCGCGGAACGCGCTGAAGTCGTGTTCGCCGAGCAGGCATTGCGCGGCGGCCTGCATCGCCGCGACATCCAGCGGCAAATGGAACCAGCCCGTCTTGCCGGCATGGATCGCGCTGCGCACCGGGCGGTTGATCAGCAGGTAGCGGTAGCTGCGTCCCTGCGCGGAGAAACGCGCATGAAATTCGTCCGGCACCGGATGCGCCCAGCGCACCACGATGCTGTCCGGCAGTGCTGCATTCACGCCGCGCACCCACGCGGTCAGCGGGCGTTCGGCCTGGGTATCGAAATGCGCCACCTGTTCCAGCGCGTGCACGCCGGTGTCGGTGCGCCCCGCCGCGAGGATTGCAACCGGTTCATCGGCGATTTGGCTCAACGCGCGTTGCAGCGTGTCCTGCACGGTGCGCCCATCCGGCTGGCTCTGCCAGCCGCAATACGGGCGGCCGTCGTATTCGACACCCAGTGCGATCCTCATGGGGCTATCCTCATCGCAGTGCCCCCAGCAACAGCAGCAGCGCAAAGCCCAGCAGCAACATATCGCGAATGCCGAAGCGGTGCAGCGGCAATTCCATGTGACGGATGGTCTCGCCATGCGGCTCAAACAGGCCGTTCAAGGCATCTTGCCAGCTTCCCGTGCTGCGCAGCATCGCCACCTCGGCATAATGCAAGGTCAATGCCAGCCGCACCGCGAACCGTTCGCGCGACAGCCCCAGCCATTGCAACGGCGCAAACAGGGTGTAAAGCCCGGCGATCAGCTGCTGGCGATGCAGGCGATCCAGCAATATCGCCAATCCGGCCAGCGCGGCCAGCAACCGGGTCAGTTGCAGCACGCCATCGGCCAGCCCTTCGCGGCTCGGGCTGAACATGCCGAGCGCGTCCGACAGCGCTTGTCCGGGCGTGCTGTAAGCATAGATCAGCAACAGCGACAGCATGATCCAGCGGGTGCGGCGCACCAGCTGCATGAATTTGTGCCTGGAAACGGCGAACGCGCACAGCATGACCGAGCCGGCGGCAATCAGAAATATGCCGGATGCCAACACCTGCATCGCAGCAACCAGCAGGCACCAGGTCAGGATTTGCGCAGCGGGATGAAATTGCAATCTTCGCTCCAAAAGAAAACGGCAGCCCGGTAGTGGGCTGCCGTTAACCAATGACTTAGTTGGTGTTAACCAGCGGCTTGGTCACCGTTTTTTGGTGGCTTAGCCGAATGGCTATGCAACGCATTTACCAACTTAGTCAGATGGCTATATAACGCCAAGATTAGCCGAGCTGATCGAGCATGGACTGCGCAGTCTCGCGCTGCACCGCATCACCCTCGCGCAAGACCTCATCGAGGATTTCACGTGCACCGGTCGCATCACCCATTTCCTGATAGGCCTTGGCCAAATCGAGTTTGGTGGCAACCTCATGCCAATGTTCATCCTTGGCTGCCGGTTCGCCCGGCGTTGCGGCTGCATCAAAATTCAGGCTGATGCCCGCCAACCCGGTCTCGGCTTGCGCGACGGAAGCAGACTTCTCGGCTGCCTCCTCAATCGGGAAGTCCAGCTTGAACTCCATACCACCCTCGTCGGCTTGTGCCGCCGACTCTGCCTGTGCCGCCGGCATCGATGGATGGGTAGAGGTGACATCAAAAATCAGATCATCCAGATTGGGCAATGCGGATTCCGGTTGCCCGGTGGCCGCCGGCATCGAAGGGCTGGTCGAGGTGATGTCGAAATCCATCTCCATCGGCGCACTGAACGATGGTTTGGTGGGGCTCATATCAAAATCCATGGTTCCCGCTTGAGCCACAGCCTTGCCTTCAGTTGACAGGGTCGAGGTTTTCCCGGTATCGCCCAAATCGAAATCCACATCGGGAGCCGATGTTTCCTGTGCCGCCTTCTCGTCCATAACAAAGTCCGGCATCGCATTGAGCGCGGTTGTCTGCTTGGTCGCGCTGCCGTCATCCTCGATGGTTCCACCGCCATACATCGGGTTATTCGGTTCGAGCTTGCGCCCCATTGCCGCGGCTTGCTGCCATGCCTGTTCATCGCCGGAATCCTTCAACTGGCGCGCGATGGCCGAGAAGGAATTTACATCTTTGCGGTTGGCGTAAATACCCAACAACTTGAGATGAATCTGATGGTTGTTCGGCGTGTTCTGCAGGGCTTCCTTCAGTATTTCCTCCGCCTGCGCATCGCGGCCGAAATTCAGGAACAAATCCGCCTCGCTGATCGGATCAACGTTATCCGGCTGAGAAGTTGTTTCGGCGCGGACTACTGCCGCACTGGTGAAATCGCCAGTCTCGGGGGAAGGCGCAGTCGGCGCGGCAATGCGCCCGGTTATTGCGCCACCCTCTTCACTTTTTTTTTCAGCAGTTGCAGCAAACTGCTTGCGGCGGCTCAACATTAAACCGATGCCGCCCAGCCCCAGCAGAATTGCCGCGCCGCCAATCAGAGAAAGCGGTTCACCCAGAATCTGATCCACCAGGGAAGGCTGCGGCACGACCACCGGCTGGGGCTTGGGTTTGGCAACTGGCGCCGGCTTGACTTCACTGGCGGCAGCAACCTGGGAAGCGACTGCGGATGCCGTACCTGCAACTTCGGATTTCAATTGGGCAAGGCGTTGCATGTCCTTGAGGTTCTTTTCCAGCAAGGCGGCGCGCGCCTGCTCTTCCTTCAGTCCCTTGGCCTTGGCGATCGCATCTTCCTGCTCGGCATTCTTCTTGTCCTGGGCAGTCATCTGCTTGCCTGCCGCGCCTGCCTTGTCTCCCGGGGCTTCGCCCTTGGACAATTTCAGCACTTCCTTGGCGGACTCCTTGGCAACCGGAGTCTTGTCGGCGACCGAACTGGCAATCTTGCCGGTGGCGACTTGCTGGGCTTCCTGTGGCTGGCTGGCGGCCGACGCGGCGGCGGCCAGCTTTTGCCGGTAGGCATTCCAATCGGCTGTCTGCGCGCGAATTTCCCTTGCCGCATCGTGCTGCGCCACACCCATCAACTCGCCTTGGTCGGGCAGGCGCAAAATCTTGCCGGCCTTGATGCGGTTCATGTTTTTAGCGTCGAATTGATCGGCGTTGGCACGGTATAGCGCGACCAGCATACGCTCCAGGCTCACTTCGTCCGGTTTGTTTTGCCTTGCGATCTTATTCAGCGTGTCGCCGCGCTGAACGGTAATTTTGCCCGTCGCGACGCTCTTTTCCGCTGGCGCGGCTTGTCCGACAGGCTTGGCGGCAGTTTCCAGCGGCGCGGATAGCACTGCCGGTGCGACGGCTTGCACTTGTGCCGATTCGGGCCGCTCCGCAACATAGTCCGGCGGATCGAGCAGGAAAGTATATTCACGCAACAGCTTGCCGGACGCCCAGGTCAACTCGACCAGCATGCTCACGAAAGGATCGTTGATCGGTTGCGCGCTGCTCACCTTGATATACGACTCGCCGTTCGCGCGGCTCTCGATCTGGAATTTGAACTTGGTGCCATAAGGGTACTCCAGCCCGGCACCCCTATAGACATCAGGCGACGCAAGGCGGGCAACCAGGCTGGCTTTCTCGGCCTTGTTGACTGACACCAGTTCGACTTCGGCCTTCAGCGGCTGCCCCAAGGCAGATACCACATTGATCCCGCCCATGCCAATAGCGGAAACATATGTGGACAGTGTAAAAGCAGCAACGGCCCCGAGCAGTTTTAATAGTGACTTTCGCACGCTATCACCTTATGTTTATTTATTGAACAAGTAAAATAGCATCATGGAGTTATAAGCACAAGCTCATAATATTTTTCGCATCAGTATTAATCGAGGTATTTCGCATTCAGAATCTCCGCAATCTGCACGCTGTTCAACGCCGCGCCCTTGCGCACATTATCGCTGACCACCCACAGAT
>JACPEI010000021.1 GCA_016183575.1 Nitrosomonadales bacterium | reverse complement strand
TCCCGACCGTCTTAACGAGGGGGATTTTCGCCTGTGAAGGCAAGGATGCCGTTCACAGGGAGTTGCACTAATATAAGCATGAACCGTGCCAAATATTTAACATATTGATAACAATAAATTACATGCGTAAGTATTTGCAATATTCAGGTCGATAATGTTAAGAGAACGTTAACAACCGTTCATAGTAAACGTGCTAACGTCTAGCAGGCAGGGACTAAGGAGCCAGGAAGGCTTAGGCTTTCAGGTATGGCTACCGCGAGCGTCTCTTATGGGGCACCGGCGTGTTTTTTCACCAAGGCGACATACTGGTTCATCCAGTTTTGCAGGAATTTCTTGCTGCCTTCACCGATATTGCCGGCATCGTCAAACAATCCATCCTTTACCTGGATGAATGCTTCGGGTTGGCCAAGCGTCGGGACGTCCAGAGTCGCGAGGATGTTGCGCAAATGCTGTTGCGCCATGGCCGTGCCGGTGGCACCGGGCGAAGCGCCCAACACGCCCGCAGGCTTTCCCGTCCAGGCGCTCTGGCCATAGGGACGCGAGGCATGGTCGATTGCGTTCTTGAGCACACCGGGGATTGAACGATTGTATTCCGGGGTGACGAACAGCAGGCCCTGTGCAGCCAGGATTTCACCTTTCAGCCGTTTGACGGATTCGGCCTGGTTTGCATCGTCGTCCTGGTTGTAGAGCGGCAAGTCGCCGATTTGCACCTGCTTGAACGAGAACGCCGGCGGCGCCAGTCTTGCGACGGCGCTTGCCAGCTTGCGGTTGAACGAATCCTGACGAAGGCTGCCGACGACAACAGCGATTTGGTATTTGCTCATGACGATCTCCTGTAAAGGTTATAGACGTATTGGCTGTGCTCCGTGCTGCTTGTGATATCAAGATGGCCGCCTGCAGCTGGCGTTCCGCCATTGCTGCACATGATGAGCAAACGCCGTGGCGGACTGTTGTGCCCTAGTTATCGTGGCGTCTGAACGGCCCAACGTGGAGCTAAGGGGCAGACCGCTTCTGGCCTGTCACGCTTGAGCGTAGGGTTAGGCTCTGGCCTGCCAAATATCGGGATCTCTGCTGCCATGAAATACCGCCAAGACAACGATGCGATGTTTCTCTGCGCGAAAATAAACGCTGTATGGAAAACGATTGGCGACGACACGTCGAATGTCCTCGCGAACAACGGCAAACTGGAGAGGGTGTTTCGATGCCAGCGATACGCAACGGTCAATCTCGGCCATGAACTCAAGAGCAAGGCCAAATCGCTTGGTCTCATACCACGCGCTAGCTTCTGTGAACTCTGCACTGGCGGCACGATGAAAAGTGATGGGTAGGCTCATTGCCTGATTTTGGCAAGAGCGGCTGCTTTTACTTCACTCCATGGAATCACATCGTTCGGGTTCGCCATATGGTCGGCGAGGCGGCGATCAAGCTCCGATCCCTGCGCTTCGGTCAACGATGGCGCGGCACCACGGCTAACGATACCGTCCCAGATAGCTTCAACCAGTTCGATCTGCTCGTCAATGTCGAGCACACGAGCTTGCTGCAAAAGTTGTGTGTTCATTATCTGGGCTCCATTCAAAACTAATAAGGTAATTCTAGCGCGCTTCGCGACCCTATGTCGAACGTATGCCTTAAGGGGCGCAGCGCTTTCGCGCAGTCCCTCTCGAATGCCGGGTTAGGCAACAGCGTCACGCCGATAGTGGAGAACGCCTTTCTCTTCACGTTCAAACGCCATTCCCGCGTCCTCTGCAATGCGGATTGAAGCGATATTGCCAGCTTTGATTTCCGCACGGATTGATTCTGGTATGCCTTTCGCAAGCTGAGAGACCATTGCCTTCCCAATGCCAGAGCTACGCATCGTGGGGGAGACAGTCCAAGAAAGCTCATATCCAAGGGCTTCGGAATCCACTCGTACTGTTCCAACGGGAACGCCATCAATTTCTGCAACGTATAACTTGCGATTTTCATTTGCCAAGATTCGTTTCAGCCACTGAATATGCTCGTCTTCGTTGATAAGGGCAGTGTTGTGGCTGGCTTCACGAGTGGCAGGATTGTTTCGCCATTTCAAGAGCACTCCCGCATCGTCAAGCGTAGCCAGCCGAAGCTGTAGCTTGTTGCTGTGCTGTGCTGTGCTGTGCTGTGCTGTGCTGTGCTGTGCTGTGCTGTGCTGTGCTGTGCTGTGCTGTTAGTCATTATGGGTACATTTCAGAGTTGTCAAGATTAATTTGCTGGTGCAACGTAAAGTAGCACCCTAAAAAATGCCGGCAAAGGCACCTTAGCCCAGCACCCAGGCCAGCGCCTCATCGTAATCCGTAAACACGGAAATCTCGGCATCGATGAAGATGCGCGACAGCCATGCCTGCCAGGTGAGCCACTGGTCGTCGGTGACCACGGCGATCTTGTTGAAGTCGTGGTTGTGTTCGCGGCTGAAGAACTTGATCTCTTCCCAGGCGACGTCCACGGTGTAGTCGATCATCGCGCGCAGGTCGAACAGCAGGTTTACCGTGCCGGGGGATTTCAGTTTGTACAGCGATTGCTCTTCAAACAGCTTGAAATCGGCAAGGGTGAATTCGCCGATGACGGCAACGTTGACGAGGTTGTCGGTTTGTTCGATGGTAATCATGTTGCTCCTTCTTTTGGCGGGTGTTGAGGTGACAGGCGCAAGCTTAGCACACCGCTGGCGATGATGAACGCCATGCCCAGCCAACTGCCCAGGCTCAGGGTTTCGTCCCACAGCAGCATGCCGAACAGGCTGGCGAACACGATGGTGCTGTAGGCCAGGCTGCCGACCACCAGCGTCCTGCCGGTGCGGTAGGCGCGCGTCATCGCGAGCTGCGCGAGGGTGGCGGAACTGCCCAGCCCGAGCAGAATCGCGAAGCCTTGCGGCGTGATCGCATGCACGGTGCCGAACAGTATCCAGACGCCGCTGCCGAGCGAGGCGATGAGGCTGAAATAGAACACGGTGCGCGTGTCCGGTTCGCCGATCATCGCGAGTTGTTTTACGTTGAGGTACGCGACCCCGGCGAGGAAGCCGGAAATCAGGCCGAGCAGGCCGGGCAGCAGCTGGTCCTGCTGGAGCGTTGGGTGCAGCAGCAACACCACGCCGCAGAATCCCACGCCGATCGCGATGGTCAGCGGCAGGTGGAAACGATCCTTGAACACCAGCATGGTGAGGAGGGTGAGGAACAGCGGCGCGGTATAGTTGAGCGTGACGGCGGTGGCGAGCGGCAGCACGGTGATGCAGTAGAAGAACAGCGCCAGGGCTACCGAACCGGAGATGCCACGCCACAAGTGGTTGCGCCAGTGTTGCGTGGCGACGCCGATGCGCTGTGATCGCATGATGCCGTAGACCAGCAGCAGGCCGAAAAACGAGCGGTAGAACACCAGTTCGATATACGAAAAATGCGCCGCGCCGAGTTTGACGAACACCCCCATGCAGCCGAACAGCAATCCGGCGACCAGCATCCAGGATGATTTCATGCAGGATTGACCATTAGACCAAAATCAGCGTCATTCCCGCGAAGGCGGGAATCCAGTTGATTAAACAATCCTCGCGCAGCGGGACAAAATCAAGGTGTTGCCCGCCTTGCGGAGTATTTATCTCGCTGGATTCCCGCCTTCGCGGGAATGACGAAGCCAATGGATTTTCGGGGTTCATCTGTGATTGCGCATAAGCCGATATTTGTGTTTTGCCTTGTTTCGTAGACTTATAGGTAAAAGGGGCGCGGATTCTCCACGAATTTTTTGCATGGGGCAATATAAATTGGCTCAGTCAGGGTGGGTTGGGTAAAATGCCAGTCTTTCGCAAGCGGAGATGGTTATGGCTGGCCAATTAAAAAAGTCAGGGACGCAAAAAACGGTTGGCTTCGAGTCGGCCATGGCCGAGCTTGAGCAAATTGTCGCTGACATGGAGGCGGGCAAGTTGCCGCTGGAAGATTCGCTGGCAGCCTATAAGCGCGGCGCGGAGCTGTTGTCGTTCTGCCGATCCAAACTGGAAGATGCGCAGCAGCAGGTGAGCGTGCTGGAGAACGGCGTGCTGAAGGATTTTTCCGCCACCGGCGAAGCAGGGCAAGGTTAATGGGAGCGGATTTTCAGGGCTGGGTCGCCGCGCATCAGGCGCGCTTCGAGGAGGTGCTGTGCGGGTTGCTGCCGCGCGCGGAAATCGCGCGCCGCCGGCGAATTGTTCGCGGCTGATCAAGCTGAACTGGCGCGTGCGGCGGCGGCCGTGGAAATGATCCACGCTTATTCGCTGGTGCATGACGATATGCCGTGCATGGACGACGATGTGCTGCGCCGCGGCAAGCCGCCCTGCCATAAGCAATACGACGAGGCGACCGCGCTGCTGGTCGGCGATGCCCTGCAAACGCTGGCATTCCAGTTGCTCGCGGAGCATCGCCTGAACGGGCATGCCCGTTTCCCCCATCCCAACCTTCCCCCGCAAGCGAGGGAAGGGGCAAACGAATCGCTGCGCGAGTTCCACGTTAACGACGATGCGGCGCGCCAGCTGGAAATGGTCAGACTGCTCGCGCTGGCTTCCGGTTCGCGCGGCATGGCGGGCGGTCAGGCGATCGATCTTTCCAGTGTGGGCCAATCGCTCACGCTCCCCGAACTGGAATTCATGCATATCCACAAGACCGGCGCGCTGATCCGTGCCGCCGTGTTGCTCGGCGCGCAATGCGGGTCGGCCTCTGCGGCGCAACTGGACAGGCTGGATCATTTCGGCAAGCTGATCGGCCTCGCGTTCCAGGTGGTGGACGATGTACTCGACTGCGAGGCGGACACCGCGACACTGGGCAAGACCGCGGGCAAGGATGCGGACAACGACAAGCCGACCTATGTCAGCCTGCTGGGCATACAGGGCGCGCGCGACATGGCGCAACGGCTGCATCGCGAGGCGCTGGAAACCCTGGACGGGTTCGGCGAACCGGCGCAACGCCTGCGCGAACTTGCTGACTTTATTGTGCTGCGGAAATTCTGATGGAAAACTTCATGGTAAGGCGCTTTTGTAGGTCGGGCTCTGCCCGACATGTCGGGCAGAGCCCGACCTACTTCCTTTTGGCTACAATCCAGAGATGCCATTGATGCCCCCCTTGCTGGCTTCCATCAATCTCCCGGACGATCTGCGCAAGCTGGAACGCGTGCAGTTGCCGCAACTCGCCGACGAGTTGCGCCGCTTTCTAATCGAGTCGGTGAGCAAGACCGGCGGGCATCTGTCTTCCAACCTCGGCACGGTCGAGCTGACCATCGCATTGCATTACATCTACCACACGCCGGACGACCGGCTGGTGTGGGACGTCGGGCACCAGACCTACGCGCACAAGATCCTCACCGGGCGGCGCGAAGCGATGGGCAGGCTGCGCATGGCGGGCGGCATCGCCGGTTTCCCGAAGCGCGACGAAAGCCCCTACGATGCGTTTGGCACCGGGCATTCCAGCACGTCGATTTCGGCGGCGCTGGGCATGGCAGTGGCGGCGCAACTGGAAAATTCGGAGCGGCGCGCGGTGGCGATCATCGGCGATGGCGCGCTGACCGGCGGGATGGCCTTCGAGGCGCTCAACAATGCCGGCGCGCTCGATGCCAATCTGCTGGTCATCCTCAACGACAACGATATGTCGATTTCGCGGCCGGTCGGCGCGCTGAATAACTATCTGGCCAGGCTGATGTCGGGGCGTTTCTATGCGGCGATGCGGCGCGGCAGCGAGAAAATGTTCAAGGGGCTGCCGCCGGTGCTGGAATTTGCCAAGCGCGCCGAGGAGCATGTCAAGGGCATGGTGACGCCGAGCACGCTGTTCGAGGAATTCGGCTTCAACTATATCGGGCCGGTCGACGGGCATGACCTGGATGTGCTGCTGGACACGCTGGGCAACATCCGCCAGCTCACCGGCCCGCAGTTTCTGCATGTCGTCACGCAGAAGGGCAGGGGCTACGCGCATGCCGAGCGGGACTGCGTCCTGTATCACGGCGTGAGCAAGTTCGATCCGGCCAACGGCATCGCTCCTGCCAGGGACAATCTCGGAGAGCAGGCTGCCAAGCCCACTTATGCCGAGGTGTTCGGCAAGTGGCTGTGCGACATGGCGGCGCAGGACGAGCGGCTGGTCGGCATCACGCCGGCGATGTGCGAAGGCTCCGGGATGGGGGAATTTGCCAACAGTTTTCCGGCGCGCTATTTCGACGTGGGCATCGCCGAACAGCATGCGCTGACGTTTGCCGCCGGTCTGGCCTGCGATGGTTACAAGCCGGTGGTGGCGATTTATTCGACCTTTCTGCAGCGCGCCTACGACCAGCTCATCCACGACATCGCGATCCAGAATCTGCCGGTGGTGCTGGCGATCGACCGTGGCGGCCTGGTCGGCGCGGACGGCGCGACCCATGCGGGCAGCTTCGATCTTTCCTATCTGCGCTGCATTCCGAACATGACGGTGATGGCTCCGGCCGACGAGAACGAATGCCGCCAGATGCTTTACACCGCGTTCCGGCTGAACACGCCGAGCGCGGTGCGCTATCCGCGCGGATGCGGCTCCGGCGTGGCGATCGACCGAGAGATGCGCGCCTTGCCGGTGGGCAAAGGCGAGTTGCGCCGTGAAGGCAAGCGTGTGGCGATCCTGGCATTCGGTTCGATGCTGGCTCCCGCGTTGGCGGCCGCCGAACAGCTGGATGCGAGCGTGGCCAACATGCGCTTCGTCAAGCCGCTGGATGCCGAGCTGGTACTGCGCCTGGCGCGCGAACATGAACTGCTGGTCACGGTGGAGGAAAACGCCGTGCAGGGCGGCGCGGGCAGCGCGGTGGCGGAATGCTTGCAACAGCATGGTATCGTCATCCCCGTGCTGCAACTCGGTCTGCCGGATCGCTTCATCGAGCAGGGCGAGCACGCGCAGATGCTGGCGGATTGCGGCCTGGACGCCGCCGGACTGGTCGTTGCCATTAATAAAGCGGGAAGTGAAACGTGAAACGTCTCACACAAACGGGAGGGTGTTCGCCCTTCACGATTTGCCTAATCACGTCTATTTGACCACGATGGGTTCAAACCCGAAAAGACAACTGTTTCAGTTATTCGCCCATGTGGCGAAGGCGCTTGCTCATCCGAACCGGCTTGAGTTGATAGAGGCGATTGCGCAAGGCGAGCGCAGCGTCGATGCGCTCGCAAAATCATGTAGCCGAACCGTCTCCAATGTGTCGCATCACTTGCGGATTCTGCGCGATGCCGGATTGCTGGTTTCGCGGAAAGAAGGGCAGCAGGTGATCTACGGGCTGGCTGATGAGCGAGTCATAGATGTTGTTGCGGGTATCCGCAGGGTGGCCGAGCTTCATCTGGCGGGAGTGGAGCGCATCATCCGGGATAACTTTGAAAACCGTGACAAGCTGACACCGGTCAAGCGGGATGAGTTGCTGGAAAGGGTGCGGAGCGGCGAGGCAATCGTGCTCGACGTCCGTCCGCCCGAAGAATACGAGGCCGGTCATATCCCCGGCGCAATCAATATCACGCTCGACAAACTGCCCAAGCGGTTGAAGCAATTGCCCCACGATCAGGAAATCGTGGCTTATTGCCGGGGACCCTATTGCATGCTCGCTTATGAGGCCATCGAGATGCTTCGCGGCAAAGGCTTCCAGGCGCGGCGGCTGGAAGAGGGATTCCCCGAGTGGAAAGCGCGAAACTTGCCTGTGGTCACAGGCACACCTGATTAGCTCCCGGTACTACCACCCCAGGAATTGAACCCCGGATACCGATCATCTGAAAAATTCCTTGACTTGTATTCTCAAGTTCTTAAGAATACGCGAACCAATACTGGTCAACGGAGGAAATTATGAAATATCTGATGATCCTGAACGACGCCCCTTACGGCACGGAGCGCAGCTACAACGGGTTGCGGCTTGCGCGCTCGCTGCTCAAGACGGGCGAAGCGGAGGTCAAGATGTTCCTTATCGGCGATGCGGCCGCATGCGCCAAAAACGGGCAGAAGGTGCCGCAGGGGTTTTACAACGTCGGCGACATGCTGGGCATGGTGGCACACCATGGCGGCGAAGTCGGCGCGTGCGGCAGTTGCCTGGATGCGCGCGGCATTGCCGCCGGGGAGCTGATCGAAGGCGCGTCGCGCAGCACCATGGATCAACTCACCGAGTGGACGCAGTGGGCCGATAAAGTCATCGTTTTTTAAGGGGAAATGAGATGAGCCGCACAGCGTTGGTATTGGGCGCGGGAATCGGCGGCATCGTTGCCGCCGAGACATTGCGCAAGCTGCTGCCCGCCTCCGACCGCGTGATTGCGGTGGATCGCGCCGGGCAGCATTTTTTTCCGCCGTCACTGTTATGGCTGATGGTGGGCGAGCGAAGCCCGGAAGAATTTTCCCGGCCGCTGGATCGGCTGCTGCGTCGCGGCATCGAGTTTCGCCAGGGCAGCGTCACGCGGATCGATCCAGTTCAGCGGGAAGTGGAAATCGACGGGCAAACCCTGCGTGCCGATGCGCTGGTGACTGCGCTGGGTGCGGAGTATGCGCCGGAGACCATCCCCGGCCTCGCCGAAGCCGGGCTTTGCATCTACACGATGGAAGGCGCGACCGCGATCCGCGATGCGCTGGCCCGGTTTTCGGGCGGGCGCATCGTCGTCCTGACCGCGGCACCGCAATACAAGTGCCCGGCTGCGCCCTACGAGACCGCGTTGCTGGTCGACAGCTATCTGCGCAAGCGCGGCCTGCGCGAGAAAGCCGAAATAGAGTTTTTCGCCGCCGAACCGCGGCCGATGTTCGTCGCCGGCCCCGAACTGGGCGCCGCCGTGCGCGGGATGGTCGAGGCGCGCGGCATCGCTTATCACCCCGAGCACCAGGTGAAAGAGGTTGACCCGGCCAATCGCCGCATTTCATTCGCCAATGGCGCGAGCGCCGAGTACGACCTGCTGCTTTATGTCCCGCCGCATCGCGCGCCAGCGGTGGTGCGCGATGCGGGCTTGACCAACGAAAGCGGCTGGGTTTCCGTCGACCGCAACACGCTGCAAACACAATTCGACAACGTCTTTGCGCTCGGCGATATCACCACCATTCCGCTCAAGATGGGGCGTCCTTTGCCCAAGGCTGGCGTGTTTGCCCACGGCCAGGCGGAGGTCGTGGCGCACAACATCGCCCATGCCTGGACTGGCAAGGGCGCACCGCGCCAATTTGCCGGTGAAGGCATGTGCTTCATCGAAACCGGCGGCGGTCGCGCCGGTATCGGCAAGGGTAATTTTTATGCCGAGCCGACGCCGCAAGTAGAAATGCGCGGACCAAATCGCTTCTGGCACATGGGCAAAATCCTCTACGAGAAACACTGGCTGTACCGGCGTTTCTGAAGAAATAATTATACAACCGGAACAATACGACGCCTGGTATGCGACACAGAGGGGCGCATGGATCGGGGAAGAAGAGTATCGCCTGATCGCATCACTGCTTGCGCCCCGCCCAGGTGAGACATTGCTCGATGCCGGTTGCGGCACCGGCTATTTCACGCGCCGATTCGCGACCGATGCCGCAAACGGAAATGTGGTCGGCGCCGACATCGATTCGGTCATGCTCCGTTTTGCCGCTGGACACTCGGCGCGCGGCATCGGCTTCGTGGTGGCGGATGCGCGCCGACTGCCTTTCCGCGATGGCAGTTTCGATCTGGTCGTCAGCATTACTGCCCTGTGCTTCATCCGGGAAGAAAAGCAGGCGCTGCGCGAAATGTTGCGCGTGGCCCGGCGCCGGGTGGTGCTGGGGCTGCTCAACCGGCATAGTCTGCTCTACCTCGCCAAAGGCAGACGCGGCGGCCGTGGCGCCTACCGCGGCGCGCGCTGGCATACGCCCGCCGAGGCGCTGCGCCTGTTTGACGGGCTGCAGGCGCATCGTGCCGGTCTCGGCACCGCAATCACAATACCCGGCGGCAAGCGCTGGAGCCGGCGCCTGGAGCCGCTGTTGCGGCGCTGGCTGCCGGGATGCGGGGGCTTCATCGCCGTTGCCGCAGATGTGCTGCCGGGTCGCCGCCAATAATTGAAGGGACTGCCATGTTCAAATTCTCGCTCGTCGAATTTTCCATCCGCCGCCCGAAGCTGGTTGTCTGGGCGACGGTGGCGCTCACGCTGTTGTTTCTCACCCAGTTTCCGCACATCGCTACGGACACCAACCCGAAGCACATGCTGCCGGAAAACTCCGACGTGCGCGTGTGGAACGACGAGGTGGACAAAACTTTCGCGCTGTACGAGGACACCATCGTCGTCGGCGTGGAAAACAATGCGGGTGTGCTCAACCGGGAAACTCTGACTCGCATCGCCCGCGTCACCGACGCAATCATCAAGCTGGAAGGCGTGGCGAGCCGCGATGTAAATAGCTTCACCACCATCACCAATGTCACGGCGGAGGCCGGCACTCTCAAAGTCGGCCCGCTGATGCCGGGCGCGCCGCAGACAGATGCGGAAGTGGAAGCGCTGCGTACCGCGCTGTTCGGCAACCCGCTGCTGGTTGACCGCGTGATCTCGAAGGACGGCAAGACCACGGCCATTTATGTGCCGCTGGAGAAGGGCGCCAATGGCGCCGTCATCGCCGCCAATATCCGCGAGATCGTGTCCGCTGAGAAAGGGTCGGAGCGCTACTACGTCGCCGGCGACCCGGTGGCGCGCGATACCTTCGGCGCCGAAATGTTCAAGCTGATGGGCATTTTCTCACCGGTCGCAGGCATGATCATGTTTATCGCCATTCAGCTCATGTTCCGCAACATGTCCTTGTCGTTCACCATGATGGGCGTAGCCATGGCGGCGATTATCCTGAGCATGGGGTCGCTGATCGGCGCCGGCTATCCGGTGCATATCATGAGCTCGATGGCGCCGGTATTTCTGATGGCTATCGCCACCGACAGTATCCATATCTTCAACGAGTTCTATTTCCGCTACCGGGAGCGCGGAGATAAGCTTGTGGCGATCCGCGAGACCATGGCGGCGGTGAGCCGTCCGGTGCGCTACACGGCGCTCGCCACCACGGCCGGCTTCGCCGTGCTGCTGTTCATGAACATCGTGCCGGTGATGGTGTTCGGCGGGCTGATCGCCCTCGGTACGGTGGTGCTGCGGCTGTTCTCCTTCAGCCTGATTCCGGCCATCCTCACCTTTGTCAAGGAAGAGAAGATCGCCAAAGCCGCTGAGAGCGAGAGCGTAGAGCTGGACCGCACAGCCCGTTTCCTGCGCCGCATCGCCGAAGTGGGCATGACACGTCCGCTGGCCACCGTGCTGGTCGGGCTTGTCCTCGTGGCCGTCGCGATTGCCGGCACCACGAAGATACACGTCAACAACAATCTGGTGGCCTGGTTCAAGCAATCGAGTGAAATCCGTATGGCCGATACGGCGATGAGCCAAGCCTTGGGCGGCACTTCGCTCGGCTATCTGGTGGTGCAGGCCAACGAACCGGAATTCATGAAGCGGCCGGAAGCCATGCGCTGGCTCGAAGGTCTGCAACGCCACATCGAGCAACTGCCGGTAGTGGGGAAGACCTTTTCGGTGGCCGATTACGTGAAGCGCATCAACCGCGTGCTGCATGACGGCGATCCGGAATTCGATGCGGTGCCGGAAACGAAAGAGGCCGTTGGCCAGTATCTATTTCTCTTCAGCATGTCGGCCAAACCCGCAGACCTGGATAACGTGGTCGATTCCGCATTCCAGAAGGCGAACGTTTGGGTACAGATCAAGACATGGGATGCGGAAGCCATGCGCCAAGTAATTGACGCCGCCGCAGACTATCAGAAGTCCCATCCGCTCGCCGTTACCGTGAAACCGGCGGGCGTCGCTTGGTTCAATCTGGTGTGGAATGACGAGGTGCTGGGCGACATGGTGCTGGGTTTCACGCTGGCACTGGTCGTGGTGTTTGTCATCCTTGCCCTTAACTTCCGCTCGGTCGGATGGGCGCTGGTCGGCTACATGCCGCTGCTGTTCACCATCCTGCTGATCTACGGCGTGGTCGGCTTCTCCGGCAAGGATTTCGATATGCCGCTGTCCGTGCTGAGCACGCTGTCGCTCGGCATGGCGGTGGATTTTTCCATCCACTTCATCAGCCGCTTCCGCCAGCGTCTGGCCGAGACCGGCGGTGGCACGAATGAGGGGGCATTGCGTGAGGCGCTGCTGTGGACGGCGGCGCGGCCGGGCAAGGGAATTCTGCGCAATGCGCTGCTGTTCGCTTCTGCCTTCTCGGTGATGCTGTTCGCGCCCCTCACGCCCTACATCGCGGTGGGCGCCTTCATCGTCTCGATGATGCTGCTCTCCGCGCTGCTCACCATTCTCTATCTGCCCGCACTGGTGATGCTCGGGCGACATTGGCTGTTTGACGAACCGAAGCCGACGGCGGACGCCGCCCCGGCACTTGCGAACGGGCATGGCAAGTAGCCACCCCATAATAATGAACTTGCCATGCCCGTTCCCTCTCCTCAATCCTCTCCCGCAAGCGGGCGAGGAGGCGAATGAATCGCTATGCGAGTTTCACATTCATAAGGAGACTGAAATGAAAACGAAGTTTGCGAGCTTTCGCCTTTCGGCGAAATACCTGCTTACGTCACTTCAGAGAAGGCTAATGCGCGAAGCGCGTTATGCCGGAACTAAACACTGGTGGATATGGATAATCGCCGCTCTGCTGCCTTTTGCATTCTCGAACCAGGCGCACGCTCTCTCGGGCGAGGAGGTGATGGAAAAATCGCAGGCCGCCTTCCTCTATCCGGGCAAGGACTTCAAGGCGCGGGTGGTGATGAAACTCATCAACAAGGACGGCCAGGAGCGGGTGCGAGAACTCACGATGCTGCGCAAAAATATGGGCGAATCAGGTGGCGACCAGAAGTACTTCATGTATTTCTTTCAGCCGTCCGATGTCAAGGACATGACCTTCATGATCAACAAGTATCCGGCCAAGGATGACGACCGCTGGATGTTCATCCCGGCGATCAGCATGGTCAAGCGCATCGCCGCGCAGGACAAGCGCTCCAGCTTCGTCGGCTCCGACTTCACCTACGAAGACGTTTCAGGGCGCGACATCGAGGACGATACCCACGTCGTCGAGCGCGAGGAGAAAGTGGGCGACCGCGACTGCTACGTGGTGAAGAGTACGCCGAAAGGCGCGGACTCGGACTTCGGCTACAAGTTCACCTGGGTGGACAAAGCCAATTTTTTGCCGCTCAAGGAAGAGCAATACGACAGGAAAGGCGCACGTTACAAGCAGTTCAGCGCCGATGAAATTGCCGAGGTAAATGGCATTCCCACGGTGGTCAAGCGCACCATGAAAAATTTGCAGACCGGCCACCGCACCGAAGTCGCTTACCTCAAAACCGGCTACGGCCTCGGCCTCGAGGACAGCCTGTTCTCCGAACGATTCCTGCGCCAGCCGCCGCGCAAATGGGTTGACTGATGCTGCGAACGGCCACGCTCTCTGCGGTTCTTCTGTTGACGCCGCTGGTGGCGCGGGCGGAGATCACGCTCTCCGGCTTCCTGCAGCAGAACACGGCCTTCAACACCGCCGGGCAGAATCCCGATGGCCGCCATTACAAGTGGCTGGAGGAGCGCGCCCAAATCAAGCTCGACGCCAGCGGCGATGCCTGGCGGCTGCTGGCGAAGGGCGATCTGGCCTATGATCATCTTGGTCGCCAGAATGAGAGTGAATTGCGCGAAGGCTACGTCGATTATGCGGGAGACAACTGGGATTTGCGCCTTGGCAGGCAGGTCATCACCTGGGGCTTGGGCGACCTGGTGTTCGTGAACGACTTCTTTCCCAAAGATCATGAGGCGCTGTTCGCCGGGCGACCGCTGGAATACCTCAAGCGCGGCGTGGATGCGATGAAGCTGGGCGCCTATCCCGAGTTCGCTTCGTTCGAGCTGGTGCTGGCGCCGAATTTCCGTGAGAGCCGCACACCAGATGCTGGCCGATTCTGGCTTTACGACCCGATGCCAGCGGTCGTCAACCGCGAAACCGTCAAACCGGAAGAAGGAGACGTTGCGTTGCGCGCTTACCGCGATGTTGCCGGCTATGATGCGGCGCTCTACTGGTATCGTGGCTTCCAGCGCACGCCCTCGATGCGACCGGACAACATGACGGCGCCGGCGAAGATCACGTATTTCTATCCCAGGCTTGCGATCTACGGCGCCAGCCTGTCCGGTCGCGCGGGAGACGGGGTGCTGAGCCTGGAAGCGGCTTACTACGATTCGCCTGAGGATCGTGCGGGTAACGACTTTGCCGTGCCTAACTCGCAGACGCGCCTGCTCGCCGGCTACCAGACGCAGCCGGCGGAGGATACCTCGCTCGGTTTTCAGTACTATGCAGAAATCATGCACGACTACGATGCCTACCTCGCCACGCTGCCCGCCGGCTTTCCGGTCGACAAGCGCTGGAGCCATACCGTGACGGCGCGGCTGACGCAATTATTCCTGCACCAGACGCTGCGGTTTTCCGCATACGCCTCATACAACGCCAGCAACGGCGACCACTTCGTAAATCCGGAGCTGCGCTACAGTTTCACCGACAGGGTATGGGGCGCGGTCGGCGCCAACTTCTTCGGCGGCAAGCCGTGGGGCCAGTTCGGGCAACTCGCGCGCGACGACAACTTGTACCTCCAGGTACGCTATGAGTTCTGAGGCCACATCTGTTGCAACAGTAACGAATGCCTTTGTTCAAAACTTTGCTGGCACGAAACACTATCAAATTGTCTGAACAGTGAATCCCGGGGCGGCGATGGGGGTTTTGTTTGGTTGGGTCTGGTTAGTGCTTTGAGGCTGGCACTAAGGTTATAATCACCGCCAATTATCTGAGAGATGCCGCCATGAACGCCCCCGTGAAACCTACCATCGCCGATGTGCAAAGTTCCGCCGACACACGCCATCTGGCGATCAATCGCGTCGGCATCAAGGGTATCCGTCATCCGGTCAAGGTGAAGGACAAAAGCGTCGGCGTACAGCACACCATCGCCACCTTCAACATGTACGTGCACCTGCCGCATAACTTCAAGGGCACGCACATGTCGCGTTTTGTCGAGATACTCAACGAGCATGAACGCGAAATCTCCGTGGAATCCTTCGAGAGCATCTTGCATGAGATGGTGATCCGCCTGGAGGCGCAGTCCGGCTACATCGAAATGAGCTTCCCGTATTTTGTGAACAAGACGGCGCCGGTGTCTGGCGTGCAAAGCCTGCTCGATTACGATGTGACATTGATCGGCGAGATGATTGACGGCAAGGCGCGCGTCACAATGAAGGTGGTGGTGCCCGTCACCAGCCTGTGTCCCTGTTCCAAGAAGATTTCCGAGCGCGGCGCGCATAACCAGCGTTCGCATGTCACGCTCACGCTGCGCACCAACCGTTTCGTCTGGATCGAAGAAGTGGTGCGCATCGCCGAAGAGCAGGCTTCCTGCGAACTGTTCGGCCTGCTGAAGCGGCCGGATGAAAAATTCGTCACGGAGCGCGCCTACGACAATCCCAAGTTTGTCGAGGATATGGTGCGCGATGTCGCGGCGGTGCTGAATGCCGATGAGCGCATCGATGCTTATATTGTGGAATCGGAGAACTTCGAGTCGATACACAACCATTCGGCTTATGCGCTTATTGAAAGAGATAAGACGAAGGATTGAGGATCGAGGAGCGAGGATCGAAAAGCCGCGGCTTTCCACTCGCTCCCCGAATCCCGATCCCGAATCCCGAATCCCGAATCCCGAATCCCGAATCCTGACATGAAACCCATCGCCATCTTCCGCCATGCCGCAGCTGAAGGCCCCGGCTATCTCGCCGAATTCCTCGATACGCAACAAATCCCGTGGCGGTTGATCGCCATTGATGCGGGAAATGCCGTGCCGCGCTCTGCGGAGGCCTACTCCGGGCTGGTGTTCATGGGCGGGCCGATGAGCGTCAACGATGATTTGCCGTGGATACCGCCGGTGCTGGCATTGATCCGCGAGGCGGTAGCCACGGATATTCCCGTGCTGGGGCATTGCCTCGGCGGGCAATTGATCTCCAAGGCGCTGGGCGGCACGGTATCACGCAATCCGGTGAAGGAAATTGGCTGGGGCGAAGTGGCGGTAACGGACAACGACAGCGCACGTAACTGGTTTGGCGCGGTACGAAATTTTCAGGCATTCCACTGGCACGGCGAAACCTTCAGCCTGCCGCAGGGTGCGGTGCATCTGCTATCCAGTGCCTATTGTACCAACCAGGCCTGGGCCATCGGCAAACATCTCGCGCTGCAATGCCACGTTGAGATGACCGCCGGGATGATCGTTTCCTGGTGCGAAATCGGCGCGGATGAAATTGCCGCCGGCAGCCCCAGTCCTGCGGTGCAATCCGCCAGCGCAATGCAGCGGCAAATGGCGGGCGAATTGCCGCGCTTGCGGGAAGTCGCGACGCAGCTATATACGAAATGGATCGCCGGGTTGCAGCGCTAGGCCGAATTATCTAGGCATTCCGGCATATTGATTATGTAATGGCCGAGGGGTAGGGTGCGTTGCGGGGCCGCTGTGTTTATCCCCGTTGATCCATCGCCGCCACTAACTCCAAGGAGATTTCCATGAAAAAGATGATCGCACTGGCTTGTTTGGGTTTTGCCTTTACCGTTTCCGCTCCGGCTTTTGCGGCCGGCGAGAAGATGAAGGGTTGCAGTAAGGAGGCGACAGGCATGAAGGGGGATGAACGCAAGGCGTTCATGAAGAAATGCCTGTCCAAGGATTATGTGCTGAAGCATGATGCGATGGCGGGCGCTCCTGCTGCTGCTACCCCCGCCACCCCTGCTGCACCCGCGGCCTCGTCCGCTCAACAGGACAAGATGAAGGCGTGCAATGCCGATGCCAAGGCCAGGGGGTTGAAGGACGATGAGCGCAAGAAATTCATGGGCGCCTGCCTGAAGGGCTGATTGCTTCCGCTATGCCGGGAAACGCGCCGCAAGGCGCGTTTTTCGTTGGGGACGGGAAATCTGCGGTGTATAATTCAACTCCTTTCGCGCGGTCGTGCCGCGCCCCATTTTGTAAAGATTGCATGATCAAAAAATTCCTCAAGCGCGTATTCCGCAAGCCGGCAAAAGTCGGATTGGCGGGAAACGCACAGGTAATTCCGTTCGAATTGCACGGCGTGGCGCGCGAGCAGATCAGTTACGGCGCGAAAAAAGTCACCGACGGCCTGCAGGCGGCGGGCTATCAGGCCTATGTGGTGGGCGGCGCGGTGCGCGATCTGCTGCTGAAGCGCATTCCCAAGGATTTCGACGTGGCGACCGATGCCACGCCGGAGGAGGTGCGCCGCGTATTCCGCCGCTCGCGCATCATCGGGCGGCGTTTCCAGATAGTGCATGTGATGTTCGGCGAGGAAGTGGTCGAAGTCTCTACCTTTCGCAGCATGATCGAGGCCGAAGACGCGCAGACCGACGAGCATGGCCGACTGTTGCGCGACAACCAGTTCGGCGACCGGGAGCAGGATGCGGCGCGGCGCGATTTTACCGCCAACGCGTTGTTCTATGACCCGGCCACTCAGGAGATTTTCGACTATCACAATGGTTATGCCGATACCCGCAAACATTTGCTGCGCATGATTGGCGACCCGCTGGTACGCTACCGCGAAGACCCGGTGCGGATGGTGCGTGCGGTGCGTTTATCCGCCAAGCTGGGAATGCAGATCGATGCCGCAACTGCCGCACCGATCGCACAGATGAAAGACCTGCTCGACAACGTTCCGCAGTCGCGTTTGATCGATGAAGTGTTGAAGATGCTGCTGTCCGGTCATTCGGTGGAATGCATCCAGCAATTGCGCAAGATGAACTTGCATCATGGCCTGCTGCCGTTGCTGGATGTGATTCTGGAACAACCGATGGGCGAGAAATTCGTCATGCTGGCGCTGCGCAACACCGACGAACGTCTCGGCCAGGAAAAGACGGTCTCGCCGGCGTTTTTGTTTGCCGCATTGCTGTGGCATGAGGTGCTGGCGGCATGGAATATCCGCGTGCAGCAAGGCGAGCGCCCGGTGGGCGCGATGCACGAGGCGATGGATGAGGTGTTGGCCCGGCAGAAGGCGCAGCTCGCTATCCCGCATCGCCATGATGCGGTGATGAAAGAAATCTGGCTGATGCAGCAACGCTTCGAGCAGCGCGCCGGACAGCGCCCGTTCCGCCTGCTGGAACAGCCGCGCTTCCGCGCCGGGTTCGACTTTTTGCTGCTGCGCTGCGCCAGCGGCGAAGCGGATCAGGAGCTCGGGTTGTGGTGGGACGAATTCCAGGATGCCAGTGCCGAGCGGCAGGCGGAAATGCTGCAACCGGAGGGTGCCGGAGATAAAAAGCGCCGCCGCCGCAAGCCGCGCAGGAAACCGGAAGCAGTTGCAGCGGATGAGCCGGCAGCATAATGCCGCATATCGCCTTCATCGGGCTTGGCAGCAATCTGGAAGACCCGCGTAGCCAGTTGCAGCGCGCCTTCGACGAGCTGGACGGGTTGCCGGAGACGCGCCTCGTTGCCCGTTCGTCGCTGTACCGCAGCGCGCCGCTGGGCTATCCGGATCAGCCAGAGTTCGTGAATGCGGTGGCGGAAATCGCCACGGCCCTGACCCCGCAAACTCTGCTGCAAGCCTTGCTGCAAATCGAACATGAGCATGGCCGCGAGCGCACCTTTCGCAATGCGCCGCGCACCCTGGACCTGGATATGTTGCTGTATGACGATACGCAACTGCATGAGCATGGCCTGACCATTCCGCACCCGCAGATGCACTTGCGCGCCTTCGTGCTGCAACCGCTGCTGGAGATCGCGCCGGATGCCGGAATACCCGGCATGGGCCGGGCGCGGCAGGCCTTGCAGAATTGCACGAATCAGATGTTGGAGAAACTCGCCGATGCTGCATGATAAGTATCGTTACGTAGTCGTGGAAGGGCCGATCGGCGCGGGCAAGACCAGCCTGGCGCGGCGCCTCGCGCAGCATAGCGGCGCCGCGGCGCTGCTGGAAAAGCCGGATGAAAACCCCTTTCTCGCCCGCTTTTACCAGGATCCGCCGCGCCATGCGCTGGCGACGCAACTGTTTTTCCTGTTCCAGCGCGGCAACGAAGTGCGCGACCTGGCGCAGATGGATCTGTTCAGTACCAACACCGTGGCGGATTACCTGTTCGACAAGGACCCGCTGTTTGCGCGGCTCAACCTGAGCGACGCGGAGTTCGCGCTGTACCAGCAGATTTACCGCACCCTGCAACTGGAGGCGCCCGTGCCGGATATGGTGATCTACTTGCAGGCCGCGCCGGAAACGCTGGCGGGGCGGGTGCGCCGCCGCGCCAAACCCTACGAACAGGCCATTTCCGATGACTCTTTGCTGCGCGTGGCACAAGGCTACAGCGATTTCTTCTATCATTACGACGCGGCTCCGGTGCTGACGGTGAACACCGAACATCTGAACTTCGAGGAGGATGCCGGGGATTTCGCCTTGCTGCTGCAACGCATCGAGGAAATGCGCGGGCCGCGCGAATTTTTCAGTCGGGGGGATTGATGAGAACAACGCTAACCACATTACAAGCGATGCGCAGCAAGGACGAGAAGATCGCCGTGCTGACCTGTTATGACGCGAGCTTTGCCGCGCTGCTCGAGGCGCAGGGCGTGGATGTGCTGCTGGTCGGCGATTCGCTCGGCATGGTGCTGCAGGGGCATGAAACCACGCTGCCGGTTTCGCTGGACGACATGATTTACCACACCACCTGCGTGGCGCGGGGCGCCAAGCAGGCGTTCATCATCGGCGACATGCCGTTCGGCACATTCCAGATCAGCCCGCAGGAAACCTTTGCGCATGCCGCAAAGCTGATGGCGGCAGGCGCGCAGATGGTCAAGCTGGAAGGCGGAGCGGCAATGGCCGAAACGGTGGAGTTCCTCACCGGGCGCGGCATTCCGGTATGCGGGCATATCGGCCTGACACCGCAATCGGTATATCAGATGGGCGGCTACCGTGTGCAGGGCAGGGAATCCGCTGCTGCACAAAAACTGCTGGAGGACGCGGCAGCGCTCGAGCAGGCCGGCGCGGGCATGCTGGTGCTGGAAGCCGTGCCCGCGTTGCTGGCAGCGGAGATCACTGCCGCGCTTTCCATCCCCACCATCGGCATCGGCGCGGGTGCGGCCTGTTCCGGCCAGGTGCTGGTGCTGTACGACATGCTGGACATTTATCCGGGCAAGAAGGCGCGCTTCGCGAAAAACTACCTGCAGGGCGCGGGCAGCATCGCGGCTGCGGTGAAAAACTACGTCGCCGAGGTGAAGAACGGCAGCTTTCCGGCCCAGGAACATAGTTTTTAATGAGAACGGATCATCGTTCAGATTCCGTCATTGATGGAACAACTAGCCATAATTCGGTGTTGAATTTTTAGAGGTGTTCTTGAGCGAAAAAAAACTCGGCACCATCAACCATGACCGCGGCAGTGCGGCTTTGCGCTACGTCTACCCGGTGGTATCGCGCCGCGCCGGCGGCGTCTCGGTCGGCATCAACCTTAATCCCAATAATGCCTGCAACTGGCGTTGCATCTACTGCCAGGTTCCCGATCTGACGCGCGGTACCGCGCCGCCGGTTGATCTGGCCGTTCTGGAAAATGAACTGCGCGGTTTCCTCGACGAGTTGTTGCACGGCAATTTCATGCAAAGCCGCATCCCGGAAGGCATGCGGCGCATCAACGATATCGCGCTGTCCGGCAACGGCGAACCGACCAGCGCCGCCGAATTTCCCCAGGTTATCGAACTCATTGGTCGCGTGCGTCGCGAAACGGCTTTTCCGGAAGCGGCGAAAACCGTGCTGATCACCAACGGCAGCCTGCTGCACCGCGGCGAAGTGCAGCAAGGCCTGCGCGACATGGCGCAACTCAACGGCGAGGTATGGTTCAAGCTGGACCGCGCCAGCGAAGTGGGGATGCGGCGCATCAACGACACCAACACCAGCATGGACAAGGTGCGCGATAACCTCGTGACGGCTATCGCGCTGTGCCCGACCTGGCTGCAAACCTGCTGGTTCGCGCTGGACGGCGAGCCGCCCGGCAGGCAGGATGAAGAAGACTATCTGGAGTTTGTTTCGGGATTGCTGCGCGACGGGCACAGGCCGCAGGGCGTGCTGCTCTACGGCTTGGCGCGCCCCTCGCGGCAAGTGGAAGCGCCGCGATTGTCCGCCTTGCCCGCAGAAAATCTGCAAGCTTTCGCCGGGCGCATCGGCAAGCTCGGCTTGCCGGTCAAGGTAAGCATCTGACAGTTTTCACGAACTGCAATTACAGAAGGGTGAGCAAGTCTTCGTTCGACCACGCAACCTGCTCATATCCATGCTGAACGTTCCATGACCGGGTTCCGGTTTTTGCGGGTTTGCGTACAATGCGCCGCCCTTGTTGGAAATATCGGCAGAGGCCGGTAAAAAATTCAGCGTGAGCCTCATCGTTCCTAATGCTTTGGTATCATGCGCCCCTTTCAAAAATACCTGCTCATCAGGCAGTTCCAAGCACAAGTAAATGTTGAACAAGCTCAATCCCGCGCAGCGCGAAGCGGTAACCTATCTCGACGGCCCTTTGCTGGTGCTGGCCGGGGCGGGCAGCGGCAAGACGCGCGTGATCACCCACAAGATCGCCTATCTGGTGAACGAATGCGGCTACGAGCCGCGCAATATCGCCGCGATCACCTTTACCAACAAGGCGGCCAACGAGATGCGCGAACGCGTCGGCGACCTGTTGAAGAACACCAGCACCAAGGGGCTGGTGGTGAGCACCTTCCATTCGCTCGGCATGAACATCCTGCGCGCCGAAGCCAGGCTGCTGGGCTACAAACCGCAGTTCTCGATCTTCGACAGCGGCGACACATGGAAGATATTCAGCGAGCTGACCAACTCCGGCGATAAGCAGGAGATACGCGACTTGCAGACGCAGATATCGAACTGGAAATCCGCTTTCATCGCGCCGCAGCAAGCTGCTGAGATTGCCGATAATGACGAAACCAAACTCCATGCGCGCATCTACTCACGCTATCAGGAAACGCTGTGCGCCTATCAGGCTGTGGATTTCGACGACCTGATCCATCTGCCGGTGGTGCTGTTCAAACAGCATCCCGAAGCCCTGCTGCGTTGGCAGTTGAAGCTGCGCTATTTGCTGGTGGACGAATATCAGGACACCAACGATTGCCAGTACCAGATGATTAAACTACTCGCGGACATGCGCGGCGCGCTCACCGTGGTGGGCGATGACGATCAGTCGATCTACGCATGGCGCGGCGCGAGCATCGAAAATCTGCACAACCTGCGCAACGATTACGCCAGGCTGCGCATCGTCAAGCTGGAACAGAACTACCGCTCCTCGCAGCGCATCCTCAAGGTGGCGAATCACCTGATCAATCACAATACCAAGGTGTTCGAGAAGAATCTGTGGAGCGATCACGGCATCGGCGGCCCGGTGCGCATCTACGCGGCGCGCGATGACGAGCACGAGGCTGAGAGCGTGGTGATGAAGCTGATGGCGCACAAGTTCGAGCATCGCACCAGATATTCCGATTACGCGATTCTGTATCGCAGCAATCATTTGTCGCGCGGGTTCGAGGAGCAACTGCGCACCCAGCGCGTGCCTTATACCGTCAGTGGCGGCACGTCGTTTTTCGAGCGCGCCGAGATCAAGGACATCACCGCCTACCTGCGGCTGATCGCCAATCCGGACGACGATCCGGCCTTCATCCGCGCCGTCACCACGCCGAAGCGCGGCATCGGCAACACGACGCTGGAGAAACTCGGCAGCCATGCCGGAGCGCGCCACATCAGCCTGTTCGAGGCGGCTTTCGAGATAGAGATGGAGCAGCAACTGCCGCCGCGCCAGCATGAAGAGCTGATGCTGTTCTGCAACTTCATCAACCGCATCCAGGAGCGCGCCGACAAGGACCCTTGCGGCGAATTGCTCGATGAACTGCTGCGCGCGATCAACTACGAAACCTGGCTGTACGACTCGCATGAATCGCGGCAGGCCGAGACCAAGTGGAAGAACGTCGAGGACTTCACCGGCTGGCTCAAGCGCAAGGCCGAGGCCGACGAGAAATCGCTGATCGCGATGGTGCAGACCATCGCGCTGATCAACATGCTGGAAGGCAAGGACCAGGAGCCGGATGCGGTTTCGCTGTCCACACTGCATGCCGCCAAGGGGCTGGAATTCCCGCATGTGTTCATCGTCGGTGCGGAAGAAGATATCCTGCCGTTCCGCGACAGCGACGAAAAACAGATCGAGGAGGAGCGCCGCCTGATGTATGTCGGCATCACGCGCGCCGAGCGCAGCCTGCAAATCAGCTACTGCAACCGCCGCAAGCGCGGCAAGGACTGGGCGGCCTGCGAGCCGAGCCGCTTTATGGAAGAAATGCCGCAGAGCGAACTGATTTATGCCGGCGGCCACGCGGATGCCGTAGCCACCGTGACCAAGGATGAGGGCATGGATAAGCTGGCGCGGCTGAAGGCGATGCTGAACAGGGAGCCGGGCTAACCAGGCAAGTTCTTACTTTTGAGCAGCCTCATGCCGTTGAACACCACGATCAGACTGGCTCCCATATCGGCGAACACAGCCATCCAAAGCGTGGCTTCCCCTGCGAGTGCCAGGACAAAGAATATCCCCTTGATGCCGATGGCCAGCGTAATGTTCTGCCACAGCACACGTGAAGTGTCACGGCTTATCCGAATGAAGTGCGGCAGTTTGCGCAAATCGTCATCCATCAAGGCTACATCGGCTGTCTCGATGGCGGTATCGGTTCCGGCGACACCCATGGCGAAGCCGATGGACGCCTTGGCCAACGCTGGCGCGTCGTTGATGCCGTCGCCCACCATGCCGACCTTGCCATGGCGGCGGATCAGCTCATCAATGACCGCCAGCTTGTCCTCTGGCAACAGGTTGCCGCGCGCATCGTCTATGCCCACCTGTGCGGCGATGGCATCAGCCGTCGTCTGGTTGTCGCCGGTCAGCATCACCGATGCCACGCCGAGCGCGTGTAGCTGACGGATCGCCTCGGCGCTGTGGCCGCGCAGCGTGTCGGCGACGCCGATGACGCACAACGCATTGCTTTCCGTGCCCAATACGACGGCGGTTTTTCCCTGTTCTTCGAGGCGGTGGAGCACTGTCTCGACATGCGCACCACAGATACCCAGCTCCTCCACTTGGCGGTGATTGCTGACATAGTAAAGACGCCCCCCAACGATGGCCTTGGCACCGCGTCCGGTCAGGGACTCGAACGCGGTGGACGGCAACAATGCACGGGGTGCTTCACTCCCATCGGCAGGCGTTTGCCAAGCCGCAACGATGGCGGCGGCAACGGGGTGTTCAGAATGGGCGTTTACGCTGGCGGCAAGCTGGAGCAGTGTGTGCGCCGGTTGTTCGACGAGCGGGACGACATCGGTCACCACCGGTCTGCCGTGGGTCAGCGTGCCGGTTTTGTCCAAGGCCACGGCCTTGACCAGCCGTCCATTTTCCAGATGCACGCCGCCCTTCACCAGAATGCCCTGCCTTGCCGCTGCGGCGAGACCGCTCACCACGGTAACCGGAGTAGAGATAACCAGCGCGCAGGGACAGGCGATTACCAGCATGACCAGAGCCTTGTAGAACCATGGCTCAAACGCAGCGCCGAACAACAGCGGCGGCACGGCTGCCACCAGAACCGCAAAAGCCACAACGGCAGGCGTGTAGTAGCGCGCGAACTGATCGACAAAGCGTTGCGTCGGCGCGCGCTGGCCTTGCGCCTCCTGAACCGAACGGATGATGCGGGCAAGCGTGGTGTTGCCCTTGTTTGCGGTGACGCGAAACTCCAACACCCCACGCTCGTTCAGCGTTCCGGCGAAAACCGGATCGCCCGCGACCTTAGCGACAGGAATACTTTCTCCGGTAATCGGCGCCTGGTTCACTGAACTGCCGCCCGCAGTGACTACGCCGTCCAGTGGAATGCGCCCACCAGGCTTGATGAGGGCGATTTGGTCTACCTGCACGTCGGCTGCTGCAATCTCGCGCCACTCACCGCTGTCGAGGCGCACTGTCGCAGTCTCCGGAGCCATCGCCATGAGGCCCCGGATCGCATTCTTGGCGCGTTCCAAGGAAAGGGTTTCGATCAATTCGGCCAGCGCAAACAGGAAGATCACCACCGCAGCTTCCGGCCATTCCCCAATGGCTATTGCGCCGATCATGGCGACGCTCATCAGAAAGTTCATGTTGAGGGTGAAAGTCTTGAGCGCGATCCAACCCTTCTTAAGCGTACTCAAACCACCGGTCGCGATTGAGAATAGGACGAAGGCAATGACGACGGGCGAATTTTCTGCCGCGCCTCTCCAAGCGAGGATTTCCGCAGTCAGCGCGGCAGCGCCTGACACCGCCATCATCACCCATATCTTTCGTGACACGGACGGCGTATCTGTTTCGCAATTGGAACAGGTATCCGGCTGCGCCTGCTGCGCGGGAACCGCCTTCATGCCGATTTCACGCAAGGCGTCGCGGATGGGTTGTTCATCGTCCAGCGTGTGCGCAACGGTAAGGCGGCGCTCCATGAGATTGAACGCCAACTCGCCGATGCCCGGCATCGATCCGAGACGCTTGCGAATCAGCGCCTCCTCGGTCGGACAGTCCATGTTGCGGATAATGAATATCGAATGTTTCATTGTCTGTATCCCCATGCCCTATGGGCTTGAAAATTCGTGGAGTTCATTTTCAGACGTATGTTGGGTTACGTGATTAAGCCGCTAACCCAACTGCATGACAACTGGATAACTGCCGTTTTCAATGGTGGTGCCGGTGGTGAACATCCGGGAAGTGTGGATGCACATGTGCCATTGGTTCGTGCCGGTGCTGATGGCGATGTTTGCTGCCGGGTATCGCCGGATAATCGTGCCCGTGCTGATGGTGTTCGTCGTGGATATGCTCGTGGTTATGCACCATCTCTTCGTGGGCGTGTCCGTGTTCATGGTGCTCGGTTAGATGCAACCATGTGCCCAGCGCCATCAATGCACCGGCCATGAGTAGCGGCATCGTGATCGACTCTCCCATCAGTAAGGCAAGCAACGCACCGAAGAATGGCGCAACCGAGAAATATGCGCCCGTGCGCGCAGTACCGAGGTGGCGCAGGCTCACCACGAACAGCGTCAAACTCACCCCATAGGCAAGCAATCCAACCGCCATCGCACCTGCCAAATTTGGCAGTGCTGGCATTGAAGCACCCAACGAGAAGGCCAAAATCAGGTTGATAGCACCAGACACCAAACCCTTCACCGAGGCGATCCAAGTGGCATCCATAAGCGACACCTTGCGCGTCAGGTTATTGTCGACACCCCATGCGAAGCACGCGCCAAGGACAGCCAGCGTCGGCCACAGCCCTGCAAAACTTGCCTCTCCGGGCCAGCTCAGGACTGTCGCGCCTGTCACGATGGCAAGCATTCCCAGCGCGATGCGCCGATCAAAGTTCTCCTTGAAAACGAACCACGCAAGCAGCGCGGTAAACACGCCTTCAACATTCAGCAGGAGAGAAGCACCGGATGCAGGCATACTTGTCAGCCCGATCATCAGCAGCACAGGGCCAACAATTCCGCCCGCAAGAATCGCCCCGGCAAACCAGGGCAGGTCATTCCGAAGAAGGTGAACGGCAGGTGCATGGCGCAGGCGACGATAAAGCGTCAGCCCGACCCCGGAGCCAAGATAAAGCAATCCCGCTAACAGCCACGGATCGACAGCATCAAGCAGCCACTTCGCCAGCGGCGTTCCCGCGCCGAACAACAAAGCAGCCCCCAGTGCTGCCGGTATGCCCGGCTGGCGAAATCCTTTTCTCCAATTCATCTTTTCAGCTTTCTGGCAATGTCAGGCTCGGCAAACGATAACGCTCTTGCTTCTGTACCGCCGTGCGTATTTCCATGAAATAAATGCATGGATATATCGTGCGTTTTAATAATGGTTAGCATGATGTTCGTCTTCATTATCTAACGGCCACAGTTGGTGGGCATCCAGCAGCAAACGGTAGCGCGCTTCGTTGGCGTCGAGTTGCGCGAGGTTTTCCGCCAGCGAGGATTCCAAAGCAAAGCGACGTGCGATGAGGCTGTCCGAAAGGCTACTTTCGCCCAGGCTATAGGCCTTGCCGACCAGTTCGGCATTGCTGCGGATCGCCTGTGCCGCCTCGTGCGCCTGTTGCCAGGTGGCGAAGCTGCTCACCGTTTGAGTATATGCGGCGTAGATGTCGCCTTCCAGACGGCGTTTGACAAAGGCTTCCTGATCGGCGGCGATGGCGGCTTGTTGTGCGGCTCCTACAGCCGTCGCGCTGCGTTGTCCGAAAGAGAGGGGTACGCTGATATACACGCCAGCCACTTTTTCGTTGCCGCCCACTTCATTCGCATAACGCACCCCGACTGTGGGATCGGGCAGTTGGTCGGCACGACTGCGCTGCGCCAGCAGTTGTTGTACACGGTTCTGCTCCTGCATCATGCCAAGTTCATGGTTGTGTTCGAGCACACGCGACTTCCAGAAGGCGAGATCATGCTCGGTGGCTTGCGGTGTGGCGGGAGGCAATTTTTCCGGCAACTGGATGGTGGGAAACTGGCGCGTCAGATCATTGCCGGCGAGATGTGCACGCAATTGGGCTTGATGCCATGATACGCTGGCTTGTGCGGCGGCAGCCTGCGCCTGGTTCAATTCCAGCTTGGGCGCATCGCCTGCCTTGACGCGCTTTTCAGTCATTTGCGCCTGTTGCTTGAGGATGTCTACCTGCTGCTGCCACAGTGCGACTTGGGCTTGCTCGCGTTGCCATGCGAACCACAGCCGCAACAGCGTGCGCCCGGCTTCATGACGCGCATCGCCGAGCGCGTATTCGGCGTGCGCGACACTGGCCGCACCGATGTCTTCATCAATGCCCACCTTGTTGAACAGGCGTAGCGGGCGTTCCAGCGCGACATCCCATTCCTTGAGGTTTTGTCCGGTGCTGGCGATGTTGCGTTGCCCCGTGCCGGCGCGCAGGTTGAACTCGTAATTGCCGCTGTTCCACTTGCGCTGATTGGTGTGTTCCATTTTTAGCTCGCTGGCAGCATTCAGCACCGTGAGGTGTTGGTTCAACGCGCTTTCTACTTGCGCAGGGGGCGGCAGGTCGGAGCGGTTGATTTCTTCGGCACAGGCAATGCCGCTCAATAAGGCGAGCAACAAAGCAGATCGACCACTCAGTAGTATGTGTTTCATGCAAACCTCCCAGATTCGATGACCGGCGTTAACCAATAGCGTAGGCCTACACCGGCAAATTGTTGTTGAATGATTTTGAGCAGTGCTTCTTTGTCTGTCTCAGAGAGCAACACCTGTATCTGTGTTGCCAGCATGCGGCCGAGCACTTGTTCGGTCTGGCTCAAGCGCCCGAAGGCCAAGCCGTGAGCGGCTGTCGGCGCACTGGTAAAAACCTCCGCATTGGGTGACATGAGCAGCAGGTCGAGCAATTTTTCTTCGACCGCCAGTGGACACAATAGATTTAAGCAAAATTCAGACATGGGAATCCTCTCGTTCTGGGAAAGCGAAGCGCAAATATAAAATTGGCAGCAGGATCAGCGTCAGTGCCGTGGCAGTAATGAGGCCGCCAATCACGACGATGGCGAGCGGACGCTGTATTTCCGAGCCTGGACCGGTCGCAAACAGCAGCGGGATCAAGCCGAACGCAGTGATAGAGGCGGTCATCAGCACCGGCCGCAAGCGACGTTTTGCACCCTGCACAACGACTTCGCTCAATTTCATTCCCTCGCTTTGCAGTTGATTGAAATAGCTGACCAGCACGACACCGTTCAGGACGGTGATGCCGAGCAGAGCGATAAAGCCAACGGATGCCGGCACCGACAGGTATTCTCCCGTCACCCATAAGGCGACGATGCCGCCGACCAGAGCGAAGGGAATGTTGCTCAGGATGAGCAAAGCCTGACGGACCGAGCGGAAGGTCGAAAAGAGCAGCACGAATATCAGAGCGAGTGCGACCGGTACGACGACGGCCAGCCGTGCTGCCGCGCGTTGCTGGTTCTCGAACTGCCCGCCCCAACTGATGCGGTAGCCCGTCGGCAGGGGGAGTTTCTGTGTGACTAGCGCCCTTGCCTCTTCAACAAAACCAACCAGATCACGACCCTCCACATTGGCAATGACCACGCTGTAGCGGCTGCCCATTTCCCGGTCAATCTTGACCGGGCCTTCGGCGCGTTCCAATTTAGCGACGCTGGTCAATGGGACGGTGTTGCCATCCTTGGTGGTAATGCGCATCGCCCCGAAATCGGCCGGTGACATGCGAATCGCTTCGGTGCCGCGCAACACAATCGGCGTGCGGCGGTTGCCCTCAATGACAATCCCGGCGTTCTGCCCCACTATCTGGGTGCGCAGCGCATCCTGAATCTCTTCCACGCTCAAACCGAGCCTGCCGGCCTGCAAGCGATCCACCACCACGCGCAAGTACTGCACGCCGTCGTTCTGTACCGTGTACACGTCCTGGTTGCCGGGAACCGTCTTGACAAGTGCTTCAACCTGGCTCGCGTACTCGTTCAGTTTATCGAGGTCTGGCCCAAAGATTTTGACCGCCAAATCGCCGCGCACGCCGATGATCATTTCCGATACCCGCATTTCGATCGGTTGCGTGAAGCTGTACTTGATGCCGGGCATGGGATCGAGCACCTTGCGCACTTCGTCCATCAGTGCTTCCTTGCTCTTCATGCGCCACTCGCCTTGCGGCTTCATCAGCAAATACGTGTCGGACAGGTTGAGTCCCATCGGGTCGAGTCCGATTTCGTCTGAGCCTGCGCGCGCCACGATGCCGGTGATCTCCGGTATTGCCTGCATGATGGCACGGTGAATTTTTAGATCGAGTGCAGCACTCTGTTCGAGGCTTACCGAGGGTAGTTTCTCGATGCCGACAATAAGGTCACCCTCGTCCATCGTCGGCATGAAGGTTTTGCCGACCTGGGTGTAAATCACGCCAGCCACCACCAGCATTGCCACGGCGGCTACCGCGACGATGCGCTGCCGGCGCATGCCCCAGGTGAGTGCAGGCTCGTACAGGGCAAGCAGCTTGCGCGGCAACCACGGGTCTTCGTGCTTCACTTCACGCAACAGGTAAGACGCCAGCACCGGTATGGCGGTCAACGACAGCACCAGCGAGCCGGCAAGGGCGAAGACGATGGTCAGCGCTACCGGCACGAAGAACTTGCCTTCGAGATCCTGCAAGGTGAGCAGCGGCAGAAATACCGTAATGATGATCAGAATCCCGGCGGTAACCGGAACCGCAACCTCGCGCACCGCGCGGTAGATCGTATGCAAGCGTGGAAGCTTGCCGACCGTCGGGTCGATCGCCAGGCGCTGCACAATGTTTTCGACCACCACGACGGCGGCATCGACCAGCATGCCGATGGCAATCGCCAACCCGCCGAGGCTCATCAAGTTCGCCGACATGCCGAAGACGCGCATCAGTATGAACGTGATTAGCGCCGCCAGCGGAAGCACCAGGGCCACAGTCAAAGCCGCGCGAATATTACCCAGAAACAGCCCAAGCAACACGATGACCAGGACAGTCGCCTCGATCAGCGCTGTGGAAATCGCGCCAACCGCCTTGGATACAAGCGAGGCGCGGTCGTAGAATGTATTGACCTGAACGCCCGGCGGCAAAGTCGGTTTCAGCTCTTCCAGTTTCTTGCGAACGCCCTCAACCACCTTTTGCGCGTTAGCTCCGGCCAGCCCAAGCACCAGCCCCTGTACGGCTTCACCACGGCCGCTTTGTGTGACTACCCCATAGCGGGTGACTGTGCCGATCTTGACCTCGGCCAAGTCACCCACACGAACGGGTGCTCCGTCTTTCATGGCCACCACCACCGAGCGCAGATCATCCAGGCTCGTGATACTGCCCTCGCCGCGAACGAGGAGCACTTCGTCGCCTTCGTTGAGCCTTCCCGCGCCGTCGTTGCGGTTGTTCGCTTCGATCGCCCCCTTGAACTGCGCCATCGTCACACCGCTCGCCGCCATCCTAACCTGATCCGGCACGACTTCGAAAGCGCGAACGACACCACCCAGCGCATTTACGTCGGCGACGCCAGGCACGGTTCGCAGTGCCGGGCGAATGGCCCAGTCAAGCACGCTGCGGCGTTCCGCCAAAGACAGTCCCTCGCCTTCGACGGTGAACATATACATTTCGCCCAAGGGGGTGGTGATCGGCGCCATGCCGCCCGAAATGTCGGTTGGCAAACTTCCCGCAAGCCCTCCCAAACGTTCACTGACTTGTTGGCGTGCCCAATAGATATCGGTGCCATCCTCGAAGTCGATCGTGACATCGACCAAACCGTACTTTGTCATCGAGCGCAAAATCTTGGTTTTGGGGATGCCGAGCATTTCGACTTCGATCGGCACCGCAATGCGGTTTTCGATTTCCTCCGGCGTCATGCCTGGGGCTTTCATGATGATCTTGACCTGGGTGCTCGCCACGTCAGGGAATGCGTCGATCGGCAACCCCTGATAGGCGTACCCGCCCACACCCGCGACGAGCAGCGTAGCAAGCAGGATGAACAGGCGCTGCGACAAGGAAAATTGAACCAGGCGGGCAAGCATTATTTGTCTCCCTTTGCGTCGAGCCATGCACCCTTGAGCGCCACCACTCCGCTGACGGCGACTTGTTCGCCCGCCTTGAGCGAACCTTGCACCCGCACCCGCTGGCCGGCGCTGGCCGCGACCGTTACCGGCCTGGCCTCAAAGCCGTCCGCCGTGCGGACGAATACATAAGCCTGGTTGCCGTCGTGGGCCACGGCGGGCAAAGGCAAGTCCCAACCGTCCGCCGCAGCCTTGACGGGCAGCTCGACCGCAAGAAATTCGCCGGGGCGTACCTGGCCAGCCTTGCCCTCGATTACTGCACGCAGCACCACCGTCTGACTGCCAGCCGAGACACTCGGGCTGGCGCTCAGAATGCGCGCCGCAATGTCGCGGCCTTGCACCTTGAGCCTGGTTCCGGGTTGCCAACTGGCGCTATCAGCGACCGGAACTTGAATATCGAGACTAAGGGTGTCGGTCTGCACCACATGTAATAACGGGCTGGCCGAATCCACACGCTGACCGATTTTGACCGCGATCCCGGTAACAACCCCTGCTTGCGTTGATACCAACGTCAAGCTTTCTTGCGGATTGCCGGAAGCGGCAATCTCTTCTATTGTCGCGGGCGGCATGCCTGTTAAACGCAGTGCCGCCTTTGCCTGCTTGAGTGCTGCTTCGGCTTCTTTCAAGCCTGCCTGCGCTTCCTGCACGCGGCGCTGCGGGATGATGCCTTCGTCGAGCAGCAGTTGCTCGCGTTGCGCGGTTTGCCGCGCCAGCGTGACGCGAGAGTTCGCCTGAAGCAACTGCAATTGCAATTGGCCGAATTCCGGGCTGGCGATGCGAACCAGCGGCGCACCGCTCCGCACCGCTTGGTTCTGCTGAACCAACAGTTGGGATACCAAGCCGGCCACCGGTGAACTGATGACCTGTTCGGCGTTTGGCGGAACCACCACCTGAGCGGGGAAGCTCGCGCGCACCGATTCTGCTTGGCTCTGTAACGGCGTAGTCGTGATGCCCAATGCCTGTATCTGGCCGTTTGGAACGGCGAATTTGGCGGGCTGACCGGCCGCCTGAGCAGATGATGTGAAAGCGCACAGCGCGGCTATGGCGCATGCGTATATCTGAAAGCGTGGATTCTTTTTGTTCATGATTAACCTCAAGTAGTGCCTGACAGCGTGGCAAACGTGACCACACGTGTAAGACAAAAGCACGTTGAACTCCGTCATTCAGGCGAATCTATAACCAGTGACTTATCCAGCGTATTTTGCTGTTAGTCAGATGGCTAGTAGTCTTAATCAGTGATTTTTGCAGATGCAGAATCATCGAAACCCTCAACGGAAAAGTTGAATTTCGACGGGACGCAGCCAGGACCAATTCACTGGGTCAGGCGCAGGGTGCTACAAAGAAAAAAGAGGCGTCCCGCCAGCTCAGGCGAGGGCTGCTCTGGGTGGATGCTCGATGAGAGCTTGTGGTGCCGAGATAAAAGTGCTGTCTGGGATTACAATCAGGGGGCTGCACCCCTCAAGCGGTATCACATCAATGGTGTCCGACAGCAGGCAGGAAAAAGCCGCATGCACATGGTCATGGTGGTGGTCGCTGACGACAGAAATGTCGCTTCCTCCATCAGCATCGACTGCCGGTTCATCGTGAGCGTGATCGTCACTGTGCTCGTGGCTGTGATGCCCGAAATGTGCAGCGTGGTTCGATGTGTGTTCAAGTGCATCACAAACACCCACCGATGCAGCGTAAGCAGCGTTCAGTGAGAGCATGATGGCAAGCAGAAAAGCGAGGTAAGCGCGCATGGCTGTGAACTATATCACTAATAATGACGCGTTGTTGCTGTAGACAGTGTTTCCTACATCTACCAAATGTTGCTTAGTATCCCAGTGCCCGCGCGCCCTGATAAAACGCGAAGCTCGCCAGCCAGGCCAGGGTCAGCGACCAGGCGATGGTAAATAGGGTGAAGCCCATGTTTTTGGACTCGCTGCGCAGCGTGGCGATGGTCGAGAGGCACGGCATGTAGATCAGCGTGAACAGCATGAAACTGTAGGCCTGCACCCAGTCCAGTTGCTGTCCCAGTGCGCCGCTCAATGCCGCGCCGTTCAGGCCGTAAATCACCGCGAGCGCGCCGATGACGATTTCCTTGGCGACGAAGCCGAAGATCAGCGCGATGGTGAGCTGCTCGTTGATGCCGATCGGTGCGAAGACCGGCTGCAGGAAGCCGCCGATCATGCCGGCCAGCGTATCGGGACTGGCGGGCGCGGCGGACGGCGGCAGGTTGGTGAGCAGCCAGACCAGCACGACGCCGGCGATGATGAATTTGGTGGCGCGGCGCAAAAAGTGGCGTATTTCCAGCCAGCCGCGCATCACAATCTGGTAAGCGGTGGGGAAGCGGTACGGCGGCAGTTCCAGCACGAACGGTTCGTTGCTCAGGAACTTGCCCTTGAACAGCAGCGCGGTGAGGATCGCGGCGGCAAAGCTGAACAGGTACAGGCTGAACAATACGAGCGGCGCGGCTTTGGGCGAGAACAGCGCGGCGGTGATGAACACGAACACCTGCAGGCGCGCCGAGCACAGCGAGAACGGGATCACCAGCATGGTCAGCAGGCGCATCGCGCGCGAACGCATCACGCGGGTGCCCATCAGTGCGGGCACGTTGCAGCCGAAGCCCATCAGCAGCATCACGAAGCCGCGCCCGTCCAGTCCGAGACGCGCCATCAGCGCGTCCATCAAAAACGCGGCGCGCGACAGGTAGCCGCTGTCTTCCACCATCGCCATGAACAGGAAGAACAGCACGATCAGCGGCACGAATGCGGCGACGGTGGCGACGCCATTGTAAATACCGTCGATCAACAGTCCTTGCGCGGCTGGCGGCAGCCCGCCCAGCAGCGGCGCGAGCGCGGCCTCGCGCAGCCAGGTGAACAGACTGGCGACGCCGGTTTGCAGCGGCTGGCCGAGCAGGAAGATACCCTGGAACAGCAGGTACATGATGGCGAAAAAGATCGGCAGTCCCAGCCACGGATGCAGCATCACGCGGTCGAGTTTTTCGGTGAGGTTTTCCGGCAGTTGCGCCGGGATCTGCACGGCATGTCTGAGCACGCGCGCCATTTCCGCTTCGATATGCACATCCTGTTCCAGCTGGCTGCGCAGCTGTTCGGCCATGCCGGGCGTTGGGTAGCGCAATGCCCTGGTGATCGCCTGCAGGGCTTCCGGATAGCCGCTGCCGTATTTTCCGCTGAGCAGGAAAATCGGCATACCCAGCAGTTCGGACATTTTCCTGCCGTTGATGGTGATGCCGTATTTTTTGGCTTCGTCCGCCATGTTGAGCAGCACCACCAGGTTCATGTTGAGCTGCTTGAGTTGCAGCAACAGGCTCATCTGGCGCTCGATCTGCGTGGCGTTGATGATGACCAGCGCGAGATCCGGCACGTTGTCGTGCAGGAAATGGCGCACCACCTGCTCGTCGTCCGAGAAACCGTGCAGGTCGTAGATGCCGGGCAGGTCGATGATTTCCACCATGTCGCCGCCGAGCAGGATCTTGCCGCTGAGCAATTCTACGGTGATGCCCGGCCAGTTGCCGACGCGCGCCGCGCCGCCGGTCAGGCGGTTGAACAACGTGGACTTGCCGGTGTTGGGCATGCCGAGGAGTGCGATGCGTTTCATACCTTGCACACCGTGATTTTGGCAGCCTCGCTGCGCCGCAGCAGGATGTCGGTGGTGCCGATGCGCACCTGCAACGGGCCGGAGAAACTCGCCTTGCGGATCAGCTCGATCTGCTTGCCGCTGCGGAAACCCAGCGCGAGCAGGCGCTGGTGCAGGGCTTCCTCGGCGTGGATCGCGACGATGGTGGCTAACTCGCCGGGGTGCAGGGTGGCTAGGGTGGTGGAAGGCATAGCAAATGATAATAGTTCTCATTTGCAATTGCAAGCACCTTCAGGCATGATGCAAAAAAAGACAGGAGAGCGTTGATATGGACAAACCCCAACCAGGGCATCTGAAAAATGCCGGCCTGAAATCCACCGTGCCACGGATCAGGATACTGGAGTTGTTCGAATTAGGGCAGGAGCGCCACATGAGCGCGGAAGATGTGTACAAGCATTTGCTGGCCAGTGGCGATGACGTGGGGCTGGCCACGGTTTACCGCGTGCTGACGCAGTTCGAGCAGGCCGGACTGTTGACGCGCCACAACTTCGAGGGCGGCAAGTCTGTGTTCGAACTCAATCAGGGCAAGCACCATGACCACATCGTTTGCCTGCAATGCGGCCATGTCGAGGAGTTTTACGATGCGGCCATCGAGTCGCGCCAGGAAAAGATCGCCGCCGAACGCGGCTTTGCCGTTCACGACCACTCGCTCCATATCTATGCGGATTGCACCAAAAAGAAGTGCCCATATAAGTGATAATGAATTGCTGACGCCACATATTTCACGGCGCTGCCCTTTGGCGTGTTGCCGGATTGCGGTAGAATGCCGCATTTATTTGGGTGGCAGGAAATAATGATCAAGGGCAGTATTGTCGCAATCGTCACGCCGATGCATGAGGACGGCAGCCTCGACTTGGCGGCGTTTCGTGCGTTGATTGATTTTCACGTCGAGCAGGGGACGGACGCCATCGTGGTGGTCGGCACCACCGGCGAATCGCCTACCGTGGATGTGGAAGAGCATGAGCTGTTGATTACCGAGGCGGTGAAGCACGCCGCCGGGCGCATTCCCGTCATCGCCGGAACCGGCGCGAACTCGACCAGAGAGGCCATCGGGCTGGCGGCGTTCGCGAAAAAGGCCGGCGCGGATGCGTCGCTGACGGTCGTGCCCTATTACAACAAGCCGACCCAGGAAGGCCTGTACCAGCACTTCAAGGCCATCGCCGAAGCGGTGGGCATGCCGCATATTTTATATAACGTGCCGGGGCGTACCGTTGCCGACATGGGCAACGACACCGTGCTGCGTCTGGCGCAGATTCCCAACATCGTCGGCATCAAGGACGCGACCGGCAACATCGAGCGCGGCAGCGACCTGTTGCAACGCGCGCCGGAAGGATTCGCGGTATACAGCGGCGACGATGCCAGCACGCTGGCATTGATGCTGCTCGGCGCGCATGGCACGGTTTCGGTGACGGCGAACGTCGCACCCCGTTTGATGCGCGAGATGTGTGCGGCGGCCTTGAACGGCGAGGTCGCCAAGGCGCGCGAAATCAATTTCCGCCTGCTCGGATTGCACCGCAACCTGTTCGTCGAAGCCAATCCGATTCCGGTGAAGTGGGCGGTGGCGCGCATGGGTAAAATGAAAAATGTACTGCGCCTGCCGCTTACCCCCTTGTCGCAATCCGCACAAGGGGTGGTCGAGGCGGCGATGCGCCAGGCCGGCGTGTTCAATTAATCAGTTGTATAGCTGGAGAGAAGCAATGAAAGTTTGGCAGATCGGGATTTATGGTGTGGTGCTGGCTTCACTGGTGGGTTGCAACTCGCTTGGTTTGGGCAGCAAGCGTATCGATTACAGCGCCGGCGCGGCGCAGGTGCCGGCGCTGGAAGTGCCGCCCGACCTGACTACACCCGCCAGCGATGAACGCTACAGGGTGCCGCAGGGCAATGACGAGGGGGTTGCGACTTTTTCCGATTACAGCAAGGGCGGCACAGACCAAGATCGTAGTGCCGGAGCGGTATTGCCGAGAGAAACAGAACCAGCCGTTGCGGCAGTGGCGGCCAACAGTGTAGTGGCGATCAGCGCCTCGGGGCCGGCCGGAACAGCCAGCTTGGAGGAAATTTTCGACGGCAGCAAGATTATCGTGATGAACGATGCATTCGACCGGTCCTGGCGCAGGGTGGGGCTGGCTATCGAGCGCGCGGGCCTGGCGGTCGAAGACAAGGATCGCGTCAAGGGCATCTACTTCCTGCGTCCGGTCAAGGCGGAAAAAGGCTGGCTGGATAAACTGCAGATATGGAAAAGCAGCGGGGACTCCAATATGCGTTATCGCGTGAACGTCAAGGATGGCGGCGCGGCGTGCGAAGTGTCCGTTACCGATCAGGACGGTGCGAGCGACGATGCGACCAAGCAGATGATCGAGGCGATTTACAAAAATATCAATCAGTAGGTTGCCAGACGGCCCGCTTCATGAAATTTGCCTCTCTGGGCAGCGGCAGCGAAGGCAACGCGCTGCTGATTGCGGCCGGTACGAAAAGCTTTTGTTCGGGCACCCGTCAGACGCTGGTGCTGATGGATTGCGGTTTTGGACTGAAAGACACCCTCTTGCGGCTGGCGCGTCTGGGTGTATCCGCCGAGCAGTTGAGCGGTATTGTCGTCACGCATGAGCATGGCGACCACAGCGGCGGTGTGGCGCGGCTGGCGCGCAAATTCAACCTGCCGGTTTGGCTCACCCACGGCACATTGCGCAGCCAGCCGAAAACCTTTGCCGGCATTGTCCATCTCCATGAAATTGATTCCCATCAGGCGTTCGCAATCGGCGAGATCGAAATCATTCCCTACCCGGTTCCGCATGATGCCGCCGAGCCGGTGCAATTTGTATTCAATGATGGGACGCGGCGGCTGGGCGTATTGACCGATGCCGGATGCAGTACGGCATATATCGAACAGACCCTGAGCGGTTGCGATGCGCTGGTATTGGAGTGCAACCACGATAGCGGCATGCTGAGAAACGGCGATTACCCATACCACCTCAAGCAGCGCGTGGGCGGACGTTTCGGGCACCTGAACAATCAGGATGCCGCCGGTATTTTGAGCCGGCTGGATGCGAGCCGTTTGCAGCACCTGGTTGCCGCGCACCTCAGCCGCCAGAACAACACGGCGACACTCGCCGTGCGGGCATTGAGTGATGTGCTGAATTGCGAAGCGAGTTGGGTGGGAGTGGCGACGCAGGAGGAGGGATTCGCCTGGCGCGAAATTATCTGAAGATTTTGATAGTGCAAATAAAAAGCCGGCTTGCGCCGGCTTTTTATTTGCCTGAAGCTAGATGCTTACTTCGCGGCGGCAGGTGCAGCCGGAGCAGCTGGTGCAGCAGCAGGAGCGGCTTCAGGAGCGGCAGCCGGAGCAGAAGCAGCCTCAGCAGCTGGTGCTGCAGCAGGAGCGGCTTCAACAGCAGGAGCTGGTGCAGGAGCAGGAGCTTCAGCAGGTTTTCCACCGCAAGCGGTCAAGGCAAGAGCCAACAGGGCAGCAACAAGAGCAGAGAGTTTCATTATCAATTCCTTGGGAGATTTAAGTTAAAAAGCGCAAATTTTTACCTGACTTTAAACGCATTCGCAATTAATAGCCGGAATACGCCTAAAATCAAAGGCGGCGTATTCTAGCACTTGGATATAGGAAATCCAGCGGATTTGCAACTTTTTTTGCTATAGCACCAGTCTCGTGGTGGTTGCCGACGGGTGTGAAGCTGTCCAGATTTCCATAAAGCGCGATTTCAAGACGCGCGCATTTTCCGGGTCATGCTGTGCCAGAATGCCGCGCGGATCATCGAAATGGAAGCGGCGCACATAATGCGCATCGCATACGCGGGTACAGGGTGGACAGGTAGTGTGTGTCATGTGCCAGCACAAACAACCGGTTGGCGGGGCTGGCGAGCAAAAAGCCGCGCAGCGTTTCATAGCGTGCTTCGCTGTTAAACCCCAGGCCGTCGAAATTTTTATCAAACAAATACAAATTATGGTGTGCTAGTTTGCACAGCGTATCCAGTGCTGCGATGTAATCCACGATACCGTCCAGCCTGATGTGTTGCAGCGTGCCGTCACTCATGATTTGCTCCTGAAATTCAGATGAGAAAAATATGGGTCGTCCAAATGCCAAAGGTAAAGCAGTTCGTTCAATCTAAATGGGCATGAAGCATATATTTGACGGAGTGAATTATAGTCGTCTCATGTCCGGTTCGGCGGCGCAAAAATTTTTATAATGCCGCCGAAAAGTGTTTAAAATGCCGCACAGGGGGAAATATTAATGCAATCAGTTCATCTTGACGTTGGAATGGAAGCGCCGCACTTCGAGTTGCCGGATGCCGACATGGAAACTTTTGCGCTTACCTCGCTTCAGGGCAAGAAAAATGTCGTGCTGTATTTTTACCCAAAGGACGATACGCCGGGCTGCGCTATGGAAGCCAATGAGTTCAGCGAACTCGATGATGACCTCGCCAAGCTGGACACCATCGTGGTCGGCATCAGCCGCGACGATTGTTTGAGCCATGCATCGTTCCGCGATAAGCATGGGCTGTCGGTGTTGCTGCTCTCAGATCCCGATGCGCGCGTCTGCAAACGCTACGGCGTGATGATTGAAAAGGAAGTGGACGGGCACAAAAAACACGTCATTCAGCGCTCCACTTTTGTCATCGACAAGCAGGGTACGCTGCGCCATGTCATGTATGGTGTTCATGCACATGGACATGCACAGGAAATTTTTAATTTGATAAAGGAACTGAAATGAACATAACCAAAGACACCGTTGTTTCCCTGCGCTATGAATTATTCGACTCCGAAGGTGAGCTGCTGGAAAAAGTCGAAGAACCGGTCAGCTATCTGCACGGTGGCTATGACGGTATTTTTCCGCTGGTCGAGGAAGCCTTGCACGGCAAGAATGTTGGCGATCAATGCAGCGTGACCTTGCAGCCCGACGATGCCTTCGGCGAATATGACCACCAACTGGTCGAAGTCGAAGCGCGCAACGCCTTCCCGGAAGAAGTCGCAGTCGGTATGCAGTTCGAAGGCGCTCCTGAAGGTTCCGATGAAGATGAAGAAGATTTTTTGCTTTATACCGTGGTTGATGTGACCGACGATGAAGTGACGGTGGACGGTAACCATCCGCTGGCCGGCAAGACGCTGTCCTTCAATTGCACCGTGACAGGCGTGCGCCCGGCTACTGCGGAAGAGCTGGCACATGGGCATGTGCATGATGAAGGTGGTGGCCACCTCCATTAGGAGCCTATTTCAGCAGGTTCTGTTTTCAAGCGAATTTACCATCATCCGCGATGAACATGCCTGCGAGAAAATGGGTGGTGCGGACATTTGGCAAGTGCTTTCCAACCACGCACGATGAGAAGCCGGGAAGTACCCGGCTTTTTTATGCCTGTCGCTTCCAGCGTTTCAGCAGCAGCGCGTTGCTGACCACCGATACCGAGCTCATCGCCATCGCCGCACCGGCGATCACCGGATTGAGCATGCCCAGCATCGCGAGCGGAATGCCCAGCACGTTGTAGGCGAAGGCAAAGAACAGGTTCTGGCGGATTTTTCTCAGCGTCGTGCGCGACAGCGAAATCGCGTCCGCCACACCCGCCAGGTCGTTGCGCATCAACGTGATGTCTGCCGCTTCGATGGCGATATCGCTGCCGCTGCGCATCGCGAAGCTGACATCGGCGGCGGCCAGCGCGGGCGCGTCGTTGATGCCGTCGCCGGCCATGCCGACCAACAGTTTGCCAGGTGGCGAATCAAAATCCGTTCGTGCTGAGCTTGTCGAAGCACTTTCTGGGAGCCCTTCGACAGGCTCAGGGCGAACGGTGTTTTTGAGCGATTGCACTTGCGCGGCCTTGTCCTGCGGCAGCACCTCGGCGCGAAATTCCGCGATGCCCGCCTGCGCTGCGATGGCCTGTGCGGTGGCGTGATTGTCGCCGCTCAGCATTACCACGCGGATGCCCATTGCGGCGAGTTGCGCCACGGCGGCGCGGCTGCCGGCGCGCAGTTGATCGGCGAAGGCGATGCAGCCCAGCAATGCGCCGGTACGGGCCAGCGCAATCACGGTCTTGCCCTGTTGTTGCAGGGCGAGGATCTGCCGCTCATCAATCGCAACCCCCTCACTTATAGCGAATGCCGGAGAGCCGAGCAGGTAATGCTCCCCATCGATTTCCGCGCGCAGGCCGTGGCCGGAGACTTCGCTGATGCCGCTGGTTTGCGCTGGCACGGCTTGCCGGGTTTTGGCGTAATCGAGCAGGGCGCGCGACAGCGGATGCGTGGAACCTTGCGCCAGCAGCGCCGCCGTACGCAGCAATTTGTCCGGAGAAATTCCTGATGCGGGCAGCAAGTCGGTCACGCTCGGTTTGCCCTCGGTCAGCGTGCCGGTCTTGTCCACCACCAGAACCGAGAGTTTGTGCGCGCGTTCCAGTGCGGCGGCATCCTTGACCAGGATGCCCGCCTGCGCGGCGCGCCCGGTGGCGACGACGATGGCGGTGGGCGTAGCCAGCCCCAGTGCGCAAGGGCAGGCGATGACCAGCACGGACACGGCGTTGATCAGCGCGACGGTGAAATCGCCGCCGAACAGCCACCAGGCCGCCAGGGTCAGCAGCGCGATGACCAGCACGACCGGCACGAACACGGCGGAGATTTGGTCGGCAAGTTTCTGGATCGCTGCCTTCGAGCCTTGCGCCTGCTCCACCAAGCGGATGATCGCGGCGAGCTGGGTATGCGTCCCTACCGCCAGCGCGCGGCATTTCAGCAGGCCGTGCTGGTTGAATGTTGCGGCATAGACCTTGTCGCCGGGCTGCTTTTCCTGCGGCAGGCTTTCCCCGGTGAGCATGGCTTCATCCATGCTGGACAAACCTTCCAGCACCACGCCGTCGACCGGCACGCTTTCGCCGGGGCGCACCAGGAACATATCGCCCGCCTGCATCTGCTCGACGGCAAGTTCCTGCATGATGCCGTCGCGCTCGACATGCGCCAGCTTCGGTTGCAGGTTGATCAGCGCTTCCAGCGCGCCGGAGGCTTTGCTCTTGGCGCGTGCTTCCAGAAGCTTGCCGAGCAGAATCAGCGTGATCAGCGTGGCACTCGCCTCGAAATAGAGCGGCTGATCGAGCCCCATTCCATAAAAATTCGCCAGCAGCACCGCGCAACTCAGCAGGTAGGCCGCGCTGGTGCCGAGCGCGACCAGCACGTCCATGTTGCTGCCGCCGCTCTTCAGGCTGCTCCACGCGCCGGTGTAGAAGCGCCACCCGCTCCAGAACTGCACTGGCGTGGCGAGCAGCCATTGCAGCCAGCCCGGCAACATGGCATGAATACCGATGAACATCAGCAGCATTTCCACTACCAGCGGCAGGGTGAGCAGCGCGGCGACAATAAACTGCATTTGCTCGCGGCGGTAGGCGGCAATACGCGCCTGTTTCTCGGCGGCAAAATCGCGCAACGGATGCGCATCGAACCCGGCGCCCTGTATGGCTTTTATCAGGGCGGCAAGGTCTGTTTGTTGGGGGTTGTAGCTGATGTGCGCCTTCTCGGTGGCGATGTTCACCGTGGCCGCCACTTCCGGCAGTTTGTTCAATACTTTTTCCAGGCGCGCCGAGCAGGACGCGCAGTGCATGCCGGAGATTTGCAGGTCGAGGTGGGTCGGGGCAGTCATGCGTCAATTATATGCACATCTTGCCGAAGAGCGGCGTGGGTGTAAAAACGCCCGATAAAAGTTATCGGGCGCAGTGGATATTCAATCGAGGAATTATTTTTTCATCGGGCAAGTGCTCATGCCAAGCAGGGCATATGCCGGGCAGAACCTGAAAATACCGGTCAGCAAAGGCACTATGCCTATCCAGCCCCAAATGCCGATTATCCCGGTTGCCGCCAGCGCGATGAGCACCAGACCTGCCACGATGCGCAAAATACGATCTATATTGCCTACGTTGGTTTTCATGTTGAGCTCCTTGTACGGGTTGCGGAGTATGCAGATTAAAGGAATTGCGCCTCTTTGTCTGTATCAAAATAACGGCTGCGATGGGCCGGACGATGCTTTGCCGCTGTGCCCTATTTGTCAGGGGGTAGCGTGCGCTGTGCGCAC